>NZ_JBIVKT010000019.1:0-162409 GCF_044750905.1 Streptomyces sp. NPDC088762
GCCCTGGTTCCCGGGAAACCTGCTGGCCAGGGCTCCAGACCTCATGGACTGCGACACTCCATCTACTTCTGGCCGATCTACACGGGCCAGACCCTGCCGATGGACTCCTGGCGCAGCCGGATGTGGCTGGACACCTGGGTGTAGCGCGGCAGCGACCGCAAGGGCCTTCCCGTGTGCGGGAGGGCCCTTCGTCGTCTGCGGCCGAGGTTCCGTTCCGGTAACAAGAGACGCTTGGGGTGGTGGCACCGCGTAAGGTCTGCACCAGGGGTTCTTTGAACGTGTTCAGAGAATTGGGACCACGGGGGAAGGAAATGTCAGTGAACGGGGCAGCGAAGGGGGCCGTCGTCGGCGGGGTGTTCCTGGCGATGGTGGGCGGTACCGGGTACGGGGTGTATGCCTTGGTCGGGGATGGCGGGGACGGTACGGGCGGGGGCAAGGCCGGCGGCTCCGCCGCCGCCTGGGCGGAGAAGGGCAGCGGCCCCGTCACCGAGAAGGAGACCGCCGCGACCGCCCGGGCCTTCCTGGCCGCGTGGGCGGCCGGGGACGCCCGGGCGGCCGCCGACCTGACGAACAACGCGGCGGCCGCGCAGGGCGCGCTGGGCGAGTTCGCGTCCAAGGCGTACGTGTCCAGGGCCGTGATCACCCCGGGCACGCCGAACGGGGCCACCGTGCCGTACAGGGTCGAGGCGGAGGTGACGTACGGGGGCGTCACCAAGCCGCTCGCCTACGACTCCCAGCTGACCGTCGTACGGGGCCTGACCAGCGGGAAGCCGCTGGTCGACTGGCAGGACTCGGTCCTCCACCCGCAGCTGCAGAAGGGCGAGAGGCTGCGCGCGGGCGCCCCCGCGACCCCGCCGGTCAAGGCGGTGGACCGCAACGGCGAGGAGCTGAGCGCGGAGAAGTACCCCTCGCTGCGGCCCGTCCTCGACGAACTGCGCGCGGCCTACGGCGCCAAGGCGGGCGGCAAAGCCGGCGCCGAACTGTGGATCGAGAACGCTTCCGGACCCAAGCAGACGCTGCTGACGCTGGTCGAGGGCGAGCCCGGCACGCTGAAGACCTACCTGGACGCGGGGGTGCAGGCGGCGGCCGAGCGGGCGGTCGGCGCGTACCCCGAGGCGTCGGTGGTCGCCGTGCAGCCGAGCAGCGGGCACGTCCTGGCCGTCGCCAACCACCGCGCCGACGGCTTCAACGCGGCGATGAGGGGGGCCAGGGCTCCCGGCTCCACGATGAAGATCGTGACGGCGGCGATGCTGATCGACCGGGGGCTGGTCGCCGCCGACAAGCCGGCGGAGTGCACGAAGGACGCGGTGTGGGGAGGTCGCACCTTCCACAACCTGAAGAACTTCGAGGCGCCGGGCGCGACCTTCGCGACCAGCTTCGCCAGGTCCTGCAACACGGCCTTCATCAAGCCGATCGACGGCGTGAAGGATGACGCCGCGCTGTCGAAGGAGGCCAAGGAGGTCTTCGGCATCGACCTGAACTGGAAGACGGGCATCCAGTCCGTCGACGGGAAGGTCCCGACGGCCACGGGCGCGGAGGAGGCCGCCGGGTACATCGGGCAGGGCCGGATCACCATGAACCCGCTGAACGTCGCCTCCATCACGGCGACCGCCCGCACCGGCGTGTTCCGCCAGCCGCTGCTGGTCTCCCCGGACCTCGACGGCCGTACGATCGCGACCGCCCAGCGCCGCATGAAGTCCTCGGTGCAGCAGCAGCTGGTCTCCATGATGCGGCTGACGGCGAGCAGCGGGACGGCCCGGCAGACCATGGCCGCCGTGGGAGGCTCCGACAAGGGTGCGAAGACCGGCTCCGCGGAGGTCGACGGCTCGGGCAGCCCGGACAGCTGGTTCACCGGCTTCAGCGGGGACGTGGCGGCCGCGGCCATGGTCGAGGGCGGCGGCCACGGCGCCGACGCCGCCGGCCCGATCGTGGCCGGGGTCCTCAACGCGGGCTGAGTCCGCGCGTCAGGAAGCGAGCGTCGAGCGGAGGGCCCGGACCAGGGACTGGGCCCGGGGGTCGGCCGTCACCGACTTGGCGTGGGCGTTGGTGACGTAGCCGAAGCCGATGCCGGACTCCGGGTCCGCGAAGGCGAGGGAGCCGCCGCGGCCCGGGTGGCCGAAGGAGGCAGGGGAGAGCAGCGGGGACGCCGGGCCGTGGAGCATGTAGCCGGGGCCGAAGCGGGTGTTCACCACCAGCACGCGGTCGGGTCCCGAGGCGAGCTCCCGCCCGGCGAGGGCGGTGGTGGCCGGGGTGAAGACGCGGGCGCCGTCCTCCACCACGCCGATGGTGGCCGCGTAGAAGCGGGCGAGGGCGCGGGCCGTGCCGATGCCGGCCGAGCCGGGCAGCTCGGCGGCCTGGTAGGCGGGGTCGTTCTCGTCCGGCTGGGGGTCGATGGCCGCGAAGGCGCGCCGGGTCAGGGAGCCGGGGTCGGCGTAGGCCTCGGAGACGTTGCGCCGCGGCCGGGTCTTGAGGAGGCCCGCGCTCTCCGGCGGCTCGACGGGGGCCACGCGGCCCACCCGGTGCGCCTCGCCCTCGGGCAGGCCGATCCAGAAGTCCAGCCCGAGCGGCTCGGCTATCTCCTCGGCCAGGATGGAACCGACGGTGCGCCCGGTGGCGCGCAGCACCAGCTCGGACACCAGCCAGCTGAAGGTCTGCGCGTGGTAGCCGTGCTCGGTACCGGGCTCCCAGAAGGCGTGCTGGGCCGCGACGGCGCGCGCTCCGGAGACCCCGTCGGCCGCCTCGGCGACGGTCAGGCCGCGGTCCAGCGCCGGAACGCCGGCCTGGTGCGCGAGCAGGTGGCGGACCAGCGCGCGGTCCTTGCCGCCCGCCTTGAACTCCGGCCAGTACGAGCCCACCGGCGCGTCCAGGTCCAGCAGTCCGCGCTGGTGCAGCAGCAGCGGTACGGCCGCGGCCACGCCCTTGGTGGCGGAGCGGACGATCTGCGCGGTGTCCTCGGCCCAGGGCTCGGTGCCGTGGGCGTCCTTGGTGCCGCCCCACAGGTCGACGACCTTGCGTCCGTCCCGGTAGACGGCCACGGCCGCGCCCCGGTCCCCGAGCACCTCGAAATTGCGTACGAACGCGTCCCTGACGGGCTCGAAGCCCTCGGCCACCACACCCTGAATGTTCACGTGGAGGCCAACAACCGCCGGCCGGTCCTTATGCCACCGCGACCGACCGGGGGTCGAAGCCGAAGGGGAGCTCCAGGCGGTGGGCCCGCATCAGGGACTCGTCGCACAGGAGGTCCTGCGTGCGGCCGTCCGCGGCGATGACGCCCTCGCTGAGGATGACGGAGCGCGCGCACAGCTCCAGTGCGTACGGGAGGTCGTGGGTCACCATCAGCACCGTCACGTCGAGCGAGCGCAGGATGTCCGCGAGTTCGCGCCGCGAGGCCGGGTCGAGGTTGGAGGAGGGCTCGTCGAGGACGAGGATCTCGGGGCGCATCGCGAGGACGGTGGCGACGGCCACCCGGCGGCGCTGGCCGAAGGACAGGTGGTGCGGCGGCCGGTCGGCGAAGTCCTCCATGCCGACCTGCTCCAGCGCCTCGCGGACCCGTTCCTCCAGCTCGGCGCCCCGCATCCCGGCCGCGGCCGGTCCGAAGGCCACGTCCTCCCGGACGGTCGGCATGAACAGCTGGTCGTCGGGGTCCTGGAAGACGATGCCGACCCGGCGGCGGATCTCGGCGAGGTTGCGCTTCTCCACGGGCAGCCCGGCCACGGTCACCGTGCCGACCCCGCCGGTCAGGATGCCGTTGAGGTGCAGCACCAGCGTGGTCTTGCCGGCGCCGTTGGGGCCGAGCAGGGCGACCCGCTCGCCGCGCCCGACCGTCAGGTCCACGCCGAAGAGGGCCTGGTGGCCGTCGGGATAGGCGTAGGCGAGGCCGGAGACCTCGAGGGACGGGGTGGCATCGGAGGTGGGGTTCACAGCGTCCATCCCATCATGCAGACGGCGAGCGCCGTCACGGGGAGCGCGGCCGCGTACGCCCACTGGGCGCGCGTGGCCGCGACGTCGTCGATCACCGGCATCGAGCCGGCGTAGCCGCGGCTGACCATCGCGAGGTAGACCCGCTCGCCGCGCTCGTAGGAGCGGATGAACAGGGCGCCGGCCGTCTTGGCGAGGACCCCCCAGTGCCGGACGCCGCGGGCCTCGAAGCCGCGGGAGCGGCGGGCGATGGACATCCGGCGCAGTTCGTCGCTGATCACGTCGCCGTAGCGGATCATGAAGGAGGCGATCTGTACGAGCAGCGGCGGCAGCTTGAGGCGCTGGAGGCCCATCAGCAGGGCCCGCAGTTCGGTGGTCGAGGCGAGGAGCACGGAGGCGGCGACGCCGAGGGTGCCCTTGGCGAGCACGTTCCAGGCGCCCCACAGGCCGGAGACGCTGAGGGACACGCCGAGGACCTCCACCCGCTCGCCTTCGGCCACGAAGGGCATGAGGACGGCGAAGGCGACGAACGGGACCTCAATCAGCAGCCTGCGCAGCAGGAAGCCGGCCGGGACGCGGGCGACGGCCGCGGCGGCCGCGAGGAGGAGCGCGTACAGCCCGAAGGCCCACACCGCCTCGCGCGGTGTGGACACGACGATGACGACGAAGGCGAAGACCGCGGCGAGCTTGCAGTGCGCGGGCAGCTCGTGGACCGGCGAGTGCCCGTGCCGGTAGAGCTTGTGGGCGTGGCCCGCTCCCATGCCGTGACCCCCGGTTCTCAGGCCGCCGACGGCTCGGCCGCGGCCGGCTCGTCGGTACGGCGGCGGCGGACGGTCCAGAAGATCCCGGAGCCGACGGCGACGGTCGCGCCGACGCCGATGACGCCCGCGAGGCCGCCGGACAGGCGGGCATCGTCGACGTCCTTGACGCTGTAGTCCGCGAGCGGGGAACCGGCGGCGGCGTGCTCCTCGGCCTTCTGGTCGATGCCCTTGTCGGCGGCGACCTTCTCGAGGCCGTCGGGGCTGGCGGAGGCGTAGAAGGAGACGAATCCGGCGAGGACAAGGGCGGTGACCAGGCCGGTGGCCCACACCTTCCGGGTCGAGCGGGCGGCGGCGGGGACCGGCGCGGCGGCGGCCGGGGCGTCCACGAGCCGGCCGTCCACGCGCAGCTTCAGCGGGGCGGCGAGCCCGCGCGCGCCGTGCACCAGGTCGGGCCGTACGGCGATCACGGCGCCCACGGTCGCGGCGGTGATGGCGGCCTCGCCGATGCCGATGAGCACGTGCACGCCGACCATGGCGGTGAACACCTTGCCGATGGCCACGTCGGTGGTCCCGCCGAGGGCGTAGATGCCGGTGAAGGCGGTGGCCGCGGCGGGCACGGAGAGCAGGGCTCCGGCGAAGGCGGCGGCGGTCACGGTGCGGCGGCCGGGCGGCAGCACCTTCAGCAGCCCGCGGAAGATCGCGTAGGCGGTGACGACGGTGACGACGCCCATGACGCTGATGTTGACGCCGAGGGCGGTGAGCCCGCCGTCGGCGAAGAGGATGCCCTGCATGAGCAGGACGACGGACACGCACAGGACGCCGGTGTAGGGGCCGACGAGTATCGCGGCGAGCGCGCCGCCCAGCAGGTGTCCGCTGGTGCCGGCGGCGACCGGGAAGTTCAGCATCTGCACGGCGAAGATGAAGGCGGCGACGAGGCCGGCGAGCGGGGCGGTGCGCTCGTCGAGTTCACGGCGGGCGCCGCGGAGGCTGACGGCGACCGCGGCGGCGGCCGCCACTCCGGCGGCCACCGAGACGGGTGTGTTGATGAATCCGTCGGGCACATGCATGGAGAGGCTCCGCTTCCGGTTCCCGGTCTTCGAACCGTTCAAGAGTAGTGCCCAATTGCGAACCGTTGGCAAGAGCGTCCGCATGACAAGTAGAACCGCGCATTTTTGCCGTGATGTGCGAGGCTGGACGGATAAATGGACGCAAATGTTCCGATTTCGAGGGAGCAGGTCGATGTCAGCACCCGCCGAGAATCCCGCAGCGACCAGGACCACGACCGCGTCCCCCGCCTCTTCCCCGGCCGCGTCCGCCGTCGAGGAACGGGTCCGCGCCCGCGTGATCACGGACGACCCCCTCTACCGGACGATCCCGGTCGCCCTGCGCTTCGCCCCCGCCGAGCCGCTGGCCGTACGGATCGTCTTCCCCGCGGACCTCTCCCCCGAAGGCACCGACAACGAGTGGGTCCTCCCCCTCGCCCTGCTGGAGGCCGGGCTGCTGGCCCCGGCGGGGACCGGGGACGTACGCGTCTGGCCCTGCGGCCGCGTCCAGGCGATCGTCGAGTTCCACTCCCCCGAGGGCGTCGCCGTGATCCAGTTCGACATCGCCGCCCTGCGGCGCTTCCTGCGCCGCACGTACGCCTCCGCCACCCGGTCGGCGTAACGGGCCCGGCCCCGTCCCCGAGGTTCGGGGACGGGGCCGGGCCGGCGTGCGCGCACGCAGGGGGCCGGGTCAGACGTTGACCAGCTCGCGGTCCTTGTCCGGGCCCTGCGAGGACTCGGCGAGGTGCTTGCGCAGGCTCTCGCCCTCCACGTCCACGTTGGGCAGCAGCCGGTCCAGCCAGCGCGGCAGCCACCAGGCCTTGTGACCGAGCAGGGCGAGCACCGCGGGGACGATGGCCATGCGGACCACGAAGGCGTCGAAGAAGACGGCGACGGCCAGACCGAAGCCGATCATCTTCACCATCTGCTCGCTGGCCCCGATGAAGCCCGCGAACACCGCGATCATGATGACGGCGGCGGCCACGACCACCCGGGCGCTGTACTGGAAGCCCGTCACCACGGCCTGGCCGGGGCGCTCGCCGTGGACGTACGCCTCACGCATGCGGGTGACGAGGAAGACCTCGTAGTCCATGGCCAGGCCGAAGACGACACCCACCATGAAGATCGGCATCATCGACATGATCGGGCCGGTCTGCTCCACGCCGAAGAGCGAGCCGAGCCAGCCCCACTGGAAGACCGCGACGACCGCACCGAGGGCGGCGACGACCGAGAGCAGGAAGCCGAGGGCCGCCTTGAGCGGGACCAGGACCGAGCGGAACACCAGCATCAGCAGCAGGAAGGCGAGGCCGACGACGAGCGCCAGGTAGGGCAGCAGCGCGTCGTTCATCTTCTGCGAGAAGTCGATGTTCATCGCGGTGGCGCCGGTGACGAGGACGTCGTCCCCGCTGCCGTCGCGGATCTCGTGGACCAGGTCCTCGGTCTGCGTGGAGGACGGGCGGTCCTTCGGGATCACGGTGATGACGGCGGCGTCGCCGTCCTTGTTCGGGGTCGGCGGGGTGACCGCGGCCACGCCGTCCAGCTTCTTGATCCGCTCGACGGTGGAGTCGGCGAGCGCCTTGTCCCCGTCCACGACCACCATCAGCGGGCCGTTGAAGCCCGGGCCGAAGCCGTCGGACAGCAGGTCGTACGCCTGGCGCTGGGTGGTGGACACCGGCTGGGCACCGTCGTCCGGCAGGCCCATCTCCAGCTTGCTCGCCGGGACGGCGATGACGCCGAGGCCGATCACACCGGCCAGCAGCACCATGACCGGGCGGCGCAGGACGAAGCGGGCCCAGCGGGTGCCGCCGTTGGCCTTCTTCTCCAGGGCGACACCCTCCGGCTTGCCCTTGCCGAACAGCCGGCTCTTCTGGCCCGCCGGCAGCACCTTCCTGCCCGCGAAGCCCAGGATGGCCGGGACCAGCGTCAGGGCGACCAGGACCGCGATGACCACGGTTGCGGCGGCCGCGAGGCCCATCTTCGTCAGCATGGGGATGTTCACGACGGCGAGGCCCACGAGGGCGATGACCACGGTCAGACCGGCGAACACGACGGCCGAGCCGGCGGTTCCGACGGCGCGCCCGGCGGCCTCGTCCCGCTCGCGGCCCTCGGCGAGCTCCGCGCGGTAGCGGGAGACGATGAAGAGGGCGTAGTCGATGCCGACCGCGAGACCGATCATCGTCGCGAGGGTGGCGGTGGTGTTGCCGAGGTCCAGCACGTTGGCGAGCGCGGTGATGGAGGAGACGCCGATGCCCACGCCGATCAGCGCGGTCAGCAGCGGCAGGCCGGCCGCGATGAGCGAGCCGAAGGTGATGACCAGGACGATCGCCGCGATCAGGATGCCGATGACCTCGCCGGCGCCGGTCTTCGGGGCCGTCATCAGGGCGTCGCCGCCGATCTGGACGTTCAGGCCCGCGGCGGTGGCCTCCTTGCCGGAGACCTTGAGCGCGTCGCGGGTCGCGTCGGTCAGCTCCATGCCGCTGACCTTGTACTTGGTGCTGATGTAGGCGGTGGAGCCGTCCTGGCTCACGGCCTGGTTCTGGTACGGGTCGGCGACCGAGGAGACCTGGTCCTTGCCGGGGCCGGACTTCAGGCCCTCGACGATCTTCTCGACCTCGGCCTTGGGGCCGGGGTCGGTGACCTTGGCGCCCGCGGGGGCCTTGATGACGATCCGGGCGGTGGCGCCGTCGGCGGACATGCCCGGGAAGCGCTCGTCCAGCAGGTCGAAGGCCTTCTGGGCCTCCGTGCCGGGTATGGAGAACGAGCCGGAGGTGGGCGCGGCGGCCGAGGCCGCGCCGAAGCCGGCGGCGAACAGCAGCGCCACCCACAGGAGGGCGACGAGACCGCGGCGCCGGAAGGCGCCCCGGCCGAGCCGGTAGAGGAAGGTAGCCACGTCGGTGGTTCCCCGTTCTGGTCGTGGGATGGAAGGGCAGGAAGAGCCGGCCCGACGACGAGAGCGGCGTGTCAGGAACAGCGCGGAACGAACGATGGGGACTGTGTGGGACGGGTACCGGGGCGGATCAGACGCCGAGGGCGGGGAAGACCACGGCGTCGATGAACTGGCCGAGGAAGGTCCGGTCCACCGGACGGTCCTCGATCAGCGGGAGCGAGATGAACGCCCCGATGAGCATGTGCGGTACGAAGGCGAGGGCGGGGCAGTCCGGGCGGACCTCGCCCCGGTCCACCGCGCGCTGGAGCATCACCTGGAGACCGTTGATCTCCGGGTCGACCAGAAGGTCTCTGAGTGCCTTGTGGAGCTCCGGGCTCTCGTGCACGGCGTGGGCCAGGCCCCGCATCAGTGCGGTGTCCTTGGCCATCTGCGCGTCGTCGGAGTGCTCCACCATGCGCGAGAAGTCGCCGCGCAGGCTGCCCGTGTCGATTTCCCGCAGCGAGACGGGCTGCGTGCACCGCAGGGCCCTGGCGACCAGTTCGGGCTTGCTCCCCCACTGGCGGTAGAGGGTGGCCTTGCTGGACTTCGTACGGGCGGCGACCGCGTCCATGGTCAGCGCCTCGTAGCCGACGTCACGCAGGAGGTCGAGGACCGCCTCGTGCAGTTCGGCCTGCCGTTCGGGGGTGATCCGGCTGCGCCGGGCCGCCATCGCCTCGGTCATCTCCGTGCCTCCCGTCCGAACGCAACCACTTATCGAAACGAATCCGTTCCGTACACCTCGACCATACCCCTCCTCCCTAGCGAAACGAAACCGTTCCGTTTCGCTGAGGGGAGTGGCGTGGATCACCTGTACGAGTTGCCAGGCCCCCTCGGCGCGGAAAGCATTGGGGGGTGAGTCACGACGCCGCGTACCTCCGGTTCCCGCACCTGCACGACGACCTGCTGTGCTTCACCACCGAGGACGATCTCTGGGTGGCGCCCCTGGTTCCCCCCGGAGATCCGGTCGGCCGGGCCTGGCGGATCACCGTCGACCGCACCCGGGTCGGGCATCCGCGCTTCTCCCCCGACGGCCGGCACATCGCCTTCACCACCTGGCGCAGCCTCGACCCCGAGATCCACCTCGCCCCGGTGGACGGCGGACCGGCCCGCCGACTCAGCTACTGGGGCTCCACCGACACCCGGGTCTGCGGCTGGGACCCTGACGGCAACATCCTGGCGGTCTCCTCGCACGGGCAGCCGTTCTCGTACTACTCCTGGGCCTACAAGCTGCCCACGGACGGAAGCCCCGGCGGGCGCCTCCCCTGGGGCCCGGCCTCCGACATCCAGGTCGCCGACGTCGACGGGGAGCACCGCACCCTGCTGCTCACCGGCAAACCCCCGCACGAGCCGGCCGCCTGGAAGCGCTACCGCGGCGGCGCCATGGGCCGGCTGTGGCTGCACGGCAAACGGCTGCTGGAGGACGTGGAGGGCCACCTCGACTCCCCCATGTTCGTCGGCGGGCGCATCGCCTTCCTCTCCGACCACGAGGGCATCGGCAACCTCTACTCCTGCCTTCCCGACGGCACCGACCTGCGCCGCCACACCGACCACGAGGAGTTCTACGCCCGGCACGCCTCCAGCGACGGCTCCCGGATCGTCTACCAGTGCGCCGGGGACATCTGGCTCGTCGATTCGCTGTCCCCGGACGCCGTCCCGCGCAAGCTCCCGGTCCGCCTCGGCGGCCCGCGCCCCGGGCGCCGCACCTACCAGGTCCCGGCCGCCAGCCACGTCGACTCCCTCTCCGTCGACACCACCGGGCGGGCCAGCGCGGTCGTGGTGCGCGGCAGCCTCTACTGGCTGACCCACCGCGACGGGCCGGCCCGCACGATCGCCGACACCCCCGGCGTGCGGGTGCGGCTGCCCGAGATGCTCGGCAGCGGCGGCCAGGTCGCCTACGTCACCGACGCGGAGGGCGAGGACGCGATCGAGATCGCCTACCTGCCGCGCGCCTCCGGGGAGCGGGAGCCGCGCCGGCTGGCCTCGGGCGAGCTGGGACGCGTACTGGAACTGCTGTCGGACCCGGACGGCGAACGGCTGGCCATCGCCTCCAACGACGGGCGGCTGCTGCTCATCGACGCCACCGAGGAATCCAATGGGGAGGTCACCGAGCTGATCCGGTCCGTCAACGGACCGGTGACCGACCTGGCGTTCTCACCCGACGGGGCCTGGCTGACCTGGTCGCACCCGGGCATCGGGCGCTCGCTGCGGCAGATCAAGATGGCACGGATCTCGGGACCCGGCGCACACGTCGTCGTGGACGTCACCAACGGCCGCTTCGAGGACGAGAATCCGGTCTTCACCCGCGACGGGCGCTACCTCGCCTTCCTGTCCTGGCGCGGCTTCGACCCGGTCTACGACGTGCACACCGGCGACCTGTCCTTCCCGCTGGGCTGCCGCCCCTACCTGGTGCCGCTGTCCTCGGCCACCCCCTCGCCCTTCGCGCTGTCCGCGGAGGGGCGGCCCGCGGCGGGCGGACTCGACCCGCAGGAGGGGGACTCGGGCGACGGCGCGGTGATCGTGGAGGTGGAGGGGCTGGAGAGCCGGGTCACCCCCTTCCCCGTGACCGCGTCCAAGTACTCCGCGCTCTACCCGGTGAGCGGCGGCGGGCTGGTCTGGCTGCGCTGGCCGATCTCCGGCGCGCTCGGCGAGACCTTCGCCAACCCGGCCGACCTCAGCGGCAAGCCGACCCTGGAGCACTTCGACCTGACCAAGGCCCGCAAGACGGAACTGGCCTCCGGGCTCGACTGGTTCGCGGTCAGCGGCGACGGCACCCGGCTCGTCATCAACGACGACGGGGACCTGCGGGCGGTCCCCTCGACCGAGTCGGGCGACAGCGACTCGACCGTCTACCTGGACCTGCGGCGCATCCTGCACGAGGTGGACCCGGCGGCCGAGTGGCGCCAGTCCTACGAGGAGGCCGGCCGGCTCATCCGCGCGTACTTCTGGGAGCCGAAGATGTGCGGCATCGACTGGGACGGGGTGCTGAGCCAGTACCGCCCCCTGGTCGAACGGATCGCCTCCCCCGACGAGTTCGCGGACCTGCTGCGCGAGGTGCTCGGCGAGCTGGGCACCTCCCACGCCTACGTCTCCCCCGCCCGCCGCAACGAAGGCCCGCCGCACTACCAGCGGGCCATCGGGCTGCTCGGCGCCAACCTCGTGCACCGGGAAGAGGGCTGGGTGATCAAGCGGATCCTGCCCGGCGAGTCCTCCGACTCCAAGGCCCGCTCCCCGCTGGCCGGCACCGGCATCCGGGAGGGCGCGGTCCTCACCCACGTGGACGGCCGCCCGGTGGACCCGGTGACCGGCCCGTACCCGCTGCTCGCGGCGGCCGGTGGCACCACCGTCGAGCTGACCTTCCAGCCCGCCGAGGGCGAGGGCCGCGCCCGGCGGGTCGCGATCGTGCCGCTGATCGACGACCGGCCGCTGCGCTACCAGGACTGGGTCTCCAAGCGCCGCGAGGTGGTCCGGGAGGTCAGCGGCGGCCGATGCGGCTACCTCCACATCCCCGACATGGGCGGCTCGGGCTGGGCGCAGTTCAACCGCGACCTGCGGATGGAGATGTCCCGGCCCGCGCTGATCGTGGACGTGCGCGGCAACGCGGGCGGGCACATCAGCGAGCTGGTGGTGGAGAAGCTGACCCGCTCGATCCTCGGCTGGGACCTGACCCGCAACGCCCAGCCGGTCTCGTACGCCTCGAACGCCCCCCGGGGTCCGGTCGTCGCCCTCGCCGACGAGGCGACCTCCTCGGACGGGGACATGATCACGGCGGCCTTCAAGCTGCTGGGCCTCGGACCGGTGGTCGGGCTGCGGACCTGGGGCGGGGTGGTCGGCATGACCGGCCGGCACACCCTGGGCGACGGCACCGTCATCACCGTGCCGATGAACGCCGCGTGGTTCCCGGAGTACGGGTGGTCCGTGGAGAACCACGGCGTGGAACCGGACCTGGAGATCCACCGCACCCCGCTCGACTGGGCGGAGGGGCGGCACGCCCAGCTCGACGACGGCGTCCACCTGGCGCTGGAGCTGCTGGAGCAGGATCCGGCCGCCATGCCGCCCGGCTACACGGACGTACCGGACCGCCGTCGTCCGAAGCTGCCGCCGCGGGAGTAGGGCACGCGCAAGGGGCGCGATCCGCGCAACGGCACGGATCGCGCCCCTTCGTTCAGCACGTGCGGCAGGGGTCAGTCCTCGAAGCGGTCTTCGAAGCGGTCGTCAAAGGTGTCACGGGCCTGCTGGGCTTGCGGCTTCTGGTCCCGCCCGGCCTGCGGGGAGCGCTCGGAGGTCTCGTCCTTCGCGCCCTTCGCCTTGGCCTTGGCCTGGTCCGCGAGCTGCTTCGCCTTGTCCTGGAACTGGTCCTTGATACCCATGCTTCTCACTCCATGAGGGGTGTTGGTGGTGGGGCCTCGACCAGACTGGCATGAGCGGACATGGCTCGCATTTCGACTAGTTACTCTGCGTGCGCTCCTTCTCGTCGGCGGCGCCGCCCGCCCCCATCAGCCCCTTGGGGACACCGGCCAGGCGCGGTTCGAAGCGCTTCATCTCGCGCTGTCCGACCGTCGCGATCATCCCGGGCAGGTAGCCGCGGACCCCCTGCATGCCGCGCAGCCACCCCTGCGCGTACACGTGCGCCGAGCGCCGCTCGATGCCCGCCACGATCCGGTCGACGGCCGGCCCGAGCGGGTAGGTGCGGTTCGCGGGCCACGGCAGCCTCTGGCGCAGTTCCCGCATGACCTCGTCCTGGTCGGCCCCGCGCACCATGTCGGTGTCGGTCCAGGAGAGGTAGCCGACGCCGACCTTGACGCCCTTGTAGCCGACCTCGGCGCGCAGGCAGTGCGCGAAGGCCTCGACGCCGGCCTTGGCGGCGCAGTACGCGGTCATCATCGGCGCCGGGGTGATCGCGGCGAGCGAGGCGATCTGCAGGAAGTAGCCGCGGCTCTCCGTCAGGACGGGCAGGAAGGCGCGGGCGGTGACGGCCCCGCCGATGAGGTTGACCTCGACCACCCGGCGCCAGGCGTCGGGGTCGGAGTCGGCGAACGGCCCGCCGGCGGCCACGCCCGCGTTGGCGACGACGATGTCCACCTTGCCGAAGCGCTGCTTGACCTCCTGCGCGACGCGGGCCATGGCCTCGTGGTCGGTGACGTCGGCGTACCAGTGGTCGCTGTCGGTGTGGAGCCGCTCGGACACCTCCTTGAGGGCCTCCGGCTCCAGGCCGACGAGCGCGATCTTCGCGCCGCGCGCCGAGAGCTTGCGGGCGAGCAGCTCGCCGACCCCTCGGGCGGCGCCGGTGACGACGGCGACCTGGCCTTCCAGATTCCTGCGAGCGCTCACGGCGTCTTCTCCTTCTCGGTGGTGTGCGGGCTGTGCTGGTCCAGGAACCGTGCGGTCAGCTCGCGCACGGCTCGGGTCACGGCCTCCGGGGCCTCGATCGGCGTCATGTGCCCCATGCCGGTGAGCTCGGTGAGCCCGACGCAGTTCGGGAGCGCGGCCGCGAGGGCGCGGGCGTGCGCGACGGGGGTGAGCCGGTCGTTCGTGCCGCCGATGACCGCGGTGGGCACGGTGAGCCGGGCCACGTCGGCGTCCAGGTCCAGCCCGGCGAGCACCTCGGACCAGGCGTGCCGGACAAGCGTGGGACAGGCGTGCACGATACGGGCGCACGCCTCGACCTTCTCGGGCGCCGAACCGGGGCCCATGGTGGCGTACTTCAGGACCTTGCGGGCGACGGGCGTGACCGGTCCGAGAGGGGCGCGCGAGCCGAGGACCGCGCCGGTGATACGGGTCCGCGCGCGCCCGGGGCGCAACGGCAGGACCCGCGCCTCCGCGACCAGCCGGCCGCTGCCGGTGCTGCACAGCAGCGCGGCGGCGGCGTGCTCGGTGAACTCGGGCCTCGCGGAGGCCGCCATGATCGTCATCCCGCCCATGGAGTGCCCGGCGACGACCGCCCGTTCCCCGGGGGAGAGGGTGGCGCCGAGGACGGCCACCAGGTCGTCGGCCAGGGCGGTGGTGCTGTACGCCCGGGCGGCGGGGCTGCGCCCGTGGCCGCGCTGGTCGTAGGCGATGACCCGGTGGTCCGCGGCCAGGTCCCGGATCTGTGCGGCCCAGAAGGCGGTGGAGCAGGTCCAGCCGTGCGCCAGCACGACCGCGGGCGCGCCCTCGTCCCCGTGCACCTCGACGTGGAGCCGCGCCCCGTCGGCCGAGACGGCCGTGAGCTCGCGCCGCGGGGCGGGTGGCGCGTACGGCCCGGCGGTGACGTGCCCGGTGCGCCTCACGCGGCCCCCTCCGCCCGGGCCGGCGCCTGCGCCTTGGCCTGACCCTGAGCGGCGGGCCGCACCTTTTCAGCCTCACCGACGGCAACTCCAGCCCCGCCGGCGTTTGAGGGGCGGGGATCCGGGGGCAGAGCCCCCGGCAACGGCGCCGCACCCGACCCCGAAGCCACCGACCCCCGCACAGGCACAGGCACCCGTACGACCTCGTACTCGGCAAGGTCCACGCTCCGGGTCTCCCGGCGGAACTCACCCGTCGTCCCCGGCCAGACGGTCGTGTTGCGCCCCTGCGCGTCCAGGTACCAGCTGGTGCAGCCGCCCGTGTTCCACACGGTCCGCTCCATGCGGGCCTGGACCCGCCGGTTCCACTGGTTCACCGCCGACGGCCGGGCGGCGAGCGCGACCTTCCCGCCCAGGCTGCTCCCGCCCAGAAGGGCCAGCTGGCGCAGGTAGTCCGCCATGTAGTTCAGCTGCGACTCGATCATCAGGATCATCGAGCTGTTCCCGAGCCCCGTGTTCGGGCCGATGATCGTCATCCAGTTGGGGAAGCCGGCCGCGGTGGCCCCGCGCAGCGCCTGCATCCCGTCCTTCCACGCGTCCGCGAGGGTCGTGCCGTCCACACCCACCACCCGGTCGGCGATCGGCATGTCCGTGACGTGGAAGCCGGTACCGAAGACGATCGCGTCGACCTCGGTCTCGGTGCCGTCGGCGGCGACGAGCACCGAGCCCCGGATCTCCTTGAGCCCGGAGGCGACCAGGTCCACATTCGGCCGGGCCAGGGCCGGGTAGTAGTCACTGGAGAGCAGGATCCGCTTGCAGCCGATCCGGTACGAGGGCGTCAGCTTGGCCCGCAGCTCCGGATCCTTGATGGAGCGGGCCATGTTGGCCTTGGCCAGGGACTCGATCAGCCCGAGCTGGTTCGGCCGCTTGGTGAAGGCGCTGACCTGGAGCTCCCGGATCCCCCACAGCAGCCCGCGCCGCGCCGCCCGGGTGAACGGCAGCTGCCGGTGCAGCCACCGCTCCACGGCGGTGATGGCCCGGTCGGTGCGGGGCATGACCCACGGCGCGGTCCGCTGGAAGAGCGTCAGGCGCTCCACCTCGGGGGCGATGGCGGGCACGATCTGGATGGCCGAGGCACCGGTGCCGATCATGGCCACGCGCTTGCCGCGCAGGTCGTAGTCGTGGTCCCAGCGCGCGGAGTGGAAGACCTTGCCGGGGAACCCGGACAGCCCAGGGACCTCCGGCATCTTCGGGTCGGACAGCGGCCCGGTCGCCGACACCACCACATCGGCGGTCAGGTCGCCGGAAGAGGTCTCGATCTCCCAGCGCAGGCCGTCCGCGTCCCAGCGCATCATCCGGACCTCGGAGTCGAGCCGGATGTGGCGGCGCAGGCCGAAGGTGTCGGCGACGTGCTCCAGGTACTCCCGGATGGCGGGCTGCCCCGAGAAGGTGCGGGGCCAGTCCGGATTGGGAGCGAAGGAGAAGGAGTAGAGGTGCGAGGGAACGTCGCACGCGCACCCCGGATAGCTGTTGTCGCGCCACGTCCCGCCGACCGAGCCGGCCCGCTCCAGCACCACGAAGTCCGTGATCCCCTCGCGCCGCAGCCGCACGGCGGCACCGAGGCCGCCGAACCCGGACCCGATCACCGCCACGCGTACGTGCTCACGCTGCGAGGTGTCACCGCGTGAGATGTCCTTGCCACCCATGCCGCCGCCTTCCGCTTCATCCACAGCCAGCCAGCCCAGCCCAGACCCGTACTCAGACCCAGATAAACACTGCCAGCAATTACTGGCACAATCGGGAGGGTAGAGCAGCCCCGTACTCATGGGTAGGGGTCGCGCCCGGAAAGTTACTGCCGGTACGCCATAGGCTGCGTCTGTGGAGAAGGAAGAGACGGAAGCAGCGAAGACCGTGCGCGAGTACCGCACCGAGGAACTGGCCGAGGCGGCCGGCATCCCGGTCCGCACCCTGCGCTTCTACCGCGAGCGCAAACTGCTCCCGCCGCCGCGCCGCGAGGGCCGCATCGCCTGGTACGACGACCACCACCTGGCCCGGCTGCGCACCATCGCCGCCCTGCTGGAGCGCGGCCACACCCTCGGCGGCATCGCCGAGCTGACCGCCGCCTTCGAGAGCGGCCGCGACGTCGGCCAGCTCGGCGAGCTGCTGGGCATCGGCTGGTCGGAGGAGACCCCGGTCAGGCTCACGCCGGAGGCACTGGCCGACTACTTCGAGGGCGAGGTCACCCCGGAGAACCTGGCGGCCTCGCTCGACCTCGGCTACCTCGCGGTCGACGGCGACGCGATCGTCCACGTCAGCCGCCGGCTCCTGGACGTCTCCTCGGCGCTCGTGCGCGAGGGCGTCCCGCTCTCGGCCGTCCTGGAGACGGGCCGGCGCGTGCGCGAGCACGCGGACGCGATGGCCGCCCTGTTCACCGAGCTGATATCGGCCCACCTGCCGCCGGACGCCCTCCCGCGCCTGCGCCCGCTGGCGAAGAGCGTGGTCGAGGCCGAACTGACCATGGCGATGGACCGCCTGCTGGCTTCCTCGTCCGCTCAGGAACCGAGCTCGTAGACGACGGTCACGGGCGCGTGGTCGGACCAGCGCTCGGGGTGCGTCTCGGCCCGCTCGACGAACGCCTTCACGGCCCGCGCGGCCAGCCTCGGGGTCGCCACCTGGAGGTCGATCCGCCAGCCGGCGTCGTTGTCGAAGGCCCGCCCGCGGTAGGACCACCAGGAGTACGGCCCCTCGGTGTCGGGGTGCAGCTCCCGCACCACGTCGACGTAACCGGCGTCGGTGTACACCGTTTCCAGCCATGCCCGCTCCTCGGGCAGGAAGCCGGCGTTCTTCCGGTTGGTCTTCCAGTTCTTGAGGTCGGCTTCCTTGTGGCAGATGTTCCAGTCACCGCAGACCACGACCTCGCGCCCGTCCGCGGCGGCCCGCACCTTCAGCTTCTGCAGGTAGGTGTGGAACTCGTCCATGAACCGGTACTTCTCGTCCTGCTTCGCGGTCCCGGCCTCGCCGGAGGGCAGGTAGAGACTGGCGACGGTGACACCGGGGAGGTCGATCTCCAGGTACCGGCCGCTCGCGTCGAATTCGTCACTCCCGAACCCGACCTGCACCCGCTCGGGCGCCCGCCGCGTGTACACCGCGACGCCGGCCCGCCCCTTGACGGCGGCGGGCGCGAACACGGTGTGCCAGCCCTCGGGGGTCCGTGCCTCCACCGGAATCTGCGCCTCCTCCGCCCGCACTTCCTGCAGGCAGACGACATCGGCGTCGGATCCGGCGAGCCACTCCACGAAACCCTTCTTGGCGGCGGCGCGGATCCCATTCACATTCACGGAGGTCACGGTGAGCATCCCTGCACCATAGCGGGACGGTTCCGTACGCTATGCGGATGTCTCACGGTATAAACCTGCGCCCGGTGCCGTACGACCACCCGGACGCGGTGAAACTCAACGACCAGGTCCAGCTGGAGTACCAGGAGCGGTACGACGGCGAGGGGGACGCCACCTTCCTCGACCCGGCCATGTTCCTCCGGCCGAGCGGCCTCTACCTGCTGGCGTACGACGCCGCGGGCTCCCCCATCGCGAGCGGCGGCTGGCGCAGCCAGGAGAAGAACGACGAGGGCTACTCGGACGGCGACGCCGAGCTGAAGCGCATGTACGTCATCCCGCAGGCCCGCGGTCTGGGCCTGGCCCGCCGCATCCTGGCGGCGCTGGAGTCGGACGCCCGCGAGGCCGGCCGCACCCGGATGGTCCTGGAAACAGGCGACCAGCAGCCGGAGGCGATCGGCCTCTACCTCTCCTCCGGCTACACCATGTCGGCCAAATTCGGCCACTACCGCTTCCACGACTCCAGCCGCTGCATGACCAAGCCGCTCCCCTAGCGCTGGGCCCGGCGGCTCGATGTGGTCCGGGTGGGTGGGCCCGCGCGGCTCAAGGACCGGGGCTCCGCCCCGCACCCCGTACGTGCGCTCCGCGCCCGTGCCCTCAAACGCCGGGCGGGCTGGAACGTCCAGCCCGTCCGGCGTTTGAGGACCGGGTCCGGGCGGAGCCCGGGGAACGGTGGAAGGGCGGGTAGGGGACGGCTCCGCGCAGCGGCACGGGACCCGCTAACGCGGGAGCCACACCGGCTGGTCCGTGCCCCAGCGGGACGGACCGCGGTCCCAGTCCCCGAGCGGGCTCACGGCGTACCGGAGCCGCCCGTACCCCGAGTCCGTCTCGCGGAGCCACGGCTCGGGCGCGTAGCCCGACGGCCCGGGTGCCGCCGCCGGGACCTCGCGGACCAGCCACGACCCCGTCCCGGCCAGGGAGAACCGCAGCGCCCGGCCGCCCCCGCCCGCCAGGGCCCGCAGGACTCCCGCCGCCACGAGGTACCCCGTCCCGTGGTCCAGCGCCTGCGCGGGCAGCACCCCCGGCCGGTCTCCGTCACCACAGGCCGCCGCGATGCCGTAGCCCGCCTGCACCAGCGAGTCGAACCCCCGCCGCCCGGCCCACGCACCGTGCCAGCCCCACGCGCACAGTTCGGCCACCACCAGCCCAGGCCACCGCTCCAGCAGCTGCGCCGCCCCGAGTCCGTGGCGTTCCAGCGCCCCCGGCCGGTAGCCGCTCACCACCACGTCCGCCTCGGCCAGCAGCTCCTCGAACACCGCCCGGTCCCCGGCCTCCGCGAGGTCCAGCAGCGCGGACCGCTTCCCGAAGCCGGTGTCCGCGTGGGCGTCGTCCGCCTCCGGCAGCCCAGGCGCGTCGACGCGCAGCACGTCCGCGCCCAGCAGCCCGAGCGTCCGCGTGGCCACCGGACCGGCGATGACCCGGCTCAGGTCCAGCACCCGTACGCCGGCCGCCGGCCGCCCCGCGGGGGCCGGCCCCAGGGTCCGCCCCCGCGTCCCGGATTCCCGTACGGTCTCGACGAGCGGCTGCGGATCCCCGTACTCGCCCGCCACGGCCACCGCGAGCCCGCCCTGCCCGTAGACGAGCTCCTGCACCTCGACGGCCGGCCGGCTCGCCACCGCGTCCCGCAGCGCCTCGGGCGTCGCGGACGGCAGCCCCAGCGCCCGTACGAGCGCGGCCCGGTGGTGCGGATAGTTGGCGTGCGTGCGGAGCCACCCGTCCGCCGTCCGCCAGAAGCCGGACAGGGGCGCGAAGTTCACCGGCTGCCGGCCCTCCACCCGCAGGTGGCGCTCGCTGATGAACGCCGTCGCCACCGCGCCCTCGTCCACCACGGGCGCGGCCGCGTCCTCGACTCCGCCGCCGGCCCGTACGGCGGTCAGTTCCGCCGCGGCCAGCGCGCACGCGCCGACGGTCGCCCGCGCCAGCTCCCGTACGGGCAGCGGCCCGTCCCCGAGGCCGGCCGCCCCCCGGTAGCGCACCCGCCCGGCGAGTTCCGGCGCCCCGCCGAGCGCGGCCCAGGCCTGGGCCGTCGCTCCGTCCCGCTCATCCGTGATCTTCATGGGCGCAGTCTGCCTCAGGCGGCGCTCAGTGCGATGGCCGCGGCGTAGGCCGGCGGGGCCGGTACGTCGAGCACGGTCCAGCCGCCGATGGGGGCCGGGGTGTCCGAGATGCCGACGTACGGGTCGGCGAAGCCGTAGGCGAGGCCCACGCCCGTGCCCTTGAGGTAGGCCTCCTTGCGGGTCCAGAGCCGCGCCAGTGCGGTCGGCCGCCGCGCAGCGGGCAGGGCGCGCAGGGCGGTGTTCTCCTCGGGGTGCAGGGAGGGGAGCAGTTCCTCGGCGATGCCCGGCTTGGGGACCCCCTCCACATCGGCGCCGACGGGCACGCCGGAGACGGCGATCAGCGCCAGGTCGTCGCTGTGCGACAGGGAGAAGTGCGGGCCGCCGCCCGCCACGGCGGGCCGGCCGTGCGGCTCCCCGCAGCAGGGGCAGTTCTCGCGCGTGACGGGCACGGCCCGCGGGTCCACGCCGGTGTAGCCGCCGAGGACCAGCCGCAGACCGATGTGGGCGGCGCGGTAGCGGTGTCGGTCGCCGGGGCGGCGCAGCCGCGCCGCCCGGCTCCGCTCCGCCTCGCTGAGCGGGGCGTCCGCGCCGTCCACCCGGTGGCCGCCGACCACCTCACGGGTGGTGTCGAGCCACCAGAGGACGACCTGGCGGCCCTGCGGGGCGGGTCCGATCCGGGGTTCCGCGCCGTCCAGGACGTACTCATCCATGGTCGCCGGTCCCGGCCAGGTCCCGGATGGTGGGCGTGCGGAACAGGTCGCGGAGCGGGATCGCGGGCAGGCCGCGGGCGCGCAGCGCGGCGCTGATGCGGACCGCGAAGAGGGAGTTCCCGCCGAGCTCGAAGAAGTCGTCGTCGAGCCCGACCGGGGTGCCGAGGACCGTCGTCCAGATCTCCTGGAGGACGGCGGCGCGGTCCTCCCCGGCGGCGCCGGCGGCGGTCGCGGGCGCAGGGGCGGTGCGCACGGGCAGCGGGAGGCGGGCGGCGTCGAGTTTGCCGTTGGTGGTGAGCGGGAGGGTGTCGAGCGCGGTGACGGTCGCCGGGAGCATGTAGCCGGGCAGGACGCCGGCGGCCCGCTTGCGGACGCCGGTGGTGTCCAGGCCGGCCGGGACCACGTAGGCGTCGAGCCGGGCGGACGCGGGGTCGGCCGGGTCCTCGCGGCGGACGATGACGGCGGCGGCGCGCACGTCCGGGTCTTCGAGGAGCACCGAGCGGATCTCGTCGAGCTCGATGCGGAAGCCGCGGATCTTGACCTGGCTGTCGATCCGGCCGAGGTGTTCCAGGGTGCCGTCGGGGCGCAGCCGTCCCAGGTCGCCGCTGTGGTAGCGGCGGCCGTCGGCGTACGGGTCCTGCGTGAAGCGGGTGGCGGTGAGTTCGGGCTGTCCCAGGTAGCCGAGGGCGACGCCTGCGCCGCCGACGCAGATCTCGCCGGTCACGCCGGGCGGGACGAGGCGGCCGCGGGCGTCGGTCACGTAGAGGTGCCAGCCGGGGAGGGCCGGGCCGACGGAACGGGAGCCGGCGAGGGCCAGTTCGCGGGTCACCGTCTGAGCGGTGACGTGCACGGTGGTCTCGGTGATGCCGAACATGTTGACCAGGCGGCAGCCGCTCTCGGGATGGTGGTCGAACCAGCGCAGCAGCATCCTGGCGTCGAGCGGTTCACCGCCGAAGACCACCAGGCGTACCGGGAGCCCGGCGTGGTCGGTCTCCAGGAGCTGGGAGAAGGCGGAGGGCGTCTGGCTCAGGACCGTGACCCGGTCGCGGAGCAGCAGGTCGCGGAACTCCTCCGGCTCGCGGGAGACGAGGTAGGGGACGACGACGAGGCGGCCGCCGGTGAGCAGGCAGCCCCAGATCTCCCAGACGGAGAAGTCGAAGGCGCCGGAGTGGAAGAAGGTCCAGGTGTCGTCGGGGCCGAGGCCGTACTCCTCGCGGGTGGCGTCGATGAGGGCGACGACGTTGCGGTGCGGGACGACGACGCCCTTGGGGCGGCCGGTGGAGCCGGAGGTGTAGATGACGTAGGCGGGGTCGTCGGGGGTTCCGGCCGCCGGGAGGGGGCGGGCGGGTGCGCCGGTCAGCTCATCGGGGGTGACGGCGGTGCCGGCTTCGCCGGGGTACTCGGGGGCGCGGGTGATCACGAGGGCGAGGCCCGCGTCCTGGGCGGTGTGGACGAGCCGGTCGGCGGGGTAGGCCGGGTCGGTGGGCACGTAGGCCGCGCCCGCCTTGAGCACGCCGATCATGGCCACGACCAGCTCGGTGGTCCGCTCCAGGCAGATGCCGACGCGGTCCCCCGGGGTGACGCCGCGGGCGAGCAGGCCGTGGGCGAGCCGCTCCGCGCGGGCGTCGAGCTCGCGGTAGGTGAGGGAGGTGTCCCCGTCGCTGACGGCGGTGGCGTCGGGGTTGGCGGCGACGGTACGGGCGAACGCGTCGGTGAGCCGGTCCGGTTCGCCGGTCAGGGGCCGCGCGGGCCGCCCGAGGTGCGCGACCCGCTCGCGCTCGGCGGCGTCGAGCAGCTCGGCGTCGGCGGCGGCGGTGTGCGGGACCTGCGCGAACTGGCCGTACACGTGGGCGAGATGGCGTACGAAGGCGGCGGCGGTCCCTGCGGAGAAGTGGCTGCGCCGGGCGGAGTACCAGAGCCGCGCTCCGCCGGAGGCCTGCGGCAGCAGGGCCAGCGTCAGCGGGAACGGCGGCGCGAGGCAGGGCAGGTACCGGTCCGGGTCGAGGCCGTTCGTGGCGGCGGCCGCTTCGAGGAGCCCGGCCGTCACGGGCCGGTCCACGGCGGTCGCGGCGCCGGCGGCGGTCCGCAGGTCCGCGAGGGGGGCGTCGGCGGGCAGGGCGAGTTCGAGCGCGCCGCGCCGGTCGGTGGCGACGACGGCGCTGTCGGCGGCGCCGTGGCCCGCGTACCGCTGGAGGGTGAGCGCGAGCGCGGCCAGCCAGCCGTCGCCGTCGGCGGCGTCGGCGGCCGCCAGGTCGAGCGAGCCGGTGCACCAGCCCCCGTCCCCGCGCACCCCGCCACCCCAGTCGGGCGCCGCCTCTTCGACCCGGCTGGAGGCAAACCCGGCCTCGCCGGGGGCAACTCCAGCCTCGCCGGTGTTTGAGGCCCCGCCAGGGGCAACTCCAGCCTCGCCGGCGTTTGAGGCGCGGGGGTCCGGGGGCAGGGCCCCCGGCAACGGCGCCGCACCAACCACCCCAGCGGGAGCGGCAACGGCGGCCAGGTGGGCCAGGCCCGCCCCGTCCAGGGCCGAGCGGTGTGCGACGACCACCAGGTCGGCAGCCCCGTCCCGGTACCGGAGCAGGACGCAGCGCACGCTCCCCGTCGGCCGGTTCAGCTCCGCCGCCCGGCGGCGGACGGCCACCGGTTCGCCGTGGCCGGCCGGTATGTCGTCCACCCAAAGGCGCCAGGGGCCGAAGGCGGCCAGCCGGGCGGCCAGCAGCTCGGTGTCGGCTTCGGGCCCGGTCAGCCGGATCTGTACGGCGTGGCACTGCTCACCCACCACGGGGTGTCCTCCCTCTCTCACAACGGTCGTCTCTCTTCGGTCCCCCGCCCGGTCAGCGCGCGGTGAACCCGCCGTCCACGGTCATGACCGAGCCGGTCACCTGACGGGAGTCGTCCGAGACCAGGTAGACCACGGCCGCGGCGACGTCCTCCGGCTCGATCAGCGCGTTCATCGGCTGGGCCTCGGTGAAGGTCTGCTCGTGCTCGCCGACCTGCACCTCGAGGGCGCGGGCGATCTCGGCGAGCATCCGGCCCTCGGCGGACGAGTCGTCGCGCACCGAGCCGGGGCACACGGCGTTGACCCGGACCTTGGTGGGCGCGTAGTCGAGGGCGGCGGCCTTGGTCAGTCCGATCAGGCCGTGTTTGGCGGCGACGTAGCCGGCGAAGTGCCGGTAGCCGACGAGGCCGGCCGTCGAGGAGATGTTGACGATGCTGCCGGAGCGGCGGGCGCTCATCGACCGGCCGACCGTACGGATCACGCGCCAGGCCCCGGAGAGGTCGACGTCGATCATCAGCGCCCACTCGTCCTCGGCGATCTCGTGGGCGGGCTTGCCCGAAGGGGCGGCGATCCCGGCGTTGTTGACGACGGCGTCGACGTGCCCGAACCGTTCCTCGGCGAGCGCCACGGCCGCTTCCACCGAGGACAGGTCCCGTACGTCGCAGGGGGCGGTGAGCACGGCGGCGCCGGCCTCCCGGCACAGCGTCGCGGTGTGCTCCAACTGGCCCTGCGTGCCGAGCGGGTAGGGAACGCCGTCGAGGTCTCCGCACAGGTCCAGCAGGACCAGGTCGGCGCCCTCGGCGGCGCAGGCCGCGGCAGTGGCCCGGCCGAGGCCGCGTGCGGCGCCGGTGACCAGGACGGTCTTTCCGCTCAGACGCACTGTTCCTCCCGTACGCGGGCCAGGTCCTCGGCGACGACCGCCAGGAGTTCCGGCGCGGACTCGGTGAGGTACATGTGTCCGCCGGGCAGCTCGACGGCGCGGAAGGCGCTGTTCGTCGTACGCTCCCAGGCGGCCGCCTCGGTGCGGCTGACGAGGGTGTCGTCGGCGCCGCGCAGGCAGGTGACCGGGACCGGGAGCGGCTCGGAGCCGGCGGGTACGTAGGACTCGTGCATCTCCACGTCCGCCCGCAGGGTGGGCAGGATCAGCTCGCGCATCTCGGGGTCCTGCAGGGCCTCGTGGGTATATCCGGCGAACTCGTTGACGCGCTCCAGGAAGGCGTCGTCGTCCAGGCCGGTGGCCCGGCGTTCGCGCTGTTCGGCCGGGTGCGGGGAGCCGCTGGCGAAGAGGCCGACGAGCACGAACCCGGGGGTCTCGGCGATCCGGCGGGCGAGCTCGTAGGCGAGGACGGCGCCCAGGCTGTGGCCGAAGAGGGCGATCCGGTGCGGCTGCGGCGAGTCGGCGAAGGCGGCGCGCAGGTCGGCCAGCAGGCCCTCGGCGGCGGTCGCGGCGTCGCGGTAGGGCTCTTCGTCGATCAGCCGCTCCCGGCCGGGGAGCTGGAGCGGGAGGATGTCCAGCGCGTGCTGGTCGGCCAGGCGCTGCCACGGCCGGTAGAAGGAGGCTCCGGCGCCGGCGAAGGGCAGGCAGACCAGTGTGGTGCGGTCGGACATGTCACGCATCCTGGGTGGTGTCGGCGGCGAGGCGGGCGTCGTACCGGACGGGCAGGGACACCAGGCCGCGGCTGGTGGAGTTGTCGAAGAGCCACTCCAGCTCCTCCGCGGGGACGGCCAGGCGCAGGCCGGGAAGGCGGCGGAGCAGGGTGGTGAAGGCGATCTGGCCCTCGACCCGGGACAGCGGCGCGCCGACGCAGAAGTGCGGGCCCTGACCGAAGGCCAGGTGGCGGTTGGCGGTACGGGTGATGTCCAGCTCGTCGGGGTTCTCGAAGGCCTCGGGGTCGCGGTTGGCCGAGCCCATCAGGAGGTGCACGAAGCTCTCCTTGGGGATGGGGCAGCCGCCCAGCTCCATGTCCTCGGCGGCGACGCGCAGGGTGCCGCGGTAGACGGGGGACTCGAAGCGCAGGAACTCCTCGACCGCCGAGTCGGCCAGCTCCGGCTTGTTGAGCAGGAGCTCGAACTGGTCGGGGTGGGTGAGGAGGGCCTGGGTGCCGTTGCCTATGAGGTTGGCGGTGGTCTTGTGGCCCGCGATGATCAGCAGGACGAGCGTGGAGACCAGCTCGTCGTTGGTGAACCGGCCCTCTTCGTCGGCGGCCCGGAGCAGGATGCTGACCAGGTCCTCGCCGAGGTTGGCGCGGCGGTCGGCGAGCAGGTCGAGCAGGTAGCGCTCGATGTTCTCGCTGGCGTCCTTGAGCTTCTCGTTGGACTCGGCGTCGGGGTACGGGGCCCCGCTGAGCCAGTTGCCCCAGGAGTGCAGCTGCGGCCGGTCGGCGACCGGGACCCCGAGGAACTCGCAGATGACCCGCATGGGCAGGGAGAACGCGAACTCCATGAGGTTCACCTCGCCCTCGGCCGGGAAGGCGTCGATGAGCTCGTCGGTGATCTGCTGGATGCGGGGCCGCAGCACCTCCATGCGGCGCGGCACGAAGGCGCGGCTGACCAGCTTGCGCAGGCGGGTGTGCTCCGGCGGGTCGGCGGTCAGCATGTTGCTGATGAGGACGGGGCTGGCGTCCTTGACCAGGTCGCGGAACCAGGCCGGCGCGTTGTCGATGCGCTTGGACAGCCGGGGGTCGCTGAAGCCCTTGAGGGCGGTCTCGTAGTCGGTGACGACGTAACCCTCACCGCCGACGGGGTAGTTGATGGCCTGGACGGGGCAGCCGGAGCCGCGCAGCCGGGCGTTGCCGGCGTGGAGGTCCCCGCCCTCGGGGGCGGTGAAGAACTCGGGGGGAAGCTGTTCGAGGGTGACGGGCAGCTCGGTCGTCATCGGGGGTCTCCCTTACTTGGTCGGGGCGCCGGGGGCGTCGGAGGCGTCGGCCGGGTCCGCGGCGACCGCGGTGTCCGTGTACGCCTCCGGGGGTGCGAGCTTGCGGATGCGCGGGCTGAGGGTGGGGAGGGCGGCCAGGCCGGAGATCACGGCCATGGTGGTGAACACCCAGACGGGGCCCGCCTGGTCGAAGATGGTGCCGATCAGGAACACGCCGACGGGCGCGGCGATCATCGACATGAACATCACGGCGCCGAGGACGCGGCCCTGGGCCTTGTCGGGGACCATCGCCGCGAGGTAGGCGAGGAACAGCGCGCTGGTGATCGGGCCGCGCAGGAAGACGCAGGCGACGATCAGGCCGAGCGGGATCAGGCCGGAGACGTTCGCCAGCAGGACGGCGGCGACCGGGCCGATCCAGGCGGCGGCCAGGAAGAGCGTGGAGGGGCGGACCTTCTTCATGACCGGGCCGGCGATCAGGGAGCCGACCAGGCCGCCGATGCCCGCGATGGACAGCAGCATGCCGGTGAAGGTGGAGGAGGCGCCGCGGCTCTCGGCGGTGGCGATCAGCGCGAGGAAGACGCCGGAGTGGGTGAACGCCATGTTCGAGCCCATGATCCACAGGATCAGGAGGCGCAGCACGGGCTGGCCGGCCAGGATCCGGAAGCCTTCGGCGGTGTTGCGCTTCTCGCCGGGCGCGGCCTGCTCCACCTTGAGCGGCTTGCGGATGAAGAGCATCAGCACGGTGGAGACGAGGAAGCCGATCGCGGCGCTCAGGAAGGGGAACGCGCGGGCCACCCCGAAGAGGGAGCCGCCGATCGGCGGGCCGCCCATGGTCGCCGCGAAGTAGCGGATCTGGTTCTGGGCGGTGGCCTGGGTCAGCTGGGAGGGCGGTACGAGCTGCTTGATGACGGCGAGCCCGGTCGGGTTGGAGATGCCCAGGCACACCGCGGAGCCGACGGCGATGCCGAAGACGACGGGGTAGTTCACCTGGTCCGCGAAGATGATCAGGCAGAACAGGCCGAGCAGCGCCACCCGGACGAGGTTGCAGGCGATCAGCAGCAGCCGGCGGTCCATCCGGTCGGCGAGGGTGCCGCCGACGATGGACATGACGCTGGTGGTGATCAGCTGGGCGGAGCCGACCGCGCCCGCGTAGAAGGCGGAGCCGGTGGTGGCCAGGATGAGCAGGGGGTAGGCGACCTCCGCCGTCTCCTTGGCCATCGCCGCGAAGGCCTCGCTGGTCCACAGGAACTGGAAGTCCTTGTTGCGCAGCAGCGGCTTTTCGGGGGCGGCCGCCGTCTCCTCCGGGGCGGCCTCCGGGGCGGGCGGCTTCTCCGAGACCGTCATGGGTGCTTCCTCTCCTTGTGCGTTGCGGACCGGATCCCGTCCGGCAGGGCTTCACTGATGTGCGCGGCGAGCAGGCCGACGTGCGGGGGCGTCAGCATCGACCAGTGGTTCCCGCCCACCGGCCGCACCCGCAGGCCCGCCGGGTAGAGGCCGGACAGCCGGGCCTCCAGCCGGGCGGCGCGCGCCGGGTCGCTGTCCGCCTTGAAGAGCACGGCGGGGCAGGCGACGGCGCGCGGCCGGTAGCCGAGTACGGCGGCCTGCCCGGCGAGGAACCGGCGGCGCAGCTCGGGGCTGCGGCGGTGCAGTGCGGCCAGCGGGCCGACCTGGAGCAGGGCGTCGAGCCCGGCCCGCGCCCCGCCGAGCAGGAAGTCGGGGGACGCGGCGACCGGCAGCCGCCCGGTGTCGGGCACGTAGCCGTCCAGCGCGAGGAGGAGGTCCACCTCGCGCCCGTGCAGGGCGAGTTGGCGGGCGGTCTCGTGGGCGACGACCGCGCCGAAGGACCAGCCGCCGAGGGTGAGGGGGCCGGCGGGCTGGGCGTGCAGCAGGGTCGCGACGTGGGCCGCGGCGATGGCTTCGATGGAGCGCGGGCCGGTGCGCCCGGTGCCCGCGGACTGTTCCAGGGCGAGTACCGGACGGTCGCCCTCCGGTGCGATCAGCCCGGCCAGCGCCCGGTAGGGCAGGGCGTTGCCGCTCGCGTCGGAGACGAGGAAGACGGGACGGCCGGCTCCCGCGCGCAGGGTGACCGGGCCGGCCGGCCGGGGCACCGCCGTCACCGCGCCGGCGGCGGCCCCGGCGGGCAGCTGCCGCTCCACGAGTCCGGTCAGCCCGGCGAAGGTTCCCGCCAGGGAGAACTCGGTGACCGACACCTCGGCCCCGGTCCGCTCCCGTACGGCGGTGGTCAGTGCGAGCGCGAGGAGCGACTCCCCGCCGAGGGTGAAGAAGTCGTCGTCGTCCGTGACGGTCGCGACCCCGAGGGTCCGGCACCACAGCTCTTCCAGTACGGCGCGCAGCGGCTCGGTTCCCGCCGCCGCGGCCGGTACGGGCGCCGGCGCGGGGGCGGGTGCCGCCGTACGGGCCTGGGCGGTCCCGGTACCGGCGGGCGACGGGCGTACGGCGGCTGCCGCGACGGGTTCTTCGGGGTCTTCGCCCAGGAACGGGTGGGCCGGCAGGGAGCAGCGCACCGGGCGGTCCTCGTCGTCGGCGTACCGCGTCTCGTGCACCGTCTCCAGGGCGCGGTCCACGCCCAGTTCCCACAGGGTGCCGAGCGCTTCGAGCAGCCCGGTGCCGGCGTCGGTCCGGCCGCCCGGGGCGAGGCGCACGGTGGTGTGTGCGGGGTCCCACCCGGGGGCGGCGCGCAGCGATCCCGTCATCGACCCGCCGGGTCCGAGCTCCACGTAGGTGGTGCAGCCGGAGGCCAGCAGGGTGGCGGTGCCGGTGTCGAGCAGCACCGGCTCGCGCAGGTGCGCGGCCCAGGTCTCCGGCGCGCCCGCCGTGTCCGGGTCGGCCCAGTCGCCGGTGGTGTTGGAGATGTACGGCAGCCGTGGCGGGCGGGAGGGCATCGACGACAGATGTGCCCGCACCGCCTCGGCTGCCGGGTTCATGGCCGGCGAGTGGAAGGCCCGCCGGGTGTGTACGGGGGTGACGCGCAGCCCGTGGAGGGCCTCCCCCGTGAGGAGTGAGTCCATGGCCGGTTCGCTGCCGGACAGGACGACCGTTCCGTTGCCGCGGACGGCTACGGTGACGCCGCAGCCGGCGGGCAGCCGGGCCTCGACCTCCGCGGCCGGGGCGCCGACGACGGCCATGCGGCCCGGTTCGGCGTCGCGCATCGCGCGGGCCCGCAGGTGGACCACGCCGACCGCGTCCGGGAGGGTCCACACCTCGGCGAGGGCGGCGGCCGCGTACTCGCCGATGCTGTTGCCGAGCATGGCGCTGGGCGTGACGCCCCATTCCCGCAGCTGCCTGCCGAAGGCGAACCCGAGGGCGAAGAGCCCCAGTTGCTGGTGGACGGTGTCGGCGAACCAGTCCTCGGCGCCGCCCGGCCCGGCCCGGCCGATCACGGGGGTGAGGTCGACCCCGCAGTCGTCGGCCGCGGCCTTGCGGACCTCCTCGAAGGCGGCGCGGAAGCCGGGCAGCAGCCGGTACGCGGCCTCGCCCGAGGCCTCCTTGAGGGTGCCCTGGCCGGGGAAGAGGAAGGCGACCTTGCCCAGGCGCGGAGGGGCGCCGGCCGAAGTGGTGGCGGCGGTCCGGGCGGCCGCGGCCCGCAGCGCCTCGGCGGCGTGCGGGGCGTCCTGCACGACCACGGCCCGGCGGTGCTTGTGCCTGCGGCGGCCGGCGAGGGTCAGCGCGGCCTCGGCCGCGGCGGGCACCGCCTCCGGTTCCGCACCGCGGGCGGCGGCGGGGACGGGGGCGAACCGCTCGGCGAGGTCCTCGCCCAGGCGGGCCAGGGCCGCCGGGGTCGCGGCCGACAGCGGCAGCAGGTGCGGTCCGGCGTACGCGCCCGACCGCGAGCGGGACCGGGCCGCCCGCACCGCACGGTCGGGGGCCTGGACCAGGACGGCGTGCGCGTTGGTGCCGCCGACGCCGAAGGAGCTGACGGCCCCCGCACGGGGCGCCCCCTCCTGACGGACCGGCCACGGCCGGTGCTCGGTGGCGACCCGGAAGGGCGAACGGTCCAGCTCCAGCAGCGGGTTGGGGCCGGTGTAGTGCACGGTCGGGACGAGCTCCCCGTGCTCCAGCATCAGCGCCGTCTTGATCAGGCCGGTGACGCCCGCCGCCGCCCCGGTGTGGCCGATGTTGCCCTTGACCGCGCCGAGCGCGCACCAGCCGGTCTCGTCCGTGGCGGCCCCGAAGACCTCGCTCAGCGCCTGGACCTCGATGGGGTCGCCCAGCCGCGTCGCGGTACCGTGCGCCTCCACGTGGCCGATCGCGGTGGGGGCCAGCCCCGCCGTCTGCAGCGCCGCGCGGATCACCTCACTCTGCCCGCTCGCGGACGGCGCCGTGTACGCCATCTTGTCCGCGCCGTCGTTGTTGACGGCGGTGCCCGCGATCACGGCGGAGATCCGGTCACCGTCGTGCAGCGCGTCGGCGAGCCGCTTGAGGACGACCACGCCGACGCCTTCGCTGGGCACGGTCCCGCCCGCGAGTAGGTCGAAGGGACGACAGTGCCCGTCGGCCGCGAGGATGCCGCCCGGCTCGAACAGGTAGCCCCATTCGCCCCGCGGCATCACGGTGACCCCGCCGGCCAGGGCGGCGTCGCACTCGCCGCCCAGCAGTGCGCGCACCGCGAGGTGCACGGCGGTCAGCGAGGTGGAGCACGCCGTCTGCACGGTGATCGCGGGCCCGCGCAGTCCCAGCTTGTAGGCCACGCGGGTCGCGACGAAGTCCTTCTCCCGCCCGATGTACCGGGCCAGTTCGCTCAGCGCGGCATCGTTCCTGCCCGCTCCCGAACGGTCGGCACCGGCGTAGACACCGACCCGGCCGCGGAACCGCGCCGGGTCGATGCCGGCGTCGTCGACGGCCGTCGCCGCGCACTCCAGGAAGACCCGCTGCTGCGGGTCCATCGCCGCCGCCTCCGCCCTGCTGTACCGGAAGTACCGCCAGTCGAAGCGGCGGGAGTCCTCGATGACCCCCATGGCGGCGACGAAGTTCTCCCGGCCCACGTACTCCGGGTCCACGCCGAGCGCGAGCAGTTCCTCGCGGGCGGGGCGGCTGATGCCGTCCCGCCCGGCGCGGAGCATCGACCAGAACGCGCGGACGTCGCGCGCGCCGGGCAGCCGGCAGGCCATGCCGACGACGGCGACGGCGTGTTCCGTCACGGGAGGTGCGGGGGTTGCGGGAGAGGAGTGCATCAGGCGTCTCCGGCCAGATCGACGTAGAGGTGGTCGAGGCCCACGTAGCTGAGGTTGGGCCCCCATACGGCGGCTTCCTCGGCCAGCCGGGCGTGCGGGAACCGCCGGGCGAGGCGGCGGAGCAGGATGGCCGCCTCCAGACGGGCCAGCGGTGCGCCGACGCAGTAGTGCGGTCCGTGTCCGAAGATCAGGTGCCGCTCCGAGCCGCCGCCCACCGCCTTGGCGCCCGCGTCCGTACCCGCGACCGCGTCGGTGGCGGCGCCGGTGCGCGCACCCGTGACCGGGCAGACCGCCGCCGGCGCCTCGTCGGCGTCGTTCAGGGGGTTCTCGCCCGTGAGGCTGACCAGCACCAGGTCGCCCTCGCTCAGCCGCACGCCCGCGAACTCCTGGTCGTACGCGGCCACCCGCCCCAGGTGGCGCAGCGGGGGCCGGCTCACCAGAACGGATTCGACGAGGTCCTCCACCGCACCCGGCACCTCCCGGCACACCGCGTCCCACAGCGCGCGGTCGCCGAGCGCGGTGAGCACGGTGGAGCCGAGCAGGGAGGCCGTGGTCTCCAGGCCGCCGAAGAGGCACATGGCCCAGGTCGCGGTGGTCCGCGCCCGGTCCTCCTCGGTGTCGACCGGGAAGCCCTCCATCGCCCGCGCGCCGGCCAGCGCCTCGGACATCTCCACCATGACCCGGTGGGCCGCCAGCGCGTGGTCGCGCCGGTACATGGCGCCGATGAACAGCGACAGCGTCCGCGACCACCGGTGCAGCACCGGGGGAGGCACGTCCAGCCCGACGACGTGGGCCATCACCTTGCCCGAGATCCCGTCGGCCACCGGCGGCATGACGTCCGACGGACGGGGGGCCGCCGCGAGGTCGTCGAGGCACTCGTCGGTGATCTCCTCGATCCGAGGGGCGAGGGAGCGCACGTAGGAGGCGGAGAGCATCCGCTGGACGGGACGGCGCAGCGCCATGTGCTCCGGCGCGTCGGCCTGGACGAACCACAGCCGCAGGAACTCGGTGAGCTCCCGGTACTCGGCGCGGGCCGCGTCCGTCATGTACAGCTGGAAGGAGCGCTCGAAGGTCCCGGAGGCGAAGCCGGGGTGGTTGAGGACCTGCTGGGCCAGGCGGGGGTCGGCCACGACCCAGCAGTCCAGTCCTTCGTCCCACTCCGGGGCCCGCACGCCGTCCGCGAGGGACGGCGGCGGGACCGGAGCCGCGGTACGGGCCATCAGACGGCGGCCTTGTCGATGAGCGTGCGCAGCCCTGCGGGCGTGGGGGACAGCAGGAAGTCCCGCAGCCGGACGGACGCGCCCAGTTCCTGCTTCACCTTGCGCATCAGCCGTACGGCGCCCAGGGAGTTGCCGCCGACCATGAAGAAGTCGGTCTCGGCGGTGACGCCCGTGACGGGCTCGGGCCCCTCGATGACCTCGGCGAACAGCTCGGCGATGCGCTCGTCGAGGCCGGGGCCCGCGGCGGGGGCCGCGACCGTCTCGACGACCGGTACGGCAGGAGCGGCGGAGGCGGCCGAGCGCCTCGCCGGACCGGCCACCGCGGCGAGCGCGCGCCGGTCCACCTTGCCGTTGGCGGTCACCGGCAGCCGGTCCACCACGGCCCACAGGGTCGGCACCATGTAGGACGGCAGCCGCTCCTTGAGCAGGTCGCGCAGGGCGACCGCGTCGGCGGCCGCGCCGTCGGCGAGGACCACCGCGGCGACGAGCCGCTTCTCGGCGCTGTCCCCGTCGGTGACGAGGACGACGGCGTCCTGCACCTCGGGGTGCTCGGCGAGCACGTCGCTGATCGCGCTCAGCTCCACCCGGTAGCCGCGGAGCTTGACCTGGTCGTCGGCGCGGCCCAGGAAGCGGATCCGGCCGCGGGTGTCGATCCGTACGAGGTCGCCGGTGCGGTAGAGGCGCTCGTCGACGTCCGGCGAGAGCTGCCCGAACGAGCGGGCCGTCTCGGCCTCGTCGCCGAGGTAGCCGTCGGCCAGGCCCTCGCCGCCGGTGTACAGCTCGCCGACCGCGCCGGGCGGGAGCTGACGGCGGCGCGCGTCCAGTACGTACACGCGGGTGCCGGGCACCGGGCGGCCGATGGGCAGCGGACCGTCCACGTCCGAGGCGCGCGCCACCGAGTGCGTGGTGGTGAAGGTGGTGTTCTCGGTCGGCCCGTACCCGTTGGTGATCACGATGTCGGGGTGCCGGGAGAGCACGCGGGCGGTGTGCTCGTGGGGGACCACGTCGCCGCCGGTGAGCAGCTGGCGCAGGCCGCCGAGGGAGTCCGGCGCGAACTCCTCGACCAGCCGGAAGAGTCCGGCCGTCAGCCAGGCCACGGTGATCCGGCGCTCCTTCAGGAAGGCGCCGAGCTCGGTGGGCGAGGCGAGGCCCGCCGGGTGGACCTCCAGGGAGGCGCCGGTCAGCAGCGCGCCCCACAGCTCCAGGGTGGAGGCGTCGAAGGAGAGCGGGGAGAGCCGCAGCATCCGCTCGTCGGCGCCGAGGCGGACGTAGCCCGCCTCGTGGACCAGGCGGATCACCGCGCGGTGCGGTACGCAGACGCCCTTGGGCTGCCCGGTCGAGCCCGAGGTGAAGGCGACGTAGGCGAGGCGGGAGGGGTCCTCGGCCGGGGTCGGCACGGTGTCCGGGGCGGCCGGCTGCCAGTCCGGCTCCCAGGTGGCCACCGCGGGGGCGCCCAGCTCGGCGAAGCGGCGCGCGGTCGGCGCGTCGACCGGGCCGGTCAGCGCGGCGGCAGGCCGGGCCCGCTCCAGGATCCGGGCGAGGTGGGTGTCGGGCTGCGCCGGGTCGATGCCGACGTACGCGGCTCCGGCCCACTGCACGCCGAGGACGGCGACGGCCTCGGCGACCGACCGCTCGACGCCGACGAGTACCCGGTCGCCCGGGCCGACCCCGGCCTCGCGCAGCAGCCGGGCCTGTTCGGCGGCGGCCGCCGCGAGCTGACCGTACGTCAGGGTGTGCGTGGCGTCGCGGACGGCGACGGCGCCCGGGCGGCGGCCGGCCACCTCGCGGAAGAGGGCGTCGAGGGAGGTGGCGGGGAAGTCCCGGCCGCTCTCGTTGATCTCGTCGAGGAGCGCGCGGCCCTCGTGGGAGATGCAGCGGATGTCCTCCAGCCGCGCGTCGGGCGCGGCGGCGAGCTCCTCCACGGCGGCCCGGAAGTCGGACACGAAGGACTGGGCCTCGGTCTCGTTCCAGACGCTGGTCGCGTACTCGACGTGCCCGGCCAGCGAGGGGTCGGCGTGGCCGATGAGCATGGTGAGGTCGAACTGCGAGCCGCCGCCGTGCCCTTCCTCGACCCGAATCCGCAGGGCGCCGGCGGTCAGTTCGCGGGGCACGAGCTGGTCGTGCATGCCGAAGCAGACCTGGACCAGCGGGTGGCAGCCGAGGCTGCGCTCGGTGCCGAGGCGCGCGACCAGCTCCTCGAAGGGCAGGTCGCCGGCCTCGATGGCGGTGCCGAGGCTGTGGTGCACGGCGCGCAGGTAGTCACCGACCGGAGCGTCGTCGTCCACGTCGATGCGGACCGGTACGAGGTTGCCGGCGACGGCGATCAGCCGCTGGAGCTCGGAGGCGCCACGGCCCAGCAGTGGCACGCCCACCAGCAGCCTGCGGCTGCCGCTGAGGCGGCTGAGGGTCAGGGCGAAGGCGCCGAGCAGGAAGGAGTACGGGGTGATGCCCAGCCCGCGCGCCTGCCGGGTGACGAGCTCGGTGGTGGCCGGGCCGAGGTCCAGGCCGAGCCGGTCGCCCGCGCCGTCCTGGACGGAGGGGCGCTGCCGGTCGGCGGGGAGTTCGAGGATGGAGGGGACACCGTCGAGGTGTTCCTTCCAGAACGCGGTCTGCTCGTCCCAGGCGCCGCGGGCCCTGGTCTCCGCCTGGCGGCGGGTGAGCGCCGACAGCGGGGTGCCGGGGTCGCGGGGGGCCGTGTCGGTGTGCTGCTGCTCGTCGCTGAGCTCGGCGTACGTCTCGAAGACCTCGCGCAGCAGGTAGCCGACGGCGAACCCGTCGAGCACCATGTGGTGCGCGACCAGGACGACCGCGCAGCGCTCGTCACCCTGCGGGCCGGAGCCGTAGAGGGCGAAGCGGTAGGCGGGTTCGGCCGCCAGGTCGAAGGGGAGGCGGCCCAGTTCGGCGGCGGCCCGGCGCACGTGCCCCTCGAAGGCCTCGGCCGGCCCGTCGTAGGTGAACTCGGCGAGCTCGGGCGTGTAGGCGGGCAGGATCTCCTGGACCACGTCGTCCGCGGCCTCGCGGAAGACGCTGCGCAGACCCTCGTGGCGGGCGGCGGTGGCGGCGAGGGCCTTGGTGAACAGGCCGCGGTCGAGCAGGCCGTCCTCGACGAAGCAGCGGAAGACCAGGTTGTACGGGGAACCCCCGGCGACCCGCTCCATCAGCCACATCCCGCGCTGGGCGGGGGTGAGCGCCTGCTCGGCGCTGCCGGCCGGGGCCTGCGCGGGCTCGGGCGCGGCGGGGGCGGCGGGCACGGCGGCGGCCAGTACCCCGGCGAGCGGGGAGCCGCCGAGCAGCTCCAGGATCGAGACGCGCAGCGCGAGGCGCTCCTCGAGGACGGCGGCCAGGCGCATGGCGCGCAGGGAGTCGCCGCCGAGGGAGATGAAGCTCTCGGTGTCGAAGCCGTCGGGCCCGTCGGTGTCCAGGATTTCGGCGGCGAGGCTCTCCGCGGCCTGGAGCGCGTCAGGCAGGATCTCCGCGGCCGGCGTCCCGGGCGTCATCGGGCGGCCTCGGCGCCCTGGGAGCGGGCGGCGTTCAGCAGGGCGGCACGGTCGGTGCCGGCGGCGGCCGCGGCGGGCTGGGCGGCGCCCGCGATGAGCTCGGCCTGGCCGCTGATGGTCGGGTTGCGGAAGAGGTCCATGGTGCGGACCTCGCGGCCGGAGACCTGGCCGAGGCGCTCGACGAGGAGCACCAGGAGCAGGGAGTCGCCGCCGGACTCGAAGAAGCTGGCGTCGTCGTCGACGTCGTCGGTCTCCAGGACCTCGCGCCAGATGGAGCGGACGAGTTCGAGGCGCGCCGCCGGGTCTTCCAGGTCCGGGGCGGCGAGGGCGGTGGCGGTTACGGACTCTTCGAGCACGGGATTCTCCGGGAAGGTTGCGAGGTCCGCGGCGCTGTGCCGCAGAGCGTTGAGGAAGCGCGAGACGTCGGTGTGGCCGAAGACGTTGACCGGGTAGTCCAGGGACAGCGCCAGGCGCCGCCCCTCGGCGGTGTCCTCCAGCCGGACGAACACGGCCAGGTCGTACTTGATGAACATCGGGTCGAGCGGCCGCAGTCGGGCCGGCACCCCCGGTGCCAGCTCCAGGGACCGCGGGGCCTCGTCGAGGTTGACCAGGACCGGCGACAGCGGCGGCCACAGGACGTTGCGGTCCGGGTTGAGGGCGGCGGACACGGCGTCGAGGGGCACGTCGCTGTCGACGAAGGCCTCCATGCCGTTGATCCGTACGCCGCTCAGCAGGTCGCGCCAGGTGTCCTCCGGTTCCAGCGAGGCCCGCAGCACCACGGTCGTCATGAACATCCCGATGACGTCGGCGGTGGCCGGGTCGTCGCGGCCGGGCCAGGCGAAGGCGATGAGGAAGTCGCGCTGGGGGCCGGTGCGCGCGAGGGTGCCGGCCAGCAGGGCGACGCCCAGCATGAAGGGCGTGCAGCCCTCCTGCGCGGCCACCTCCATGACCCGCGCCGTGGTCTCCTCGTCGAGGGACAGGGCCAGGGTCGCGCCGAGCAGCGAGGCCTCTCCCCCGTCGTGGGCGAGGCGGGTGAAGGGCAGCGTCACGTCCGCCGGCGCACCGCGCAGCCGGTCGACGACCTCCCGTACCTGCTCGGCGACCTCTTCGGGAGTGCGGTCGGCGACCACGGCCGCCGGGTGCGGAGGATCGCTCAGTACCGGCTCCACGCCTGCGAGGCCGGCCCGGTAGATCTCGCCGATCTCCTCCAGGAGCATCGTGCGCGAGACCCCGTCGACGACGATGTGGTGCGCGTTCAGCACGAGGAGGGTGCGCTCGGGCCCGGTCCGGATGATCTCGGCGCGGGCGGGCGCGTCCGCCGCGAGGTCGAAGGGGGTGACGCACAACGCCCGTACGAGCCGGTCGACTTCTTCGTCGCTCCAGCCCTCGGCCGCCGCGTCGAGAAAACCGGCCTCGGCCGGCGGGCCGTCGGTCCGGTACTCGACCTGGCGCCGCTTCACGTCGAGCCTGAAGCGCGCCCGCAGCGAGGGGTGCCGCGCGAGGGACCGCCCGACCGCGGCGACCAGCAGCCCGTGGTCCACCGGGCCGGTGAACTCCACGACGGTGGGCACCAACTGGGTGGGCCTCAGCAGCTCGTCCCGGTCCAGGACCCAGATGCCTTGCTGCACCCGGGTGGCCGGATACCAGGTGTGACCGCCGTGCGACGTTCCGTGCGGTGCTTCGGGCAGCACGAATGGACCTCCGAGATCTGCGGGAGCGTTGGTGAGTGGCCCGCCCCGCGGATCGGCGGTCCCTCAGGCGGGGGCCGGCCGGCCGGTGCGCGCCGGACACCCCTGGCGGTCAGGGGTGGCGTACGGGAGGGGGCTCAGCCCCACTGCGAGTCATCCGCCACGGGGGCGAAGGGGACCGGGGTGCCCCACTGGGAGTCCCCGGCCACGGTGGCCGTCCGATCGGGGGCGGAGCCGGTGGTGACACCGGCTGCGGCGACGGCTGCAAGGGCAAGTGCGCCAAGGGCGAGACCGAGAGCGTTCTTGATCATTTTCGTACCCTGCTTCCTGAATCATTGGATCTGCGAGGTATAGACCTGTCGTGGTTCCCCGCCGAAATCATGCGTGGCCATTGCCCTTCAGTCAGCGGAAATCAGGGAGGATGATCGTGCAATGCGGAAACCAGCAGGGTGGATATATGTGCATCGGAACGGACATAACCGCAGAAGATCGCAAGGTCGAGATCTGCGCAGACGGCCTTCAGTACTACTCGGACTCCCTGCAGGGCCGAGCCACGTCCGGCGAGTGTCCGCAATGCCTGCTTGACCTGGGACTCGTCCAGCTCCTCCCCAACGGCACCCTCGCCCCGATACCGCCCCGGCTGGCCGCCGGAGCCCGTATGGACCGCCTGGAACAGGACATCGAGGAGAAGAAGAACGCACTGGCCGCCGTCCGCACGTCGATCTCCCGCGCGCAGGAGATCTATTTGGACAGCTACGGCCAGGGGAACTCCCACCTGATCCGCGTGGTCCAGGGCGCGGGCGCCATCAGCGCGACCCTTTCCGCGGCCGTCCACGCCTGCCAGGAGGAACTGCTGACCGCCCAGCCCGGCGGCGGCCGCCCGCAGGAACTCCTCGACAAGGCACTGGCCAGCGACCTCACCGCCCTGGGCCGCGGCATCCGGCAGCGGACCATCTACCAGCACACCGTCCGCTCGCACCAGCCCACGCTGGCGTACGTGGAACAGATCTCGCAGGCCGGCGGCGAGGTCCGCACCCTGGACGAGGTCTTCGACCGGCTCATCGTCTGCGACCGCAAGATCGCCTTCGTCCCCGACCCCAGCTCGGTCCGCAGCGAAATCGCCCTGGTCATCGAACACCCCGGCGTGGTCCGCTACCTGGTCGGCATCTTCGACCACGCCTGGCAGCGCGCCTCCCCGCTGCGCAACTTCCCGAGCAGCCGCCTGCCGCCCCTCCTGACCGACGACATCCGCCGCGCGATCCTGCGCCACATGGTCAACGGCTACACGGACGAGGCCATCGCCTCCCGCCTCGGCATGAGCACCCGCAGCGTCGCCAACCACATGCGCTGGGCCGCCGAACTCTTCGGCAGCCGCAGCCGAGCTCAACTGGCCTACCTGATCGCAAAGAGCGACTTCCTGGAGGACGGCCCGGAGTAACCCCGCCGGCGCCCAAGACAGGAGCCCCGATGCGAAGCCCCGATCCCTGACCAAACACACCCAGAGGCGCCAACTCCACCCCGACCGGTACCCCCAGCCCCGCCGGCAATCGAGGCGCGGGGCCCGGGGCAAAGCCCCGATCCCCAACGCGCACAGACACACCCAGACACGCCAACTCCAGCCCCGCCGGCGCTTGAGGCGCGGGGTGCGGGGCAGAGCCCCGATCCCTGACCCGCACAGGCACACCCAGGCACGCCAACTCCAGCCCCGCCGGCGTTTGAGGCGCGGGGTGCGGGGCGGAGCCCCGACAACACACGCGTGACGGGGGCCGCTTCACCTTCCCCGGCCCGTCATGTACGTTGTGCGGGCAACGCCCCACCCCGTGCCCAGCCCTTCCCCGGCGCCGCACGGCACACGCGCAGACCGGCTGGTTCCCCGTCACGCGCCACGATGGCCCCCGCTCCGGCACGATCACCGGACGCCCGAGGGGGTCCCTCACTCCGTTCGCCCCGCACGGCCCCCGTCCCGCATCCCGGGCCGGAGGCCAAAAGGCGGACCGGCGCCGCTCCCACGCCCACCCAGGCGAAAGGAAGACGGGCCTTGACCGTCCACGCCATGTCCGACCCCGCAGTACAGTCCCTCACACCCCCGCCGGGCTGCCCGATGCACGCGGCCGCCACCGGCCCCGCCGACACCCTCGACCTCGTCGACCCCGGCCTCTACAGCGACGGCGACCCGCATCCCGTCTGGCGCCGGATGCGCGCCCTGGACACCCTGACCCGCCACCACGTCGACGACGACCGCTGGTTCTGGAACGTCGTCCGCTTCGACGACTCCGACCAGGTCCTGCGCGACACCGCCACCTTCACCTCCGAGCGCGGCACCATGCTCGACCTCCTGGGCCTGGACGACCCCGCCAGCGGCAAGCAGCTCGCCGCCACCGATCCGCCCCGCCACACCGCCATGCAGGGCCGCCTGAAGAAGGCCCTGGCCATCAAGTCGGTCGACCAGCAGCGGGACATGATCCGCGACCTGGTGGTCCCGCTCATCGAACCGCTCGGCGACGGCGGCACCTTCGACTTCGCCCAGGCCATGCTGGCGATGCCGATGTCGGTCACCGGCACGATGATGGGGCTGCCCACGGCGGACTGGGCCTGGCTCAACCGGCTCACCACCGTGTGCATCGCCGCCGACGACCCCGAGTACCAGGACCCGGGCGGCCGCGAGGCCACCCTGGAGAACGCCCACCGCGAGCTGTTCGCCTACTTCCAGGACCTGGTCCGCTTCCGCCGGGGCAACCTCGGCGACGACCTGCTGAGCGTGCTGATCTCCACCGAGTTCGAGGGCCGCCACATGGCGGCCGACGAGATCGTCGCGAACTGCTACAGCCTGCTGCTCGGCGCGAACGTCACCACCCCGCACGCCCCCAACTTCGTCATGGCCGAGTTCATCGACAGCGGCGTGCTCCAGGACTGGGCCGCCCACCCCGAGCTCGACTCCACCGGTCTGGAGGAGGCCCTGCGCTGGGCCTCCCCCGTCAACCACTTCCTGCGCTACGCCACCCGCGACATCGAGATCCGCAACACGCTGATCAGGGCGGGCGACGCGGTGGTGGTCTGGCTGGGCTCCGCCAACCGGGACGACCGCGTCTTCGCGCGCGGCTCCGAGTTCGACATCCGCCGCAAGCCCAACAAGCACCTCGCCTTCGGCATCGGCCCGCACTACTGCATCGGGCACAGCGTGGCCCGCGTCAGCCTGAAGACCCTCTTCCACGAGCTGTTCACCCGCTTCGAGGACTTCCGGCCGGCCGGCCGTCCCGAGCGGCTGCGCTCCAACTTCGTATCCGGCTACAAGCACATCCCGATCACCGCCCGCCCCGCACGCGGCGGCAACGGCCGCGTCCGGCGGTCCGGATGAGCCGCGCGAACCGGGCGAGTGCGGTGGCGCCCACCGGCACCCCGTGGCTGCGCCGCTTCCACACCGCTCCCCCTGAGGCCCCGCGCCTGCTGGTGTTCCCGCACGCGGGCGGCAACGCCTCGTACTTCTTCCCCTTCTCGGCCGCCCTCGCGCCCCACGCCGAGGTCCTGGTGGTCCAGTACCCCGGCCGCCAGGAGCGCTTCGGCGAACCGTGCGTCGAGTCCCTGCACGAGCTCGCCGACCTGATCACGGCCGAGCTCCTCCGGGGGGCCTTCCTCGACCGCCCGTTCACGATCTTCGGGCACAGCATGGGGTCCTCGCTCGCCTTCGAGGTGGCCTGCCGGCTGCGCGACGCGGGCCGGCCGCCCGCCGCGCTCGCCGTCTCCGGCCGCCGCGCCCCCTCGGTGCCCGCGCCCGGCTCCGTACACCTCGCCGACGACGAGACGCTCATCGCCGACATGAAGCTGCTGGGCGGCACCGACACCCGGATGCTCGACCACCCGGAGCTGCTGGCCGCGATCCTGCCCGCCGTGCGCAGCGACTACGTGGCCACCGAGACGTACCGGTTCACCGGCGCCGAGCCCCTGGACTGCCCGGTCACCGCCCTGATCGGCGACATCGACCCCCGGGTGGACGCCCCCCAGGCCGAGGCCTGGCGGAACCACACCACGGGCCCCTTCCGGCTGCGCTCCTTCTCCGGCGGCCACTTCTACCTGGTACCGCACCTGGACGCCGTGATCGCGGAGCTGCTGGCAGACCTCCCGCAGCGCACCGCCGCCACGGCCTAGTTCCCGTTCCCCACCCCTGGACCGAAAGGCATCCCAGTGAAATTCCGCGTCATCGGCAGCGCCCCCGAAACGCGCCGCGAAGTAAGCGTGCTGAGCCTCGGCACGATGACCTTCGGCACCACCGTCGACGAGGCCACCTCGTACGCGATCCTCGACCGCTTCGTGGAGGCGGGCGGCAACTTCATCGACACCTCCAACAACTACGCCTTCTGGGTCAACGGCACCCAGGGCGGCGAGAGCGAGGAACTCGTCGGCCGCTGGCTGCGCAGCCGCGGCATCGGCGACGAGATCACGGTGGCCACCAAGCTCGGCGCCCGCCCCAACCAGCCCACCAGCGGCTTCAGCCTCGACGTGGAGGGCCTGTCCGCCAAGGTCATCCGCGAGTCGGCGGAGCGCAGCCGCGAGCGCCTCGGCATCGAGCGCATCCACCTGCTGTACGCGCACATCATGGACGAGCACACCCCGCTGGAGGAGACCGTCCAGGGCTTCGCCGATGTCGTCGCGGACGGCGTCGCCGGCCTGCTCGGCGCGAGCAACCACTGGGCGTGGCGCGTGGAGAGGGCCCGCACCCTGGCCGCCGCGGCGGGCGTTCCGGGCTACGAGGTGCTCCAGCACCACCACAGCTACCTCCGCCAGCGCACCGACATCCCCAGCCTCCGCTCCCCCGACGGCAACCAGGGCCTGGTCAGCGGTGACCTGCTCAGCTACCTGCGGGCCAACCCGTCGCTGACGCAGGTCTCGTACTCGCCGCTGATCTCGGGCGCCTACGTACGCGACGACAAGCCGCTCGGTCCGGGCTTCGAGCACGCGGGCACCGAGCCCCGCCTGAAGGCGGTCCGCGAGGTCGCTGCCGAAACCGGCGCCACCGTCAACCAGGTGGTGCTCTCCTGGCTGATGGGCGGCGACATCCCGGTCCTCCCCCTGGTCGGCGCCTCCTCGGTGGCCCAACTGGAGGAGAACCTCGGCGCGGTGGACCTCGACCTCACCCCGGAGCAGCGCACAAAGCTCGACTCGGTGCACTGACCCACCGGATCCCGCCCGGTCACCCGACCGGGCGGGACCGACCCGCCTGTCAGTGGCCACGCCTACGTTTCTGCCGTGGCGAACTCCTACACGACCCTGTGGACCAACGACCTGTGCCGGTACCTCGAGCGATCCGGCTACGCAGGCCAACGTCTGACGATGCTGTTCGGCGGCCCGCACCAGTCCCTGCCGAGCTTCACGCGCGCAGGTGTGCGCCCCGGTGACACCGTCTTCCCCGTCCGGGCCTTCCGCACCCGTCTCCACGTACTGGGCGCTCTGGAGGTGTCACGGATCATCCCCTACGAGGACGCCGGTTCACAGCTCCACGACGACGACTACCCGAAGCTCCTGGACTGGCGGCCGCTGAAGGGGGGGTGCGTCACCGAGGTGCTCCTCGGCCCGCCCTGTTCTCCCCTCACGTTCGGCACCGCCGTCCCCGCCGGCCTCCTGGAACGGCTGACGTACACCTCACGCCGCGGCGAGCGCAGGCTCAAGTACGTGGAGGAAGGCCGGCTGATCCGGTCGGTGAGCGTCCAGGGCATCTACCGCCTGGCCCCCGACTCCGCGGCCGAACTCCACGGCCTCGTAGGGAACCAGGCCCCCTCGGCAGCGAAAAGCGCTTCCCGCACCTGAGTGCCCGCCCATAGCCTTCGCCACATGTCACACCCCATACATCTGGCCGTCCTGATCACCACTCTCCCTGGCCGCGGACGGGAGCAGATCGAGGCCTTCGAGCGCCTCGCGCCGATCGTCCGCGCCGAAGACGGCTGCCTGCAGTACGACCTGCACCAGGTAACGGGCCACCCCGACCGCTTCGTCCTCCTCGAGCGGTGGACGTCGAGGTCGGCCCTCGCCGCGCACGACGCCACTCCCCACATGATCGAAGCCGACGCCGCCGGCCCCGCCTTCCGAGCCGGCCCCGCAGAGGTCCTCGAACTCACCGCCGGCCCGCTGGCCTGACACCCACCGCCCGGCCGACCCGGTCCAACTCCCGGAGCGCGGAAGACATATCGTGGAACCCAGGCGAGAACTGGACCGGGGGGACCAGATGAGCGAGTTGCACTCGGTGGCCGATACCGACGTCGAGGATGCGCAGCCGGATCCGGAGTCCCGGGAACCGTCCGAGGACGATGCCTTCGCACAGCCCGAGGAACCGGAGTCCGCCGACGACGCCTCGGAACTGCCGGACGTCGAAGGCGAATACGCCGAGCCGGAGTCCGCCGACGACGACGTCTCGGAGCTGCCTGACGACGACGAGGGCGAATACACGGAGCCGGACGAGCCCGGAGATCCCGCCGAGGAGATGGTGGAGCCACCCGCTGCGGAGCGTCGCGAGCGGCAGCCCGAGCCACCAGAGGAACCCGAGCAGGCGGAGGCGCCGGAGAGCACCGAATCCGGGACGGACGTCGAGGTCGAGGAGGAGGCCGAAGTCGCCTCGCACAGGCCGAGGCCGAGGGACGGGCGATCGGCGAACCGCACGACGTGCACGTCGACTACACGACGAATCCCTTGTCGCCCGACTCGGCGAACGAGGTCAACCGGGCCATGGAGAAACTCTCCGCCGAGTATCCCGACGTCTTCCGCACCATGGAGGTCGTCCAGTCCGAGGCCGCCGGTGAGGACTCCACCCTCGCGTACGCCGTGCTCGAACCCGGTGGTGACCAATCCGTCGGCATCTACCTCGACGCGGGCGACTTCGGTGACCACGAGGCCCTCTCGGAGCAGGGCAAGCTCGAGGAGGAGTCCAACTGGACCGTTCCCGGCGGCGGATCGGTCGAGGGGATCTTCCATCACGAGTTCGGGCACCATTGCGCCGAGCGGGTCTTCGCATCGCCCGAGGCCAACGCGGAGCTCGAGACCGTCGTGTCCGATGCGATCGGACTGCCCTACGACACCAGTGTCGAGCCGCACGACGAGGAAACGGCAGAGGCGATCGAGTCCCTGGTCTCGGAGTACGGGGCCACGGATCCGCATGAGATGGTCGCCGAGTGCTTCGCGGAATACAAGCTGGCCGATAACCCCAGGCCACTCGCGGTCGAGGTCGGCCAGATCATCGACAAGTACCTCAAGAACACGAAGGAGTGACCCACGTGCGCCGATCGCCCGTGCTGTGTGATGCCTGCAAGCACCTACAGCGCCGCCGGAATCCCGGGTCCCGGACCACGGCCGACAGATACGTCATGTACTGCGCCGCCTTCCCGGAAAGCATTCCGGGCGACATCTTCCCCGGCGGCTTCGACCACCGCCGCCCCTATCCCGGGGACAACGGGGTGACGTTCGAGCTGAAGGACGGCAAGGAAAAGATCGTGACCCTGTACGAGGCCACGGTGCCGGAGGACCGCAGGACACGGATTTCCGACGGCGACGCAAAGCGATGACCACGAAGGGCTCGGGCCCGCCACCCACCCGGCACCCGAGCCCTCGGCCGCCGCACACGGGCAGGAACCACTCCGGCAAGGGATCAACGACGCGATGGACCAGAGGGAACAGGCGCAGCAGCCCGGTGGCGGGAACGTGCCCCCGGTCAGGAACCGGAAGTGACGCGGGGACAGTGGGGGTGCGCGGTCGCCCCCGTGGCCGGTCTGACCACTGGTGTGCTCGGGTCGGTGCTGCTGGCAGCCGGCTGGCGGGCCTGCGACGCAGGAGTGAACGGCCCGGCCAACCTGCTCGCGCTGATCTTCTACGGAGCTCTGCTCTCGATCACGGCAGCGGTGTGGTGGGGGGTGCTCATCGGATCCGCAGGCCGCTGGAACCTCACCGTCGCCCTCCTGGGCGGCACGGCCGGCACCGCGGCCATGGTGTGGATCTTCGTGGCCCTGCTCCAGGTCCCCAACGGCTACCGCTGCTGACGAGGTCCGCCCCGACGCACGGGGTGTCAAACGCCGAGATCCCGCCCGGTCTTTCGACCGGACGGGATCTCGTGACGTTCACGAGAGCTACTCGCGAATTGTCATCTGTGGGTGTGTTCACGAGTGGGTCTGACCAGGGCCGCGCGAAGCAGTTAAAGATCGCTTCCCGTAGGCGGGAAGATCGCTTCCCACCTCTGCAGGTGGCTGGGTGTCGGAGGTGCGGACACTCTCTATGGTTCCCTCACCACGCCAGCCAGCATGTGCCACCTGATCCACAGCGCTGGCTGCCCCTCTACAGTCCCCCAGGTGAAGGCGTGCAAGCCTCTCACTCCAAAGGCCGGCTGCTGTGGCTGATCCCCGGTCCCCAGTTCTCCGTACCACCAGCCCAAGCATGGACCCGGCACGCGATTCCCGTCGCGTACCGGACCTGTGCTATTGCCGTCAAGGAACGTGCAGACCGGTCTGCACGAAGTCAGGCCTGCTCCCAGGGCACGGGAACGGGGCGGCGGTGCCACCACCAGCCGACCGACGTCTGTTCGGACGCACCCGTCAGCTCTCTTCGGAGGCTTCCCGACGGGTCTTCCTCTGTTGCGGCGGCGAACTGCCTGTCCAATTCCTCCAGGGCCTTGTCGAGCAGCTCGGTTACCTCACGAGGCAGGTGGGCGCTGATGCCGACGAGCGCGTCCCGGGCTTCCAACCGTTCTCGATAGAGGTCGGCGGGATACCAGCCCGACGGCGCCCATCCGGATTCCATTTGCCGGATGACTCGCTCCCACACGACCAGCTTGTTCCTCGCAGACCAGATGGGGCTGCCGACGCCGTCGTCGAGGGAAAGCCGTGACAGTTCCGAGGCAGCCCGTCGCACCCTTTCCACCGAGGACGTGAAGTCCTCCGCCACGGGGGTGTCCGGCCGCTGTTCCCGTACAATCTCGGCGAATCTCACCACAGCAGCCCGGGGGAGCTGAGGCACCGGCGCCTCTACCGCAGGGATCATGTAGATGGGGGGCTCGTCGGCGGACAATTCGAGCCGGGCGCGAGTGAGCAGACCTTCCGGCGTGACTGCCCAGTAGGCGCTGGGGGGCGCCTCCTCAGCGGGAAACAGGACGGTCGTCGCCACTGCTTTCGCGAACTGCGCGGCGAGGTCGGGCTCAAGCGGCTGATCAGAAACCTGCTCCTGGGCATAGATGTCCAGCGACCAGGCCACATCACCGCGGACTCCCCGGTATTCGCACGAGACGGGCGCATCCCAGTTCCGGAGTTCGAAGTCGCCGTCGGAATCCGCCACTTCCACATCGCTGACCGCGACGCCCAGGCACCCGGCAAGGGCGACGGCCATGCTTTCGGGGCTGACGGCGTCGACAGTGAGAAGATTATAGGTCACTGATACGTCCCATTATAGATAGCCAGGGCTTTCTCGACGACGCCTGGGTTATTGGTGAATCTCGGGTTCTTGGTCAATTGCGGTGCGGCGCTAAGATCTCCTTTCGCTTTGGCTATCTCCTTCAGTGCAGCGTACTCGTTTCTGTCGAGTTTCACGATGCCTGGCCCGGAGTCCGGGTAGACCGTTCCCGATCGCTCCACACCATAAGTGCGCCCATTTATCTCATAACGGTCGGTCTGATCGTTGTATTTGGCTTTACCGCTGGCGATGTCAGCTATGTCCTGGGAAACGGATTTCTGCTGGCCTCGCAGGATGACACTGTTGTCCGGTTTCACCTCGCCACTGGCTGAGCCCGAGACAGTGTGCCGCGCGTTGGGCGCCTTGAGCTCCTTGCCTGCGGCCGGCCCTACGAGGTCGCTCGGCGCCGGCCAGGGACCTCGACCGGGGCCGGACCCGCCAGCCGTCCCGGAAGGCGGCCCCGTACGGAAGGCGTACGGATCGCCGCCCGGGAGTCCCTCGGGGAGGCCGGCGAAAGCAGTACGGGGCCCACCCATGCCATTCGCCACGCCTGGAAACAGCCCAGCGATTCCGCCGCCCTCCTGGGCCAGCTGGAACGCCCTTCCGGCGCCGCCGAAGGCTCCGCCGGTGAGGGCTCCATAGGCTCCGGCCTCTTGCGCCTCGTCGAGGTTGAATCCAGTCTGGAGGCCCGCGGCGATCTTGAGCGGTTGAGCGACCGCAAGGTCGACGGTGACGGATTCGATACCAGCGATGGCCGCGGTCGCGAAGACGGTGCCGGCAATGGTGGCGACCTCCGTCGTCAGCGCCACGCCCACGGTCGCGGCCAATTCGACGATGGTGGCAGTGGCTGCCGCCGCGGCGACTTCGGTGGCTCCGAGGGTGAAGAACGCCAAGGCCGTACCGGCGACGATGACGGCGCCGGCGATCTCCAGCTGACGGTCGAGTTTCTTCTTCGCGTCAGCCACAGCGTCGGCATACTTGTCGATCCCGTCCGCCAGCGAGCGGGGGCCATCGACGAGGTCCTGCAGCCACCCCTTCTTGTCGCTGTAGTAGCGAGCCCAGAAGGGGTCTGCGAACGCGGAGATCGCCTCGCCGGAGTTGTTGTGAATCAGCGTCTGCGCCGCCTTGTTGGCAGCTGCCGCTATGTCTTCCATGTCGTCGGCGAACGCGCGCCAGGCGCTCGCGATGTTACGCAGTTTGCCGACGTCACCCGCGGGCCACTCGATTCCGGTGACGTCAGTGACGATCTCCCGGACCTTGTCACCGGTACTCACTCCTGGCGCCCCGGGCCGTCGGGGCCCCCATGGGCTGCGGGCACAACCTTGCGGAACATCGCCCCGACCAGAACGTCGTTCTCTATGTGGCCGTCCGCCATGTCGGTCATCGCGGTGTGGATGCTCGCCAAGCCGTCCTTGATGATGCCTGCGGAGTTCTGGATCCGATCGACGATCGGCCCGTACTTGTCGTGAAACTCCTTGCCTGGGCCGTCATCCCCCCACGCGGCCCCCGCTTTCGCCAACGACGCACGAAGCGTGCCCAAGGCCGTGCCGAGTGCCTCGCTCTGGTCGTGGAATGTCGGTGCTGTCGCTTTCAGATCAGCCGTTTTGATGTCAAGGGATCTTGCCCTCGTCGCTCACTCGTGTCCCCTCCCGTTGCACTCGCGGCCATATGACCCTAACTACGGCTGAGGGTTCACGACTGCGGGGAGCGCAAAGAACCAGCAAAGATCAACTTGCACCGTCGACCGTCTGGTGGAGCAACGAACCACCGGGCAGCCACATGCTGGGCCTCAGGCGGATCTGCTCCAGGAAGTGGTACACGTCCGTGCAGTCCTGCCAGTGCTTGGCGGTGCTCTGCGGGCTGTCTTCGGTCGGCATACCACGAGCACCGCAGCCCCACCCCGGCCGGCCTCCCGCCGCCAAGAACACGGATGATCCAAACGAACACCTGAGAACTGGCATCACAGGCTGCGAGCCGTCATGCCTCCAGACGGGTCGGAGCGTCGCATCCGCGCGGAACCACCCCCAGGAATCCCCTTCACCCTTGTCCCAGGTCGGCCAAGCACCGGGACGGGCAATCGGACATCGTCTCGAACACACCCCGGAAACGCCGAGATCCCGCCCAGCCTCTCGGCTGAACGGGATCTCGTGACGATTCTTGAGAGCTATTCAAGAACTGTCGTCTGTGGACCTGTGGGGATTTGAACCCCAGACCCCCTCGATGCGAACGAGGTGCGCTACCAGACTGCGCCACAGGCCCTTGCGACGTGTGAAACATTAGCATCCCCGCGCGGGTGCTCCAAAACGCGTATCCCGGAGCGTCCGCGCAGGTCACCGATCACTCGTTCGCGGCGCGCGGGCGGTCGTCGTTCTCGTACTGGTCGAAGAGGGGGGTGCGGCCGAGGTCGCGGCCGCGCGGGCGCGGGGTGGTCGGGGTGCCGGGGGTCTTCGGGTCCGGCTTCGGGGGGGCCGGCTGGGCGCGCAGGCGCGGTTCCGTCGGCTCGGCCGTGCTCGAGCGGGTCGCGCTCCAGGCGTCCGGGGCCGCCGGGCCGGTGGCGCGGGGGGCGACCGGGGCCGTCACGTACGTGGGGAGCGGGACCGGGACCGGCTCCCAGCTGTCGCCGCGGGCGGGGCCGCGGTCGCGCTCGCGCTGCTGGTCCACCCACTCGGCGTGGTCGGTCTGCTCCACGAGCGCGCGCCGGCCGGCCTCCTGCGGGGAGACGGGCGGCGCGGGGTCCGGTTCGGCGCCCCCGGCGGAGGTGTCCTCCGGGTGGCGGCGGCGCTGGCGGCTCTCCCGCAGCTGCCGCGCGGCGGCCTCGGCTCGCCGCCGGTCCATCGTGAACTCGTAGCGGCGCCGCTCCTGGACCCGCAGGTGCACGATGTACGCGCTCAGCAGGAGGGCGGGTACCGCGGGGGCCCACAGGAAGCCCAGCCCCCCGACGGCGGCGACGACCGCGCCGAGGGTGAAGAGCAGGAAGAGGAGCAAAGTGGTGCGCCGGCGGCGCGCGAGCACCTGGAGGCGCTGCTCCCGCCGGACCCGTTCGGCCGCGGCCGATCTGGGCTCCGCCCTGGTCTGGGGTACGACAACGGCCCGGGCGTCGGCGTCCACGGAATTCACCGTTTCCGTCGCGGCGTCCGGGTCCGCGTGGGGCTGGGGCTCCGCCTCTTCACCACCGCGCTCACGAAGCCCCTTGGCGTAACGGCGCTCCATTCCCGCCCGGCCGGAAAGCAGCCGAATGGCAGTGGAGAAGCGTTCCGTCGGACGGGCTTCGTTCAGCTCGTCCTGCCTCCGGAGCCACATGGGCACCAAGTAGGCGGCCCAGGCCCCGACAATGACTGCGTAGATGAGGCCGCTGCTGCTCACACCCCACACCGTAGAGGGGCGCGGCCGAGGGGATCGGCCAATTGGGCCGGTGTGTCGCGCGATCTCGCTGATATCACGGACTTTTTTTGTGATTCTTCGGATCAGGTTATGGACGAATCGGTTGTCCGGTCCCGTGAATTCGAACAGTTATTCGCTTTATTGCGCGGACGGCGGCGCCTGCGCGTGGCGCGCCCGGTGCCAGCGCCGCAGCAGCCCCTCCGGGACCTCCTCCACCGTGACCGCGTAGACGAGGTGATCGCGCCAGGCCCCGTCGATGTGCAGGTAGCGCGGCCGCAGCCCCTCCTCGCGCAGGCCCAGCTTCTCCACGACCCGCCGGCTCGGCCGGTTCTCGGGGCGAATGCACACCTCGATGCGGTGCAGCCCGACCTTCCCGAAGCAGTGGTCCACCGCGAGCGCCACCGCCGTCGGCATCACACCGCGGCCCGCCACGTCGCGGTCCACCCAGTAGCCGATGTGCCCCGCGCACATCGAACCCCAGGTGATCCCGGCGACCGTCAGCTGGCCCACCAGCCGGCCCTGGTACTCGATGACGAAGGGCAGCATCCGGCCCGCGTTCGCCTCCGCCCGCAGATGGCGCACCATCTGGCGGTACGTCGGCCGTTGGACCACCGGCCCCCACGGCGCGGGCGGCGGAATCGTCGCCTCCCACGGCCGGAGCCATTCGCGGTTGCGCCGGTTGACCTCGCGCCAGGCCTTCTGGTCGCGCAGTTTTATCGGCCGGAGCGTGACGTCGCCGTCCGTCAGGACCACCGGCCAGGAGGGGCCGTTCAGCTCGCGCTCCCGGGGGCCCCCGACGGTCTGGGGTGGTCCCCGCCCCGGATCTGGTCCACCGCGTGCAGGAGGAGCCGGGACAGGACGGCGAGCCCGTCGCGCACCCCGCCCGTCGAGCCCGGCAGGTTGACGATCAGGGTGCTCCCGGCCACGCCCGCCAGGCCCCGGGACAGGGCCGCGGTCGGCACCTTGGCCAGGCCCTCCGCGCGGATGGCCTGCGCAATGCCCGGGATCTCGTAGTCCAGCACCTTCGCGGTGGCGTCGGGGGTCCGGTCGGTCGGCGAGATGCCGGTGCCGCCGGTGGTCAGGATGACGTCGTAACCGGCGGCCACGCCCTCGCGCAGCGCCTGTTCGACGGGATCACCGTCCGGGACGACCCGCGGGCCCTCGACCGCGAAGCCGAGCTCCTCCAGCGCCTCGGCCAGCAGCGGGCCGCCCTTGTCGGCGTAGACGCCCTGCGAGGCCCGGTTCGAGGCCGTGACCACCAGTCCGCGCAGCGAGGGCGCCGCTGGAGCCGCGGCCGTCGGCTCCACCGCGGGTCCGTGGCTGTGGCTGTGGACCTCGCCGCCGCGCGGGGCGTTCACGCGCGCGTCCAGTCGCCGGACTTGCCGCCGGTCTTCTCCTCCACCCGCACGTCCGTGATGACCGCGCCCTTGTCGACGGCCTTCACCATGTCGATCACGGTGAGCCCGGCGACCGCGACGGCGGTCAGCGCCTCCATCTCGACGCCCGTACGGTCGGTCGTCTTCACGGTGGCGAGGATCTGCACGGCGTCGTCGGCGACCGACAGGTCCACCTTCACGCCCGAGACGGCCAGCGGGTGGCAGAGCGGGATCAGGTCGGGGGTCTTCTTGGCGCCCATGATCCCGGCGATCCGCGCGGTGGCGAGGGCGTCGCCCTTGGGGACGCCCTCGCCGCGCAGCAGCTCGATCACCCGCGGGGAGACGAGGACCCGCCCGCTGGCCCGCGCCGTGCGGGTGGTGACGTCCTTCTCGGAGACGTCGACCATCCGGGCCGCGCCGGCTTCGTCGATGTGCGTCAGCCTGCTCTGGGTACTCATTGCTGTGCCGCTCCGCTCTGGGCCCGCACGGGGCCTGTGTGGTGCGACACACGCTACCCGCACCGGGCGGGTGTCAGCCGAGCAGGACCACTTCCACCTCGGTGCCCGGCTCCACCGAGGTGACGTCCTCCGGTACGACCATCAGCGAGTCGGCGTGGGCCAGCGCGGCGATCAGGTGCGAGCCCGATCCGCCGACCGGGCTGACCGTTCCGGTCGCGGCGTCGTACGTGCCGCGCAGGAACTGGCGGCGGCCGGCCGGGGAGGCCAGCGCCTTGTCGGCCTTCAGCACCGCCCGGACGCTCGGCCGGCTCACCTCGGACTCCGGCAGGCCCATGAGCGCGCGGATCGCGGGGCGCACGAACAGCTCGAAGGAGACGTACGAGGACACCGGGTTGCCGGGCAGGGCCAGCAGCGGGGTGTGGTCGGGCCCGATCGTGCCGAAGCCCTGCGGCTTGCCGGGCTGCATGGCGACCTTGCGGAAGTCGATCGTGGCGCGGCCCTCGAGCTCGTCGTCACCGCCGCCGGAGACCGACGTCAGCGCCTCTTTGACCACGTCGTACGCGCCTACGCTGACCCCGCCCGTGGTGACCAGCAGGTCGGCGCGGATCAGCTGGTCCTCGATGGTGGCGCGCAGGCTGTCGGCGTCGTCCGCGACGGCGCCGACCCGGTAGGCGATGGCGCCCGCGTCCCGCGCGGCCGCGGCCAGCGCGAAGCTGTTGGAGTCGTAGATCGTCCCGGCGGCCAGCGTCTCGCCGGGCTGGACCAGCTCGCTGCCGGTGGACAGGACGACCACGCGCGGCCGCGGCCGCACCCGGACGGCGCCCCGCCCGATGGCGGCCAGCAGGGCGATCTGCGGCGGGCCCAGGACCGTACCAGCGGCCAGGGCCAGGTCGCCGGCCTGTACGTCGCTGCCGCGCGCGCGGACGTGCGCCCGCGCCTCGGCGGCGCGGTGCACCCGCACCTCACCGGCCGCGCCCTCGGGGGCGGCGCTGGCCGGGCTCATCCCGGCGGCCGCACCGCCGCCCGCACCACCGTCGGTCCACTCGACCGGGACGACGGCCTCGGCGCCGGGCGGCAGCGGGGCGCCGGTCATGATGCGGGCGGCCTGGCCGGGGCCGACGGTGGGCAGCTCACCGCTGCCCGCCGCCACGTCCCCGATGACCGTCAGCACCGCGGGGAACTCCTCGCTCGCGCCCTGGACGTCGGCCGTGCGGACGGCGTAGCCGTCCATCGAGCTGTTGTCGAAGGGCGGGAGGGCGACGGGCACGGTGACGTCCTCGACCAGGACACAGCCCTGGGCGTCGAGCAGCTGGAGCTCGATGGGCTCCAGCGGCCGGACGGTGGCGAGTACGTCCGCGAGGTGCTCGTCCACCGACCACAGACGGGGGTGGTCACCCGCCGGTCGTGGATGCTGCGGTGCGGAACTGGTCAAGGTCCTACATCTCCTCCGTGACGTAACGGCGAAGCCAGGTGCGGAACTCCGGGCCCAGGTCCTCCCGCTCGCACGCGAGGCGGACGATGGCCCGCAGGTAGTCGCCGCGGTCCCCGGTGTCGTAGCGGCGACCCCGGAAGACGACGCCGTGCACCGGACCGCCGACGGTCTCGTCGGCGGCCAGCTTCTGCAGGGCGTCGGTGAGCTGGATCTCCCCACCGCGGCCCGGCGCGGTCTCCCGCAGTATGTCGAAGATCGCGGGGTTGAGGACGTAGCGCCCGATGACCGCGTAGTTGCTGGGGGCGTCCGCCGCGTCCGGCTTCTCGACGAGGCCGGTGACCCGGACCACGTCCCGCTCGTCGGTGGCCTCGACGGCGGCGCAGCCGTAGAGGTGGACGCTGGCCGGGTCGACCTCCATGAGCGCGATGACGGTGCCGCCGGTGCGGGCGTGGATCTCCGTCATCTGGCGCAGCAGCGGGTCGCGGGGGTCGATGAGGTCGTCGCCGAGCAGCACGGCGAAGGGCTCGCGGCCGACGTGCGGCTCGGCGCACAGCACGGCGTGCCCGAGGCCCCGCGGGTCGCCCTGGCGGACGTAGTGCATGGTGGCGAGGTCGCTGGATTCCTGGACCTTCTTCAGCCGGTCGTCGTCGCCCTTGGCGATGAGGGCCGACTCCAGCTCGTAGTTCCGGTCGAAGTGGTCTTCCAGAGGCCGCTTGTTACGCCCAGTGATCATGAGCACGTCGTCGAGTCCGGCCGCCACGGCCTCCTCGACCACGTATTGGATGGCCGGCTTGTCCACTACCGGGAGCATTTCCTTCGGCGTCGCCTTCGTGGCGGGAAGGAATCTGGTGCCGAGGCCCGCAGCCGGAATCACGGCCTTCTTGATCACGGGGTGCAACATAGTCATGCCCCGAACGATAGTGGGTCCCACCGAAAGGCCGGGCCAGATCGCGGTGGGTAAGTCCACTTATGCACGTAATTCGCAAGGATATTGAGACCACCGTGTCCGAGAACCAGCACGCCGCCTCCTCCGCCAAGGCCGAACTGCGCCGGGAACTTCTCGCCGCCCGCCGCGCCTTGTCCCCCGACGCGTGCCGTACGGCGGCCACCGCGCTCGCCGCCAGGGCTGTCGAACTGCCCGAGCTGGCCGGAGCCCGGACGGTGGCGGCGTACGTCTCCGTCGGCACCGAGCCCGGCACCCGCGCCCTGCTCGACGTCCTGCGCGCGGCCGGCAAGCGGGTGCTGCTGCCCCTGCTGCTGCCCGACAACGACCTCGACTGGGCGGTGTACGAGGGCCCGGCGAGCCTCGCCGAGACCGCGCACCCGGGGAAGATGCGGCTGCTGGAGCCGACCGGCCCGGCCCTCGGCCCGGACGCGGTGACGGCGGCGGACGCCGTGCTGCTGCCGGGACTGGCGGTGGACGCGCGCGGGTTGCGGCTCGGCCGCGGCGGGGGCTCGTACGACCGGGTCCTGGAGCGGCTGGAGCGTGCCGGGGCGCATCCCGCGCTGGTCGTGCTCCTCTACGACGACGAGGTGGTCGCGCGGGTCCCGGAGGAGCCGCACGACCACCCCGTGCAGGCGGTGGCCACCCCGTCGGGGGTGCGCCGCTTCAGCTCATGAGCCGGCCGGCTTGAGGGTCAGGGTGTCGACCGTGGCCTTGTCCACGGCTTCCTTGCCGAAGGGCCAGTCCAGCAGGTCGCCCTTGGCCCACATCGTCGTCTGGTCCGTGTAGTGCGCGTTGTACGCGTGCCCCGAGGCGCCGGTCAGGTTGATCCAGCGGGACTTGTCGAGGTCGTTGAGGTTGACGACCATGCGCATCGACGGCACCCAGGTGACCCCGTAGCCGCTGGAGGCGTTCCAGCCGGTCGCGTTGACGGTGGCCTCGCCGCCGCCCAGGTTCCACGGGCCCCGGTTGAGGAGCCACTGCATGAAGCCGGGGCCCTCGGTGCCGATCGTCTGGTTCTTCAGCGTCAGCTGGTGCAGCCGGCCCCAGCTCCAGGTGGACTGGTCCTTGCCGAGCTTGGCGGTCAGCTCCCAGCGGGCGTCCTTCATGGCCCGGGCGAACAGCTCGTCGCGGGTGGTGGTCTCCGGCTGGTTGCGGGCGGCGGGCGACTTCCACCAGGCCGACTTCTCGTCCTTGACCAGACGGCGGACCACCTCGAACCAGCGGTCACCGCCGTCGGGCTGCGCCGAGTCGGAACCGCGGCTGCCGCATTCGCGGACCACCTCGGCCAGGTCGTCGGCCGGGCCGTTGCCGGTGCCGCGCACGTTCTGGCAGTTGCCCTCGATCCGCAGCTCCTGCGGCATCTTGTCGCCGAAGGACAGCTTGAGGATGTTGCGCCAGACCGCGTTGAAGTAGGCGGCGGCCGCGGAGTCGGGCTCCTGGGTGTAGTTCCAGCCGTCGAGGAGCTTCTGCGCGGAGCGCACGTCCGGGTCGGAGACCTCGATCTTGGCCAGCATCGGGGTCAGCAGCGCGGCGATCTCGCTGCTGTTGTCCATCTGCATGGTGCGCATGTCGTCGGTCGAGATCTTGCCGCTGTCCTTGATCTTCGCCTCGATGAGGTCGTTGATCCGCTGGCTGCGGGCGCCGTAGCCCCAGTCGGTGGTCAGCAGGTTCGGGTACTTGCCGGCACCGGTCCCGGGCTCCGCGACGGCCTGGTTGGCGGTGACGATGTAGCCGCGGGAGGGGTTGAGGTCCCAGGGCAGCTCGCTTTGCGGGATGTAGCCGGCGTTGCCGTCCTTGCCGCCCTTCCAGGCGTACTTGGAGTCCCAGCCGGGCGCGGGCATGCGGCCGTCGCCCTGGCCGCGGACCGGAATGCGGCCGGGGGCCTGGTAGCCGATGTTGCCGTTGAGGCCCTTGTTGTCGGCGTAGATCAGGTTCTGCGAGGGGACCTCGAAGTCGGCGGCCGCCTTGCGGAAGTCCTCGAAGTTCTTGGCCTTGTCGAGCTTGAAGACCGCGTCCATGGACTTGCCCGGGTCCAGGGCGGTCCAGCGCAGGGCGACGGCGTAGCCGTCACCGCGGTCGGGGGCCGAGCTGGCGACGGGGGCGCGGTCGCCGACGGCGGCGAGCTGGTCACTGCGGTCGGAGATCAGCGGGCCGTTGTTCGTGGTGCGGACGGTGATCTTCTTGCTCTTGGCGCCCGCGATCTTGATCTCCTCTTCACGGGTGGTGAAGGGGAGCACCTTGCCGTCGTAGACGTAGCCCTCGGGCTTGACCTGCTCCAGGTAGAGGTCGGTGACGTCGGCGCCGAGGTTGGTCATGCCCCACGCGATGTCGGCGTTGTGGCCGATGACCACGCCGGGCATGCCGGAGAAGGTGTAGCCGGCCACGTCGTACTGGCACTGCGCCGAGGCGGCGCGGCAGTGCAGGCCCATCTGGTACCAGACCGAGGGCAGCTGCGGGGACAGGTGCGGGTCGTTCGCGAGGAGCGGCTTGCCGGTGGTCGTGTACTTGCCGGAGACGACCCAGGAGTTCGAGCCGATGCCGCTGCCGTTGGGGCCGAGGATCGCGGGGATCTCGTCCAGGGTCGCGGCGAGGGAGGTCAGCTTGCCGCGCAGGCCCACGGTCGCGCCCTGGGCGCTCGCGTTGTCGGCGAGGCCGGTGACGGTGGGGGTGCCGGGACCGGTGTTCACGGAGGTCTGGGATCCGACGGCGCCGCCGGAGCCGGTGCCCCCGCCCGCGGAACCCGAACCGCCGGCGGCGGCGCCCTGCGGCGTGTACTTGCCGCCGTCGGTCTTGCCGCCCTCGACGATCGGCTTGTTCCGGTCGAAGGGGTACGGCGGGTAGAGCTCGTCGATCTGCGCCGGCGAGAGCTTGCCCGACATCAGCGCACGGTCGATCTCGTCCTGCATGTTGCCGCGCAGGTCCCAGGCCATCGCCTTCAGCCAGGCCACCGAGTCCACGGGCGACCACTGCTCGGGCTGGTAGTCACCGCTGAGCTTGAGGGCGGCGTGCTCGACGGAGAGGTCCTTGCCGGACTTGCCCTTCAGGTACGCGTTGACCCCGTCGGCGTAGGCCTGGAGGTACTTCTTCGTCTCGGGGGACAGCTTGGTGTCGTACTCGGCCTGCGCGACCTGGCGCCAGCCCAGCGTGCGCAGGAAGGCGTCGGTCTCGACCTGACCGGCCCCGAACATCTCCGAGAGCCGCCCGGAGGTCATGTGGCGGCGTACGTCCATCTCCCAGAAGCGGTCCTGCGCGTGGACGAAGCCCTGGGCGCGGAAGAGGTCCTCGTCGTTGTCGGCGTAGAGCTGGGGGATGCCGTGGGCATCGCGCTTGACGTCGACGGTCCCGGTCAGGCCCGGCACCTTGAGGGAGCCGGTCGTCTGGGGGAAGGAGGCGCGCACGCTGTCCACGCTCCAGTACGCCCCGTAGCCGAGGCCCGCGAAGAGGGCCAGGACCAGCACGAGCACGATCAGACGGGCGCGTCGTCCCTTCTTCTTGACGGGAGGAGCGGTTTCGTTGGCGGGCATCGCTGTCCTTAGAGGGGCAGGGTGGTCCTGGGAGTGCTGGGAGCAACCATAGGCGCAGGACCGCCTTCGTTGATCCGCCAGGGGTCGAGGTCCGAAGGACAGGGACGAACAGGCGTTTCACAATGTGGTTATCGCGTAAAGGGAGCGTCAACTATTAGGTAAGGTAACGAAGTACTTGCCGAACTTGTCGCCAGGAGGAACGATCCGCCAGGCGCGTTGAGGAGGGCCGCCCGCTGACCGTCCACACGCTCAATGAGCTTCTGCTGGTCTGCTCGCTCGTGCTGCTCGTCGCCGTCGCGGCGGTACGCATCTCTTCACGCAGCGGCCTCCCCAGCCTGCTCATCTACCTCGGCATAGGCATCGCGATAGGCCAGGACGGCATCGGCAACGTCGTATTCGACAACGCCGAGCTGACGCAGGTCATCGGTTATGCCGCACTCGTCGTGATCCTCGCCGAGGGTGGTCTGGGCACCAAGTGGAAAGAGATCAAGCCGGCCCTGCCGGCGGCCATCGTGCTGTCGCTGGTGGGTGTCGCCGTCAGCGTGGGGGTGACGGCGGCGGGGGCGCACTACCTGGTCGGACTGGAATGGCGGCAGGCCCTGCTGATCGGCGCGGTCGTCTCCTCGACCGACGCAGCGGCCGTCTTCTCCGTCCTGCGCAAGGTCCCGCTCCCCGCCCGGATCACGGGCGTCCTGGAGGCGGAGTCCGGCTTCAACGACGCACCCGTCGTCATCCTCGTCGTCGCCTTCGCGACCGTCGGCCCGGTCGACGACTGGTACGTCCTGCTCGGCAAGATCGCCCTGGAGCTCGCCATCGGCGTCGCGATCGGCCTGACGGTGGGCTTCCTCGGGGCCTACGGGCTGCGGCACGTGGCACTGCCCGCCTCCGGCCTCTACCCGATCGCCGTGATGGCCATCGCCGTCGTGGCGTACGCGGCCGGCGCGCTCGCGCACGGCTCCGGCTTCCTCGCCGTGTACCTGGCGGCGATGGTGCTCGGCAACGCGAAGCTCCCGCACTGGCCGGCCACCCGGGGCTTCGCCGACGGACTCGGCTGGATCGCCCAGATCGGCATGTTCGTGCTGCTGGGCCTGCTGGTGACCCCGCACGAGCTGGCCCAGGACTTCTGGCCGGCCGTGATCATCGGGCTGGTGCTCACGATGGTGGCGCGGCCGCTGGAGGTCCTGGTCAGCCTGCTGCCCTTCCGGATCCCGTGGCAGGAGCAGGCCCTGATGTCGTGGGCCGGCCTGCGCGGAGCCGTGCCCATCATCCTGGCGACCATCCCGATGGTGTCCGGAATCGAGGGCAGCGACCGCGTCTTCAACATCGTCTTCGTACTGGTCGTCGTCTACACCCTGGTGCAGGGGCCGACCCTGCCGTGGCTGGCGCGCAAGTTGAACCTCGGGGACTCCTCCGAGGCGGCCTCGGACCTCGGCATCGAGTCGGCGCCGCTGGAGAAACTGCGCGGGCACCTGCTGTCCTTCTCCATACCGCCGGCCTCGCGGATGCACGGCGTCGAGGTGAGCGAGCTGCGGCTGCCGCCGGGGGCCTCGGTGACGCTGGTGGTCCGGGACGCGAAGAGCTTCGTACCGGCGCCCTCGACCGTGCTGCGGCACGGCGACGACCTGCTGGTGGTCGCGACGGACCAGGTACGGGACGCGGCCGAGGCGCGGCTGCGTGCGGTGGCCCGGGGCGGCAAGCTGGCGGGGTGGCTGGGTACCGGCGGGAACGGGTCGACCCGGCTCCACCGGTGAGGGGCCGACGACCTGCCGACCTGACCTGACGACCTGACGCATCTGGGCGTCGAAAATCGGACGCCGAGTGGCCGAAACCGGTTAGAGCAGCGTTCTAATTCGGCATTTTCGGTGTCGTATGTCCAGATTCGAACGGATTTATGTGAGCCTCGAATGCGAAGCTCCCGTTAATCACAGGTGAAGACACATCTTGTCGTCGTAATCACAGGGCGTAGTAGCACACATCCCTGTATGATGAAGGCACACCAGATCGAACCAACTCTGCCTGACGCAGAGCTGGCGCGACCGCAAAGCGGCCGTGGCACCCTCCCGCAGTGGGCGCCCAGGTATCACTCGGTTCTGCGCAAGAGGACAGCTCTCGGGGCTCCCACATGTACGGGTGCGGTCGCTCACAAGGCGAAGCACCGTCCGCAGACGGGGACGCTCTACCAGGCAGCGGAAAGGCCAGGCCGTGACATCCGCGGTCACGACCGACAAGTCCGCCCGCCCCGGCTACGGGCAGCTCCTGCGCACGCCCGGCGCCCTCAGTTTCGTGCTCCCCGGCTTCGCCGCCCGGCAGCCCTTCGCGATGCTGACGATCAGCATCGTCCTGCTCGTCCAGCACACCACCGGATCCTTCGGCAGCGCCGGCATCGTCGCCGCCGTCACCGGCGTCTCCATGGCGCTCTTCGCCCCCCAGATGGGCAAGCTCGCCGACCGGCTCGGCCAGAGCCGCGTCCTGGTGCCGGTCGTCCTCGCGCACGCCGCCGCAGTGAGCGCCCTGACCGCGCTCGCCCTGCTCGGCGCACCGCTGTGGGCGCTCGCGCTCGCCGCGATCCCCGCCGGCGCCTCCGTCCCGCAGGTCGGACCCATGGTCCGGTCGCGCTGGGCCGCCAAGCTGGAGGGCTCCCCGCTGCTGCCGACCGCGGCCGCGTTCGAGTCCGTCACCGACGAGTTCACCTTCGTGGTGGGCCCGGTGCTGGCGACCTTCCTGTGCACCGCGATCCACCCGTCGGCCGGCCTCATCACCGAGGCGACGCTGACGATCGTCGGCGGCCTGCTCTTCGCCGCCCAGCGCGGCACGCAGCCCAAGCCCGTCGCCCGCGCGGCGAACGGCGAGAAGCACGCCTCCGCCCTGTCCTTCCCGGGCCTGCGCGTCCTGATCGTCGCCTTCATCGGCATCGGCGCCGTCTTCGGCGGCATGCAGGTCTCGCTCGCCGCCTTCTCGGAGGAGATCGGCAACCCGGGCGCCAACGGCCTGCTCTACGGCATCTTCGCGGCCGGCAACATGATCGCCGGCATCGCCATGGGCGCCATCGCCTGGAAGATCGGCCCGCGCCGCCGCCTGCTGCTCGGCTACGTCGGCCTCACCGCCGCGGCCTCGGTCCTGTGGGCCGTGCACTCGGCGATCGTGCTGGGCGCGCTCGGCCTCGTCGTCGGCCTGTGCATCGCCCCCGCGCTGATCACCGGCTACACGATGATCGAGCAGCTGGTCCCCGCCGCCTCCCGCACCGAGGCCTTCACCTGGCTCACCGGAGCGGTCGCCTTCGGGCAGGCCGGCGCCGTGACCCTGGCGGGCCGTCTGACGGACGCGCACGGGTCCTCGTACGGCTTCCTGGTGCCCATGGCGGCCACCGCGCTCGCGCTGGTCACCCTGGTGGTCCTGCGCGCGAAGCTGGCGCCGAAGGCCCCGAGCCGGATCGTGAACTCCTCCGCCCCGGCCGCCGCCCCGGCGGCCCCGCCCGCCGCCCGTACCCGGGTGAACGAGCGTGGGATCGGTCACCGAGTGCCGGTGACGGTGGACTGATCGGCCGGAATACGTCACCATGGAGCGTCGTTAGCACTCATTGAGTGAGAGTGCCAGGAGGAAATTCGTGCCGACCTACCAGTACCAGTGCACCGAGTGCGGTGAGGGCCTTGAGGCCGTGCAGAAGTTCACCGACGACGCGCTGACCGTGTGCCCGAGCTGCGACGGACGCCTGAAGAAGGTGTTCTCCGCGGTCGGCATCGTCTTCAAGGGCTCCGGTTTCTACCGGAACGACAGCCGTGGCGCCTCGTCGAGCAGCACCCCCGCCTCGAAGCCGGCCGCAAGTTCTTCGTCGTCCACGACGTCGACCGCTGCCGCCGCCCCGGCCGCTTCGTCCTCCTCGACCTCGTCGAGCGCGGGCAGCAGCTCCACGTCGGCCGCCTGACAGCTTCCCCCCGAGGCCCCGCCCGCCCCTGACCGGGCAGCGGGGCCTTCGGCATGCGCGGATAGTCTGGGCGGCATGGTGAACGCAGAGATCGGTGTCATCGGCGGTTCGGGCTTCTACTCCTTCCTCGAGGACGTCTCCGAGATACAGGTGCAGACCCCGTACGGGCCCCCCAGCGACTCGCTGTACGTGGGCGAGCTGGGCGGCCGCCAGGTGGCCTTCCTGCCGCGGCACGGGCGCAGCCACACCGTCCCGCCCCACAAGATCAACTACCGGGCCAACCTGTGGGCGCTGCGCTCGGTCGGCGTCCGCCAGGTGCTGGGTCCCTGCGCGGTGGGCGGCCTGCGGGCGGAGTACGGTCCGGGCACGCTGCTGGTGCCCGACCAGCTGGTCGACCGTACGAAGTCCCGGGCGCAGACCTACTTCGACGGGGAGCCGCTGCCCGACGGGAGCGTGCCGAACGTCGTGCACACCACCTTCGCCGACCCGTACTGCCCGGTGGGGCGGTCGGTGGCGCTGGCCGCGGCGCGGGGGCGGGACTGGGAGCCGGTGGACGGCGGCACCATGGTCGTCGTGGAGGGGCCGCGCTTCTCGACGCGCGCCGAGTCGCGGTGGCATGCGGCGGCCGGCTGGTCGGTCGTCGGGATGACGGGGCACCCGGAGGCGGTCCTCGCGCGTGAGCTGGGGCTCTGCTACACGTCGATGGCGCTGGTCACGGACCTGGACGCGGGAGCCGAGACCGGCGAGGGCGTGTCCCACACCGAGGTCCTGAAGGTGTTCGGCGAGAACGTCGGCCGACTGCGCGAGGTGCTCTTCGACGCGGTGGCGGCCCTGCCCGCGACGGACTCGCGCGACTGCCTGTGCACCCACGCGCACTACGGCTGGGACCTGGGCATCGAACTGCCGTAGCGGCTGCCGCCGTCGTTGTCCGTGGCACCTCCTCACCTGCGGCGATGGGAGATTTCGGGGGGATGGCCGTGGCGCGCTCCACGGTGGCGGACCGGGGCGCCGGTGTTCACGGTGGCGTACCTGGACAGCGAAGTCGGCTTCGTCGAGGCCGTCACCCCGGCCGGAGGCCGCTGGCATGCCCTGCTGAACCGGGACACGGCCGAGGACTACGGGATACCGCTCGACCGTTACCCCGTGGAGCCGGCTGTCCCTTCCGCACCCACGCCTTCGGTTCACGTGCCGCAGGGCGCGGATCCCCGTGAGGGTGACGCGGTTGTCCACAAGGCCGGGTCCGTCCACAGGCGGGAGCGGGATTCCGCGGGAGGCCGGATCGTGGGGTGTGTCCGGGCGTCGGGTCCGGGCGGCTCTGCTGATTCGGTCTGGTGGTGGTTCCCATGTCCCGTACGTGCTCGTCCCCTTCGCCCCTCTCCTCTACGTGTCCCCCCGCGCGTCATGTCCCCTCGTTTCCGCCGCTGCGCGTCGGGAGGGGCGGGGGCCGGCTGCGCAGGGCGCTGCGGCGCAGGCGGCGGGCCGCCGCGGCCGGGCTGGCCGTGGTGGCCGCGGCGCTGGTCGTGGGCGGCACGGAGGCGCAGGCCTCGCGGGGCTCCGCGCCGCCGGAGGTGAGGGCGGTCCGGGCCGCACCGCCCGCGGTGGTGCGGATGGTGTCGGCCCCGGTGCGCATCGCGGACGCGGCCACGGTGCGGCTGCTGCGGCCCGGGGACCGGGTCGATGTGGTCGCGGCGGAGCGGGCCGGGGAGCCCCGGGTGGTGGCCGCGGGGGCCCGGGTCGCCCACGTGCCCGCCGCCGAGCAGGACGTGGGGGACGGCGGGGCACTGGTGGTGCTGTCGGTGCCCCGGGAGACGGCGCGGGCCCTGGTGGGAGCCGGTACGACGGCCCGACTGGCGGTGACGTTGTGTTGATTCGCACGCACGAGCAGTCAAGTCACCGCTATGTGGGCGCCAATTGGACACGCCGGGCCCGGACTGCCGTAGCTTTCGGAAGCGTTGGCTCCGTGTTCTGCACATGCGACGAAAGGCTCAGTGGTGAGCAAGAAGAAGGACAGCGTCCTGGCGGGCTTCAAGGCCTTCCTGATGCGCGGCAACGTGGTCGACCTCGCGGTCGCCGTCGTCATCGGCGCCGCGTTCACGAACATCGTGAACTCGGTGGTCAAGGGCATCATCAGCCCGGTGATCGGCGCCGTCGGCACGAAGAACCTGGACGTCTACAAGACCTGCATCAAGGAGCCCTGCGGCCTCGGCCCGGACGGTCAGCCGACGGGCGTGGAGATCCTCTGGGGTTCCGTTCTCAACGCCGCGCTGACCTTCCTGATCACGGCCGCGGTCGTGTACTTCCTGATGGTGCTGCCGATGGCGAAGTACCTCGCCAGGATGGAGGCCCGCCGCAAGGCCCGGGAGGGCGTCCAGGAGACCATCGAGATCACCGAGCTGGAGGTGCTCAAGGAGATCCGCGACCACCTGGTCGCGCAGCGGACCCCGGGCGGCACCGTCGGACAGCCCGGTTCGCGCGACGCCTTCTAGCCGGAGACCCCCTGGCTGCGGCGGGGTGGGCGGGGCCCGCCGCTCAGATGTGGTGCGGGGGCTTCTCGTCGAGGAAGCGGGCCAGGTCGGCCGCGCTTCCGCCGGCGGTCGGCCGCTCGCCCCAGCCGCGGTCGGTGTCGTCCGAGGACTGCTGGTCCAGCGGGTCGTCGAAGACCAGCCTGGGCTTGGGCTTGGGCTTGGGCTTGGGCTTCGCGGCGGGCTCGGGCTGCGGGTCGTCGGAGGCGGGGGCGCTGCTCATGCCTCCAGGGTACGGCCCGGGCCGGACCGGACCCTGGTCAGCTGGGGGCCTCGGCGCCCGTGCGGGCGTAGAACCACCAGCACACCGCCAGACAGGTGGCGTAGAAGCCGATGAACATCCACAGGGCGTGCGTGACCGCCATGGCGGCGAACATCGCGGGGATGAAGAAGAAGCCGTAGGCGGCGATGGCGGAGGAGAAGCCGGTGACGGCGCCCGCCTCCATCTCCGACTGCTTCAGCGCGGCGGCCTGCGCTTCGGGGCCCAGGCCCCGGGCCTCCCGCATGTGCTGGTTCCGGAAGATCACCGGGATCTGACGGAAGGTCGAGCCGTTGCCGAGGCCGGAGAAGGCGAAGGCCACCAGGAAGCCGGTGAAGAAGGTCCAGAAGCTGCCCTGGTCGCCCTTGTGCGGCAGCGCGAAGATCACCACGATCAGGGCCGCGCCCATCCCGACGAACGACAGCAGGGTGACCTTCGCGCCGCCGATCCTGTCGGAGAGCCAGCCGCCGCCCCAGCGCATGATCGCGCCGATGAAGGGGCCGATCCACGCATAGGTGGTGGCCTGGTAGCCCTGCGTCTCGAAGTTGTTCTTGATGAGCAGGGGCAGGCCGGCGGCGAAGCCGATGAAGGACCCGAAGGTGCCGACGTACAGCCAGGTCATCAGCCAGTTGTGCTTGCGCTTGAAGATGATCTTCTGCTGGCTGAAGGGGGCCGCGGCCACCTTGAGGTCGTTCATCAGGAACCAGGCGAGCAGCGCCATGATCACCAGCAGCGGCACCCAGAGGAAGGCGCCGTTCTGGAGCCAGATGTCGGTGTTTTCCTTCGCGTCGTGCTGAGGACCGCCCGCCGGGGCGCCGAGGACGGCCGCGGTGACCACCAGCGGGGCGACCAGCTGGACCACGCTCACCCCGAGGTTGCCCAGGCCGCCGTTGAGGCCGTTGGCGCTGCCCTTCTCCCGCTTGGGGAAGAAGAAGCCGATGTTGGCCATGGAGGAGGCGAAGTTCGCGCCGCCGATCCCGCAGACGGCCGCGATCAGCGCCAGCTCCCAGTAGGGGGTGCCGGTGTCCTGGAGCGCGAAGCCCAGCCACAGCATCGGCACGACCAGGACGACGGTGCTGAAGGCGGTGAACTTCCGCTCGCCGAAGATCGGTCCGATGAAGGTGTACAGGATCCGGAAGGTGCCGCCGGTGATGCCGGGGATGGCGGTCAGCCAGAACAGCTGCGACTTGGAGAAGCCGAAGCCGACGTCGTTCAGCTTGACCACGGTGACCGACCAGACCTGCCAGACCACGAAGCCGAGCATCAGCGCCGGGATCGAGATCCAGAGGTTGCGCTGGGCGACCTTGCGGCCGGTGGACTGCCAGAAGCCGTCGTCCTCGGGACGCCAGTCGCCGATGGTCGCGCCGGGCTTGTAGGTCTCCGCCCGGTGCGAGCGCGCCGGGGAGTCGGTGTTCGTGCGCAGGGACATGGTCATCGGTCCTTCGGGTCGAGGAGCCACAGCGCGATCACGACGAGGAAGGACAGGAGCAGGAACCCCGCACCCCACCAGGCCGTGCCGGTATTGCCCTTCATCCACTCGTTGACGGTCACGGTCAGCGCCCAGAGCTGTCCGATGACCACGGTGAGGGCCAGGACCAGACGGGCGTTGAGCTTGGAGGACCGCTCCGGCTCCTGTTCGGTGCCGGCGCCCGGGCCGGGGCCCGTGTGCCGGATCCGCGGGTCTCCGTAGCCGCTGGTGGAGCGGATCTGCGGATAGCGCTCGTGCACCGGCCGGTTCAGCCGGGGCCGGGCACTGCCCGGGTGGTAGTCGGGGCGTGGAGGCAGCTGTGCGTCGCTCACGTCCGCCCGCTTTCGTTCGCGGTGGCGCGATTCGCTCCGGGGCAGCCCAGTTGGCGGGTCGTCTCGGGGCGGGAATCGCCGAACTGCCGGCACAGGGCGTCCTTGGCCGGCTCCCCCGACCGGGCGGTGGCGATGGCCCAGACACTGCCGTCGGCCTGCTCGGTCAGGAAGACCATGGGGAGTGGGCGGGGCGGCGGCCCCGCGGTCACCTCGCCGGTGCGGACGTCGAAGACGCCCTCGTGGCAGGGGCAGTACAGCTCTCCGTCCAGGCCGCGGTCCTCGCGCCAGAGCACGCCGCAGGCCAGGTGGGTGCAGACGGCGGAGTATCCGACGAGGGTGCCGTCGGCCAGCCGCACCGCCAGGGCCCGGTCGTCGTCGCCGGGGAAGCGGAAGGCCACGGACTGGCCCGGCGCCAGCCGGTCGGTGACCTTCTTCGGCGGGGGCAGGGTCTCGCTGTCGCCGTGCCGGTGCAGGATGCCGGCGGCGACGCCGACCCCGCCGATGGCCAGGCCGCCGGAGACGGTGGCGACGATCCGCAGGTAGTCACGGCGGGTGGTGAGGGAGTCGGCGCTGATCCGGTCGCGCAACCGGTCGGCTGCGGCGTCGGCGTCGGGGTCGGAGCCCGGTGCGGGAGCGGGCTGTTCGGTCACGCTCATCGGACGTCCACTCCGTTCACCTCGACGATGGGGAGGCCGCCCGGGACGGGCCACTGGACCTTGTCGGCGGGCACGACCATCGCCACGCCGGTGGAGACGACCACGTCGCCGAAGACGAAGGAGTCGGCGACCTGCACGCCGGGGCGCTCCGCCTGGAGCTCCTCGAGGGTTCCGTAGAAGAGGGCGCCGGTGGGGCAGACGGTGGCGCACATGGGGGCCAGGCCGTAGGCGGTGCGGTCGTAGCAGAGGTTGCACTTCATCTGCAGCTTCGCCTGGAGGTCGATCTTCGGGACACCGAAGGGGCAGGCGTTGACGCAGTTGGCGCAGCCGATGCAGCGGGTGGTGTCGGCCTGTTGGACGACGCCGTCGGCGGTCACCAGGATCGCGTCGGCGGGGCAGACCTCGGCGCAGGGGGCGACCGGGTCCTCACAGTGCATGCAGACGGTCGGGAGGGAGGCGACGGACGTACCGGGGTCGGTGTAGTCCAGGTGGATCATCGACTTGCCGCGGTGGGAGTCGCATTCGCGGCAGGCGGAGACACAGGCCTGGCAGCCGATGCAGCGACCCGGGTCGATGAAGATGGTGCGGCCCATCATGGCGGGTCAGCTCCTCTCCGCCGTGCCACGGCCCTGCGGGGACGTGGGGGGCAGGGGGTCGGTGCGGGAGACCTGGGTCTCCGGGTAGGCCTCGTGGCCCGGCGCGGTGGGCGGCGCGGGGACCTCGTCGATCCGTTCGGCGGCTTCGATCCGCGCGGCGCAGACCTTGTACTCGGGGATCTTCGAGCGGGGGTCGAGGGCGTCGATGGTCAGGGCGTTGGCGGCCGTCGGTACGGGCCAGTGGTACGGGGTGAAGACGGTGTCCGGGCGGATCGCCTCGGTGACCAGGGCCGGGAAGACCTCGCTGCCGCGGCGGGTGACGACCCGGACCGGGTCCCCGTCGCGGAAGCCGTGCGAGGGGTGGACCTCCACCCACGGACGCGGGGTCTGTTCGACGAGGGCGCCCAGACGGCGGGTCTGGTTGCCGGAGAGGAAGTGGGCGACGGTGCGGCCGGTGGTGAGGGAGAGGGGGTACTCCTCGGTGTAGGCGTCCATGGGCGGATGCCATTCCACGACCTGCAGGTGGATCTTTCCGTCGGGGTGGTAGGTCCGCCCGTCCTCGAACAGCCGGGGGGTGCCCGGATGCTCGGTGGAGGGGCAGGGCCAGGCGATCCCGCCGGTCTCCTCCAGCCGGTCGTAGGTGATGCCGTAGTAGTCGTTGACGGTGCCGGCGGAGGCGACGCGCAGCTCCTCGAACACCTCGCGGGAGCCGGGGAAGTCGAAGTGCCGCCCGGCGCCGAGGCGCTTGGCGAGCTCGCAGATGACCCAGGTGTCGGTGCGCACGCCGGCGGGGGGTTCCTGGGCCTTGTTGTGCTTGACGACGCGGGCTTCGGCGTTGGCCATCACGCCCTCGTCCTCGGCCCAGGTGGTGACGGGGAAGACGACGTGGGCGTTGGCCGCGGTCTCGGAGAGGAAGAAGTCGAACTGGGCGTGGAACTCGGCGGTGTCGTAGCCGTCCTTGACCACGGCGTAGTTGGGGAGGGAGACGAAGGGGTTGTTGCAGATGCCGATGAGCCCGCGGATCTCGCCCCGCTGCATCTGCCAGACCATTTCCATCATGGAGGTTCCGGCGCCGGGCAGTTCGGACTCCTCGATGCCCCAGATCCGGCAGATCTGGGCCCGGTGCTCGGGGTTGGTGATGGAGCGGCCGCCGGGGAGGAGGTCGGACTTCTGGCCGTGTTCGCGGCCGCCCTGGCCGTTGCCCTGGCCGGTGATGGTGCCGTAGCCGGCGCCGGGCTTGCCGATGTTGCCGGTGGCCACGCACAGGTTGATCACGGTGAGGCAGTTCTCGACGCCCTGGGAGTGGTGCTCGATGCCGCGGGCGTGCCAGGCCATGGCCTTGTCGGCGGCGGCGAAGACCCGGGCGACCTGGACGACCTGCTCGGCCGGGATCCCGCAGATCTCGGCGGCGCGCGTGGGCGGGTAGGCGGCGACGGTCTTCTTGACCTCCTCCCAGCCGGTGGTGTGGGCCGCGAGGTAGGCCTCGTCGGTGAGGCCTTCGGCGACGACCACGTTCAGGACGGCGTTGAAGAAGGCGGCGTCGGTGCCGGGCTTGAGCGCGACATGGATGTCGGCGGTGCGCGCCACTGCGGTCTCGCGCGGGTCGACGACGATCAGCGAGGCGCCCCGGTCCCGGGCGCCCCACAGGTACTGGGTCATGACGGGGAAGCACTCCCCCACGTTGGACCCGGCGATGAGCAGGCAGTCGGTGAGGAGGATGTCGGAGAAGGGGTTGCCGGCCCGGTCGATGCCGAAGGCGAGTTTGTTGGCGCCGGCGGCGCTGACCATGCACAGGCGGCCGTTGTAGTCGACGTGCTTGGTCTTCAGGGCGACGCGGGCGAACTTGCCGACCAGGTAGGTCTTCTCGGAGAACAGGCTGGCACCGCCGAGCAGCCCGAAGGCGTCGTTGCCGTGGGCGCCCTGGATGCGCTTGATCTCGGAGACGGTGAAGTCGAGGGCCTCCTCCCAGGAGGCCTCCCTGAACTCCTCGTCGCGCGAGCGGCGCATCAGCGGGGCGGTCAGCCGGTCGGGGTGGTTGACCTGCTGGTAGGCGTTGATGCCCTTGGGGCACAGCCGCATGCGGTTGATGTCGTGGTTGCGGGGCTCCACGCCGAAGACCTTGCCGTCCCTGGCCACGCGCAGGTACATCCCGCACTGCACACCGCAGAAACAGCAGTGGGTGGGGACGAGGGTCTCGCCGTTCTGGTCGGCGTGCCACTGGTCGGCCGGGATGCCGCCGGCGTCGCGGAAGTTGCGGGTGCCGGGCGGGGCGATGGAGGGGTCGAGGGGGAGGTGCACGGGCCGGGACGCGGCCTTGGCGGGGTCGGTCGCGGTCACTTGAAGCCCTTCTTGACGTGGGTCAGGTAGGCGTTGCCGCGCAGCACCCGCTTGCAGCGCGGGCAGTATTCGACGAAGGCGTTGAAGTCGAGCTTGAGGTCCTGCATGGTGCCGCGCAGGTTCTCGACGTACGGGGTGGTGTCGATCGGCTCGCCGCAGCGCTTGCAGGCGAAGACCTGGTCGTCCTGACGGGCCGTGTACTTGAAGAGCTGCATGCCGACGGCGGCCGGGCGCTGGACGATGTGGAAGAACTTCCCGAACGGGATGTAGATGAGGGTGAACACCACCGACACCATGTGCAGGATCGCGAGGAACTCGTATCCCCCGCCGTGCAGGAAGATCGACGAGAAGGTGAGCAGCAGCCCGGTCACGGAGATCACGATCAGGCAGATCAGCGGCAGCAGGTCGTAGGCGAAGCGCTGCCCGGTGATGGCGCCGCGGTCCTTCATCCGGCGCCACAAGAAGTAGGAGGCGCCGGGGATGACGAGCACGGCGGCGAGGTCCAGGCCGTGGAACATCAGCCAGCCCACGAGGTTGAGCGAGTTGAAGCCGAGGATCTTGAAGCCCCAGATCCGCATCTCGTAGCCGGGCCCCGAGCCGCTGTCGCCCGTGAAGGTGAACCAGCCCCAGGTCAGCGGGAAGGTGATCGCGGCGGCCAGCAGGCAGCCCCAGAAGATCAGCTGGTGGGCGGCCCAGCGGGAACGGGAGCGGGCACCGAGGAACTTCTGGAAGCCGAGGTAGGTGGCGATCATCTTCGGCAGGGCGGTGGGGGCCTTCTTGAAGTTCTCGGCGGAGAAGAAGCTGCCGAAGCCCTTCTTGAAGAGGCGGCGGGCGCCGGGCGCGGAGACCCAGACCGTGTACCGGTAGGCCACGCCGAAGGCCAGGAAGACGGTGGCGACGGCGTACGGCAGCAGCGCCGAGTCGAAGTCGCGCAGCAGCCGGCTGCCGAGCACGATCGCGGCGATGAGCAGCAGCGATACGACAGTGCCGGCCAGGGTCGCGCGTGCGGTGACGGACCGGTGGTGCTCCGGCGCGGTCGGCGCCGGTGCCGGTGCCGGTGGGCTCCCGGTGGCGGCATCGGCGGGCGCCCCCGACGCGCCGGCGGTCGGGGGCGAGGACGTGAGGGCTTCTGAGGGCTCGGGCACAGCCCCACGCTAGGTGGTCTGTGCCGTTTTAGCCCGCTGTGGGGGATTTACGGTTAGGCCGAACGGGTTCACACGGCAGTAAGGCCCTGCGCCGCGAAAACCGCTCTCGCCTCGGCCACCTGCTCCGCGCTGGGCGAGGGCGTCCCGTGCAGGGTGAACGGCATGCCCAGGGCGTCCCATTTGCCCTCCCCCAGCGTGTGGAAGGGCAGGACGTCAACGCGCGAAACGTTGCCGAGGCTCCCCGCGAACGCGGCCACCCCCTTGACGTTCTCCTGGGCGTCGGTCAGCCCCGGCACCAGCACGAAGCGCAGGTGCACCTCCTTGCCGAGGCCGGCGAGGCGCCGGGCGAAGTCCAGCGTCGGCTGCAGCGGGCGGCCCGTCACCTTCCGGTACGTCTCCCGGTCCCAGGACTTGATGTCGAGCAGGACCAGGTCCACATCGCGCAGCAGCGCGTCGGTGGCCCGTGCGCCGAGGAAGCCCGAGGTGTCCAGGGCGGTGTGCAGGCCCAGCTCGTGCTTCATCCGGTGCAGCAGTTCCCCGGCGAAGACGGGCTGGAGCAGCGGCTCCCCGCCCGAGACGGTGGCGCCGCCGCCGGATGCGGCGATGAACCTCCGGTACTTGGCGGCCTCGGCGATGACCTCGTCGGCCGAGGTGCGCTTGCCGCTGCGCATCTTCCACGTGTCGGGGTTGTGGCAGTACAGGCAGGTCAGCGGGCATCCGGAGAGGAAGGTGACGAAGCGCGTCCCCGGGCCGTCGACGCCGGTGGACAGGTCCCACGAGTGCACCGAGCCCTCGCTCGGCCGCCGGGTGGCGGCAGCCGCGGGAGTCGCGGCGCGGGCGGTGTTCGAGCCGAGCAGGACGGTCATGGCGGGCATCCCCGATCCCTAGAGCGAGCCGTGGAAGGTGCGGTTCAGCACGTCGAGCTGCTGGTCCCTCGTGAGGCGGACGAAGTTCACCGCGTAGCCGCTGACGCGGATGGTCAGCTGCGGGTGGTTCTCGGGGTGCTCCATGGCGTCCACGAGGGTGTCGCGGTCCAGGACGTTGACGTTCATGTGGAAGCCGCCGACCGCCGTGAAGCCGTCAAGTACGCCCGCCAGGTTCTCGATCCGCTCCTCGGGGGTGCGGCCCAGGCCGTCGGGGGTGACGGTGTTGGTCAGCGAGATGCCGTCCTCGGCGTCCTCGTACGGGAGCTTCGCGACCGACAGCGCCGAGGTGACGTAGCCGTGCGTGTCGCGGCCGTTCATCGGGTTGGCGCCCGGGGAGAACGGTTCGCCGGCGCGCCGCCCGTCCGGGGTGTTGCCGGTCTTCTTGCCGTAGACGACGTTCGAGGTGATGGTCAGCACGGACTGGGTGTGCTCGGCACCCCGGTACGTCTCGTGCGCCCGCACCTTCTTCATGAACTCCTCGACCAGCCGGACGGCGATGCCGTCGACGCGGTCGTCGTTGTTGCCGTACGCCGGGTAGTCGCCCTCGACGACGTAGTCGGTGGCCAGCCCGGTCTCGTCGCGCACCGCGGTGACCCTGGCGTGCTTGATGGCGGACAGCGAGTCGGCGGCCACCGCCAGGCCCGCGATGCCGCAGGCCATGGTGCGGCGCACGTCGCGGTCGTGCAGGGCCATCTCGATGCGCTCGTAGGCGTACCGGTCGTGCATGTAGTGGATGACGTTCAGGGCGTGGACGTAGGTGGCGGCGAGCCATTCCATCTGCGCGTCGAACTTGGCCATGACCTCGTCGTAGTCCAGCACCTCGGAGGTGAGGGCGCCCGTCTCGGGGCCGACCTGGTCTCCGGACTTCTCGTCCCGGCCGCCGTTGATCGCGTAGAGGAGGGTCTTGGCGAGGTTCACGCGGGCGCCGAAGAACTGCATCTGCTTCCCGACCGGCATCGCCGAGACGCAGCACGCGATGGCGGTGTCGTCGCCGAAGCGCGGGCGCATCAGCTCGTCGGACTCGTACTGCACCGAGGACGTGTCGATCGAGACGCGGGCGCAGAACTCCTTGAAGCCCCGGGGCAGCCGCGGCGACCAGAAGACCGTCATGTTCGGCTCGGGGGCCGGGCCGAGGTTGTAGAGGGTCTGGAGGTACCGGAAGGAGGTCTTGGTGACCAGCGGACGGCCGTCCTCGCCCATGCCGGCGATCGATTCGGTGACCCAGGTCGGGTCGCCGGAGAACAGCTCGTCGTACTCGGGCGTCCGCAGGAAGCGCACGATGCGGAGCTTGATGATGAAGTCGTCGACGAGTTCCTGCGCCTGCTCCTCCGTCAGCAGGCCCGCCTCGATGTCGCGCTGGAGGTAGACGTCGACGAAGGTGGAGGTGCGGCCGAGCGACATGGCCGCGCCGTTCTGCTCCTTCACGGCGGCCAGGTAGGCGAAGTACAGCCACTGGATGGCCTCGCGTCCGGTGGCGGCCGGGCGGGAGATGTCGTAACCGTAGGAGGCGGCCATCGCCTTGAGCTCGGCAAGGGCGCGGAGCTGTTCGGAGAGCTCCTCGCGCAGGCGGATCGTCTCCTCCAGCGAACGACGCCCCGCGGGGAGGGAGCCCAGCTCCGCCTTCTCCTGCTTCTTGGAGGCGATGAGGCGGTCGACACCGTAGAGGGCCACGCGGCGGTAGTCGCCGATGATGCGGCCGCGGCCGTACGCGTCCGGGAGGCCGGTCACGACCCCCGCCTTGCGTGCGGCGCGGATCTCGGGTGTGTAGGCGTCGAAGACACCGGCGTTGTGGGTCTTGCGGTACTCGGTGAAGACCTTCTCCAGGTCCGCGGAGACCGGGTAGCCGTAGGTCTCCAGCGCGCCGGCGACCATGCGCCAGCCGCCGTACGGCATGATCGCGCGCTTGAGCGGGGCATCGGTCTGGAGACCGACGATCAGGTCCTTGTCGCGGTCGATGTAGCCGGGGGCGTGCGCGGTGATCGACGAGGGAACGTCGTACGCGACGTCGTAGACGCCCTTCTCGCGCTCCTGCGGGAACTTGTCCGTGATGGCCTTCCACACGGCCGTGGTGCGCTCGGTGGGGCCGGCGAGGAAGGTGTCGTCACCCTCGTAGGGCGTGTAGTTCTGCTGGATGAAGTCGCGGACGTCGATGGCGTCGCGCCACAGCCCGCCCTTGAAGCCCCCCCAGGCTTCGCCGCTCCTCGTGGTCTCCGCAGCGGTGGCAGTCATCGCCCGCACCTTCCTCAGTCGCCTCGTTGCTTGTGTCCATTGCACGCCGTTTGATCGATCATTTGGCGCCGCGTTGGTCCCGAACCGGAGCCCGAAGGTCCCGCGACCTCTGCGCCTGCGCCTCACCTACCGGTCCTGACCTGGCGTTTTCGTCGGGCCGAAGGTCCTTCGTGCACTTGTGAAAACATTCACAAAATAGCCAACGGTTTTTTAACTGGGGGCTTCCGCGCCCTTGCGGGCGTAGAACCACCACGCCACCACCACGCACGAGGCGTAGAAGCCCACGAAGCCCCACATCGCGCTCGTCACGGCGAAGTTCGCGAACATCGCCGGGATGAAGAAGAAGCCGTAGGCGGCGATGGCGGCGGTGAAACCGGTGACCGCGCCCGATTCGATCTCCGCCTGCTTCAGCGCGGCCGCGTACTGCGGCGTGCCCTCCGTCAGGCCCTTCAGGTGCTGCCCCCGGAAGATGACGGGGATCTGCCGGAAGGTGGACCCGTTGCCGATGCCCGAGAAGAAGAAGGCCGACAGGAAGCAGAGGAAGAAGCCGGAGAACCGCCCCGGAGAGGAACCGGACGGGAGGAAGCCGATCACGCCGATGATCGAGAGCGCCATGCCCGCGAAGGACAGAATCGTCACCCGCGCGCCGCCCAGCTTGTCGGCGATCCAGCCGCCCGCCCACCGCGCCAGCGCGCCCAGCGCCGGGCCCATCCAGGCGTAGGTGGCCACCGAGTACGCGGGGAAGGTGGTCTTGATGAGCAGCGGGAGGGCCGCCGCGAAGCCGATGAACGAGCCGAAGGTGCCCACGTAGAGCCAGGTCATCAGCCAGTTGTGCTTGCGCTTGAAGATGATCTTCTGCTGGCTGAAGGGGGTGGAGGCCACCTTCAGGTCGTTCTGGCCGAACCAAGCGACCACGGCGAGGACCACCAGCACCGGGACCCACACGAAGGCGGCGTTCTGGAGGTGGATCTCCGAGCCGTCGGCCGTGCGCCGGCCCGCCCCGACGGCGAGGACCGAGGACGTGATCAGGATGGGCGTGAGCAGCTGGACCACCGAGACGCCCAGGTTGCCCAGGCCGCCGTTGATGCCGGTCGCGTTGCCCTTCTCCTGCTTCGGGTAGAAGAAGCCGATGTTGGCCAGCGAGGAGGAGAAGTTCGCGCCGCCGACGCCGCACAGCGCGGCGATCGCGATCATCGTGCCGTACGGGGTGTCCGGGTCCTGCACCGCGAAGCCGAGCCACAGCAGTGGTACGACCAGCACGACGGTCGAGATCGCCGTGAAGCGGCGCTGGCCGATCCTCGGGCCGAGGAAGGTGTAGAAGATCCGGGCCGTGCCGCCGGTGATGCCGGGGACCGCGGTCAGCCAGAACAGCTGGGACTGGCTGAAGGCGAAACCGACGTCCTTCAGGCTGGTCGCGGTGATGCTCCACACCTGCCAGACCACGAACGCCACCAGGAGGGCCGGCACCGCGATCCACAGATTGCGGGTCGCGACCCGCTTTCCGGTGGACCGCCAGAAGGCCGGGTCCTGCGGCGTCCAGTCCGTGATGGTGCGGCCCGGGCGGTACTGCGCCGGATCGGCGAGCACCTCCGGTGCCTGCGGCAAGGTGGCGGAACTCATGGCGTGGTCCTGAACGTTGGGAGAGCAGTGACCGCTCCAGACTCCGTCCCGGGGCCCACCCGGCGGCAGGGGCGAACGTCGTGCGGGCGACAGGACAAGGTCCCGTCCCGGAGCAGCCGGCCGGCCCTCCGCCGCCGGCCCGGCTCGTGCACGGAGCGCCCCGAACCCTCCGCGCGGGGCACCGGCGCCCGGAGGACCGCGCGCCTGGCCCGCCGGGCAGGGCATCCTCTGGTCTGCTTTCCGCCATGGCCTACTCCCCCATGACCGCCCGCAGCCGCGACGAGCAGCACCGCGCGGCCACGCCGCTGGAGCTGTTCTTCGACCTCTGTTTCGTCGTCGCGATCGCGCAGGCCGGCGCCCGGCTCGTGCACGCGCTGGCGGAGGGCCATCCCGGCACGGGGGTCCTCGGCTACTTCTTCGTCTTCTTCGGCGTGTGGTGGGCGTGGATGAACTTCACGTGGTTCGCCTCCGCCTACGACTGCGACGACGTTCCGTACCGGGTGGCGACCCTCGTCCAGATCGCCGGGGTCCTCGTCTACGCGGCCGGGGTGAGCCGGGCCTTCGACGGGAACGACTGGACCGTCGCCGTCATCGGCTACATCATCATGCGCGTCGCCCTGACGGCTCAGTGGCTCCGGGCCGCCGCCGGCGAGAGCGGCGCGGCCCGCACGGCGGCGCTGAAGTACGCGGCCGGGCTGGTGATCTGCCAGGCCGGCTGGGTGGGACTGCTGTTCGCACCCGAGTCCGCCAGGCGCTGGCTGTTCCTGGTGATGGTCGCGGCCGAGCTGATGGTCCCGCTGCTGGCCGAGCGCGGACACCAGACGCCCTGGCACGCCCACCACATCGTGGAGCGGTACGGGCTGTTCACCATCATCGTGCTCGGCGAGACGATCGCGGCGGCCACGGTGGCGGTCAAGTCGGCGATCGACGAGCACGAGGCGCTGGGCGAGCTGCTGCCCATCGCGGCGGGTGGGCTGCTGATCGTCTTCTCGGCGTGGTGGATCTACTTCGCGGTGCCGATGCACGAGCGGCTGAACACCAACCGGGAGGCCATCCCCTGGGGGTACGGCCACCTGGTGATCTTCGCCTCGGGCGCGGCGATCGGAGCGGGCATCGAGGTCGCGGTCGAGCACGCCGTCGGCAAGGCGCACCTCTCACAACTCGCCGCCAACGCCGCCGTGACCGTCCCGTCCGCGGTGTTCCTCCTGACGGTGTGGTTCCTGCACTCCCGCCACTTCAAGCGCGGCCTGGCCCAGCAGCTGACCCTCCCGCTCGCGGCCGTGGCCGTCCTAGCCTGCACGTGGGCGGGCCCGTACGCGGTCCTCTACGCGGGCGTGGTCACGGCGGCGACGGTGGCGATCGGCATGGCCCTGTCCGCGGGCACCTCCCGGCCTGCGCCGGCCGGACCCGGCCCCGCCGGCGTCTGAGGCCCGGGCTCCGGGGCGTAGCCCGGCAACGGTGCCGCGCCGAACCGTCACTCCCGCGCCCCCGCACCCGTTTTCACGCAGAACGCCCCCGCCGAAGGAAGAGGCACGGCCATGACACTCCCCGCACCACGCCCTGGCAAAGACCCCGGCAGGGAACTGGCCGAGCCCGGCTTCTGGCAGGCTCCCCCCGCCCACCGCCTGGAGGTGTTCGCCCGCCTCCGCGCCCTCGAGTCCCCCGTCTTCGTCCCCGAGGGGACCGCCGCCGGCCACTGGGCCCTCGTGCGCCACGCCCAGGTCCAGGAGGCGAGCCGCCTCCCCAAGGTGTTCGCGAGCGCCCCCGGCGTCACCACCCCCGAGCCGCCCCGCTGGGTCCGCGCGCTGTTCGGGGACTCCATGGTCAACCTCGACGGCCCCGACCACGCCCAGCTCCGCAAGATCGTGCAGCGGGCCTTCACCCCGCGCCTGCTGGCGGCCGCCGAGGAGGACATCCACACCGTCGCCGCCCGCATCGTCGACGACGTACTGGCCGACCGGCCCGACGAGTTCGTGTCGGCGGTGGCCTCCCGGCTGCCCCTGGAGGTCATCTGCAACATGATGGGCATCCCCGAGCGCCACCGCGCCGAGATCGCCGACCGCGTCAACCACGCCTCCGAGAACATCGGCGTCGAACGCGGCCTGGCGGCCCGGCTGCGGATGCCCGGGCGCGGCCTGCGGGCCCTGGCCCGTATGCAGCGGATGGTGGCCGGCATCGGGCGGGAGCGGCGCAAGAACCCCACCGACGACCTGATCTCGGCCCTGGTCTGCGCGAACGTGGACGGCCAGGCCCTCGGCGCCCGCCAACTCGGCGCCTTCTTCTCGCTCCTGATGGTCGCCGGGGTGGAAACCACCCGCAATGCGATCACGCACGGGCTGACCCTGCTGACCGACAACCCGGACCAGCGCGACCTGCTGCTCTCGGACTTCGAGACGTACGCGGACGGCGCGGTGGACGAGATGATCCGCCATTCGACGCCGATCATCCAGTTCCGCCGGACGGTGGCCGCCGAACACACCCTGGACGGGCACTTGTTCCGCCCGGGCGACAAGGTGGTCCTGTACTACGCCTCCGCCAACCGCGACGAGGCGGTCTTCCCCGACCCCGACGCCTTCGACATCACCCGCTCGCCCAATCCGCACCTCGGGTTCGGCGGCGGCGGCCCGCACTTCTGCCTCGGCGCGCACCTGGCCCGGGTGGAGATGAAGGCCCTCTTCCGGGAGCTGCTGACCCGCCCGGTCGGACTGCGCGCGGTGGGCCTGCCCGATCTGGCGGGCTCGAACTTCGACAACCGGGTCCGCTCGCTGAAGTTCGCGTTCGAACGGCCCTGACCGGCACGACCGGCCACCGGGCAGGCTGGGAGCCCGGCGGCCGGAGCTGTGCGTCGCCACGTGCCGCGGCGGCGGCCACCGCCGCGGCTCCCGCCGGGCCTACTGCAGGGTCTGCACCGCGAGGACGCAGTGGGCGCTGCTGGTGAGCACCTCTTCGTCGCCCGCGAACGCCTGGAGGACTTCCGCGGTCACCGGCTTGCCCGGAGCCGCTTCCGGCCAGGCGCGCGTGGCGAAGAGGAAGTAGGCCTGTCCGCTCTCGAGCGCGGCGGCGACCCACTCCTTGGGGGCGGTGCACGTGGCGTTCAGGCCGGGCATCGTCAGCGTGACCTGGTCGCCCGCCATGAGCACGATCTGCACCGCGAAGGTGCGCGGGCTGCGGGTGCCGTCCATGACGACGTCACCGATGGGCAGGCCGATCTCCTCCAGCAACCCGCGGGCCGCCGCCTCGCCGGCCTCCCGGCCCTGCGGGCCGTCCCCGAGGCTGTAGGCGAGGAGGTACGGGATGTCGTGGGCCTCGGAGGGGTCGCCGATCCAGGCGAGCACCGAAAGGGTGCCGAGCTGGGACCGGTCGATGTCGGCTTGAGTAGAAGTCATGCGCCGCACCCTAGTGGTCCCGCACCCGGCCCTTTCACGGCCTTTCACCCGGGCGGGCTAGACGCGTTTACACGGACCAGAATCCCTCTCCGGAATTCGCCTGGATGTTCGCGTCCTGGTACTGGAGCCGCTCGATGCGCGCGTTTTCCGGGACTTCGAACACCACCCATCCCTCGGCCCGCTCACCGACCGCGAGGGAATCGAAGACGAGCGTTTTGCCGGTCGTCAGTTCACCGGTCGGCACCACCGGATGGCGCTGCCCCGCGCTGTCGAGCGCCCACATGCGCCCGAGCGCCCCGTACGAGGCCCCGCCCACGTTGACGAAGGACATCGAGGCGGCCACCCAGCGCGTGCCCGCCTGCGGGGCGTAGTTCTTCTCGACGCCGACCGCCGGGTCGACGTACGCGTTCAGCACCACCTGCAGGTGGCGGCCGACCTGCTGCCCGTGCACGCGTACGGCATCACCCACACGGGCGCCCTTCGCCCCGGCCCGGGCCGGGGCCTCCTCGGCGCCGGGCGCCCCGTCGTCCACCGGGACCGCGGGCGCGGCGGCGGGGGCGAGCGCGGCCCCCTCGGGAGCGCTCTGGCAGGCCGTGACGCCGAAAAGGAGCAGGGGGAGTACGGCGGCGGCGAGGACGGGGACGTGGCGGCGGACGGCGGACTGACGCATTCGAAATCCCTTCGGGGATGTATTTCGGTCAGTCTCACGCCCCCGAGCGGGCAATTGCACTCACCGACACGGGTGCGCCGGGGGAGTGTGTGCGGCCGGTTGCGGCCAACTGCCAGCACAATGCGTTCCGGCGGATTACCGCCGGCACTCATCCACCCGGAGGAACAATGCGCATTCACGCGACCCGCATGGCCCTGGCAGCGCTCTCGGCAGTGGCCGGGGCGGCCGTTTTCACCGCCCCCGCCACCGCCACCTCTTTCGACCAGGGAATTTCCGTACAGCCATACGCTCACATTTCCGAGGACGGCACGATCACTCTTTCCGGGACGTACCACTGCACCGTCCCGTCACCCATGGGGGCGACGCTCCAGATCTCGGCGGGCGTGTACCAGGACGGCACGCGCATCGGCCTGGGCGGCGGCCAGGCGCAGTGTGACGGCGCCGAGCACGAGTGGCGGGCCAGCGGCTCGCTGCGGCTCACCCCGAACGTCCACCCGGGGCCGGCGCTGGCCGAGGCCCAGCTCAACGAGGTCCAGTTCTCGGGCCTGATGCCGCGCTCCATCGACACGGTCGCGGAGGACCGGCGGGAGATCCGACTCGTCGGGCAGGAGTAGGCCCGCGGGGCCCGTCGCGTCCCGGCCCATTCGCGTCCCGGCCCGCCCGCCCCCGGCCGCTCCGCCCGTACGGGCCACGACCTGCGGGCTGCGGGCCCACGGGTCCGGTAGCCGCCGCTACCGGCACTCGGGCGCGACGCCCGTCATCGACATGAACGCCACCGACTGGCACCCGGGGACCGCGTGCGGGCGCCCCGCCGTCCGGTCCACGACGGTCGGTACTCCGGCGGCCAGCAGGAGCAGGGCCAGGGCGCCCGTCACGGCGCCCCACCTCAGCCTGCGCACAGCACGTTCCGTTCCATGGTTCGCATCATCACTCCACCCCCGGAGCCCCACAACTCGGCGTGACCGCCGCGTCACGCCGTGCTCCGCGGGTTGCCCGCGGCGTCGAACTCGCACCACACCGCCTTGCCGTCGCCCCGGGACTCCACCCCCCAGTGCGAGGCCAGCGCGTCCACCAGCAGCAGCCCGCGCCCCGTGGTGGCCGCCTCACCCGGTGTGCGCCGCCGCGGCCACACGCTGGAGCGGTCCTTGACCCACAGCCGGATCCGCCGCACCGGCTCCGGCAGCACCTCCATGGTCAGCACCGCCCCGCCGTCGGTGTGCAGGAGGGCGTTGACCAGCAGTTCCCCGGCCGCCAGCTCCACGTCGTCGGCGAGTTCCGGCATGCCCCAGTCGCGCAGGGCCTGGCGCAGGGCGTAGCGGGCGTCGGAGAGGCCCTCGGGGTCCGCCTGGTGGACGTACTGGTGGATGCGCGGCGCCCGGTGGGTGCCCGGGTCGGGGGCCCGGCGCAGCACGAGCAGGGCCACGTCGTCCCCCGAGCCCCAGCGCTCCCAGAGCCGGTCCAGGAGGTGGTCGGCGAGCGCCCCGGCCCCCTGGGGGCCGCTGCGCACCGCGTGGGCCAGGGCCTCCATGCCCTGGCTGATGGCCGTTCCGGGCTCTTCCACCAGGCCGTCCGTGCACAGCACCAGCGTCTCCCCGGGGACCAGGTCGAGGCGGGTCTCGGGGAAGTCCTCCTGCTCGAACACGGAGGCCAGGCCGAGCGGCAGCCCGCCGCGCACGTTGGGCCAGCCCGTGCGCCCGTCCGTGTGCCGGATCAGCGGGCCGAGGTGGCCCGCGCGGACCGCCCGTACGCCTCCGGTCTCCAGGTCCACCTGCGCGTACATGCAGGTCGCGAAGCGCTCGGTGTCCAGCTCGGCGAGGAAGCGCGAGGCGCGCGCCAGCACGGTGGAGGGCGGATGGCCCTCGCCCGCGTACGCCCGCAGCGCGATCCGCAGCTGGCCCATGATGGCCGCCGCGTGCGTGTCGTGGCCCTGTACGTCGCCCACCACGATGCCGACCCGGTCGCGCGGCAGCGCGATCACGTCGTACCAGTCCCCACCGACCTCCCGCCCGCTCCACGCGGAGTGGTAGCGGACCGCGATCTCCCCGCCCGTGATCTCGGGGATCCGGCGGGGCAGCATGGCGGCCTGGAGGCCCGTGGCGAACTCGCGCTCCTGGTCGAAGAGGAGCGCCCGCTGGAGGGACTGCGCCACGATGCCCGCGAGGCCCAGGCAGAGGTTCTTCTCCTCCGGGCTGAACTCCGTGCGGTGCCGGTAGAAGAGGACGAGCCCGCCGATGGCCTTGGCCTGCGCGATCAGCGGCAGATAGGCGGCAGCGTCGTACCGGATGCGGCTCAGGTAGTCACTGAGCAGCGGGAATTCCTCGCCGAGCGCCGCGAGCGAGGTGACGAAACGTGCCTGCCGGGTGATCACCGCCTGCGACAGCGGCAGCGAGCCGTCCAGCCGGGTGAACCGCCGCTCGCTGAGGATCTCCAGCGACTCCCCGCTCAGCGCGATGATCTTGATCGTGCCGCCCTCGACCAGCCCCAGCGCCAGCCCCTCCGCGCCCAGGCGCTCCAGCGCGCCGGCTCCGGTCAGGGCCGCCGTGACGTCGTCGACCGTCACCGCCCGCGACAGGACCTCCGTGGTCCGCTGGACGATGGTCGTCTGCTTGGCGCGCGCCGACTCCAGCTTGCGCAGCTGGGTGGCCTGGGCGAGCTCCCCCGTCGCGTCCCGGACGATCCCCAGGATGCGGTGCGCCCGGCCCTCCTCGTCGCGAAGCACCCGGCCCTGCGTGTGCGTCCACTGGTCGCGGCCGTCGCGCCGCTGCACCATGAAGTACGCGCCGTACGTGTCCGCGCCGCGCTCCAGCACGTCCGAGACGGTCTCGCTCAGCCGGGCGGCGTCCGCGGCCGGGATCCGCAGCCCGAGCGCCTCCGGGGTTCCGTCGACCTCCTCCGGGTCGAGGTCGAAGACGGCCGCCCCGGCCTCGTCCAGCTCCAGCGTCCCCGCGCCCAGGTCCCAGTCGAAGCTGCCCATGCCGTTCAGCGCGAGCCGCTCCCCGGGGCCGGTCCCGGGGGGCTTGCGGCCCTGCTGCGACCACTCGTGCTCCGCCGCTGCCACGAGTCACACCACCTAACGCCCGGGCCAGCACGGCTGGGAGATCAGCCGCTCCCACTCCTCGTCAGGATGCCCCGGAAGAGTGCGCCCGGCCTCTCGCCAGCGTTTGACGAGGGTGAGGTAGATGGTGGGCTGGACGATGTGGGGGGCCGTCGCGTACGGGGCGTGGTCGTAGGCGGCGGACCTGGTGTCGTACCCCGTCGCCTTGTCGTACGCCGGCGCCTTGTCGTACCCCGACGTCCTGTCGTACCCGGACGTCCTGTCGTACCCCGCGGGTCTGGCCGTGGCGGGCTGTTCCCCGCGGCTGGCGGGAATGCGTACCCAGCCGCGGCCCTGTGCTCGCTCCGCGCTCATCGCGGACCCCTCTCACCGCAGATACGTCTGGGGTTGCCCGGCGGCAGCCCGGTCGTAGGTCGTGGTGGAACCCGGCAGCGGACCCCTGGCGCCGAGGCGCTTGCGGACTCCTCTCACCAGTCTCCCCGCCGTGAAGCCCGCACCGTGCACGAATCGCATGGAAGGGCCGAATGAGGGAGCCGTCAGCAGGCCCGCGAAGAACAGTCCCGGCCACGAGGACTCGAAGCCGGGGCTCAGCTCCGGCGTCCCGCTGTCGCCGACGGTCGCCAGCGCGGCCCGCAGCCCCGCGTCGAGCAGTTCCAGCCGGGCCAGGTCCGGGCTGAAGCCGGTGGCCGCGATCACGTGCGCGGTGTCCAGCACCACCGACTCCCCCGCCCTGGTGGTCAGCCCGAGCCGGGTCCGGCCGCCCACCGCGACGGCCCGTTGCAGGTGGTGGCCCAGCATCACGGGCACGCGCCGCTCGAAGCGGTCCCGCAGCCACCACGCCCCGGCGGGGCCCAGTGCGGTCGCCGCGATCCGCTCCCGGGTGGCGGCGGGCAGCCGGCGCACCGCCCAGGGCAGCTCCGACCACACCCAGCTGCGCCAGCCGGTGCCGAGCCCGCTGTGCGGTTCGCGCAGGGCGCGCAGCGGCGGCCGGCTCAGGGGCTGCGGCACGGTGTTCCAGTTCAGCCGGGAGCGCCGGGCCACCAGGCAGGGCCGGGCGCCCTGTTCGGCCAGCAGTGCGGCCGTCTCCAAGGCCGCCTGCCCGGCCCCGAGGACGGCGACCTCGCGGTCGGCGAAGCGGGCCAGGTCCCGGTGGCCGCTGCTGTGCGAGTAGTGGGTCGGCGGCAGGTCCCGCAGCGCAGCGGGGAGCTGGACGAAGGGCATCACCCCGACCGCGAGGGCGACCGTGCGCGCGAGCAGCGGCGGTCCCTCGGCGGTGCGGACGCGGAAGCCGTCGCCCTGCGGGGTCACCTCCGTGACGGTCACCTCCTCCACCTCGGGCGTCGCGTGCCGGGCGAACCACATCCCGTACGCGCTGAACGTGCCGATGGGCAGCGGAGTGCCGTGTTCCGCGACCAGACCGCGGGTGGCGCAGTAATCGGCCAGGGTGTAGCGGCCGTCCGGCGCGGACAGGTTGGAGGACCAGGGCTCCGACTTCAGGTACATGCCCACGGGCATGTGGTCGCGCCAGGAGGCCATGGGCCGCCCCAGCAGCCGTACGTCGAGCCCCGCGCCCGCAGCGTGCGCGGCGATCGACAGCCCGTACGGGCCCGCGCCGATCACCACGAGATCGTCCATCCGCGTCACGGCTGTCCCTTCAGCTCCATCGTCTGCGTACTCGGCCCGGTCGGTGTCGCTACCGGGTGACCAGCTCGTCCGGCGCCGCCGGGGCCTCCGGCGGGGCCGGACGGGAGGCCGTACCCCCCAGGGCGGCGGACGGCTGCTCCGCGCCGCGCTGGCGCGGAGTGTGCGCCGGCGCCTTGGCGGTGTGCCGCCCGTCTGCCTGGGCGGGGACGCCCCGCAGGGCGCGCGCGCCCTTGCCGAAACCGCGGCCGAGGAAGGCGCCGAGCATGGCCAGGAAGGGCAGCAGGTCGTCGGCCGCGAACCAGGCCGTCTCCACCCGGCCCCGCTCCCCCGCGGGCCCCCACCCGGCCCGGCCCCACCGGGTCGGCCCGGTCGGAGCGGCCTCGGCGGCACGGCCGCTCCCGGCCGCCTGGACGGGATCCGGGCCCGCGGTCGCCGCACCCGGCGCGCTGCGCTGGGCGGCCACGGCCGGGGCGGCCTGGGCGGTCCGGGGGGCCTGGGCGGTCCGGGACGGCGGAGCCACCGGGGCCGCAGCGTGTGCGGGGCCGGCCGCCGGGCGACGCGGCAAGGAACCGCCCCGTACCGCCGACAGGAGGGCGTAGTTCTCGGCGACGAACACCCGGCCCGGTCCCCCCGAGGACTCCGGGACCCGCTGGTCCGTCAGATCCAGGTACATCGCCTGTACGACGTCCAGCCCGGCGTCGTCCGTGAACAGCCGGAACTGCGCCCCCGGCCGGGGGTTGAAGTCCACCAGCCGGAAGGTGCCGCGCTCGTCGCGGCGGAAGTCCATGTCCAGGATCCCCTGGTAGCCGAGGCGTTCGGCCAGCCGCAGCCCCGCCTCCTCCACCGCCGGATCCGGCAGCCAGCGCCCCACCGCCGTCAGCCCCGTCCGCACCGGCCAGGAGAGCTCCTTGCGGCCCGACCCCGCGAGCAGCGGGCGCCCGCCGCGGCCGAAGGCGCCGTGGAAGAACCAGTCCGTGTCCGGCCCGGCCGGCAGGAACCGCTGGAGCAGCAGCCGGCTCCCGGCCTCGGCGGAGCGCTCGTACAGCCGGCGCGCCTCGGCGGCGGAGTCCACCAGCGTGGTGCTCCGCAGCCCGGCGCCCCCGGCCGGCAGCAGCCAGGGACGGCTCCACTTGGCGACCACGGGCAGGCCGAGCCGCCAGGCGGCCTCCGCCGCCTCGGCGCCGCTCGCCGGGACGACGGTCTCCGGATGCGGGACGTCCCAGCGCGCACACAGCCCGGCCAGCTCGGCCTTGTCCGCCACCCGGGCGGGCAGGTTGTCCGGCTGATGGGGGATCCGGTAACGGCCCATCAGCATCGGCGCGACCCGGGACACCGCGATCGCGCTCAGGTCGTCCATGGCGACGAGCACGGCCGGCCTGCCGATCCGCTCCGAGACCCCGGTCAGGCACTCCAGGAGGGCCTCCGGCGCCTCGGGGTCCAGCCCGCCGTCCGGCCCGGCATGCAGGGCGTGCAGATAGCGCGAGCGCCCCATGGGACCTCCCCCGGCCTCGACGACGGCATGGACCTCCACGCCCCTGCGGCCAAGGGATCTGACGGCGCCAAGGGTTCCGTGGTGGAACGGATTGCGATCGAGTCTGAGCAGAACTGCGGGCACATGGTTGAGATACGCGTGCATGGCAACGGCGTCTTTCACCTAGTCGGACCAAGCGGGTAAGGGTGCGCAGATGCGAATGGCCTAGGCAGCTGTCACCGGACAGGCCAATCGTCCGATCTGATGCCTAACGTCTTTGGTAAGCACACCGGTTCAGGAGAGCTCGGGAGACGCCATGCCCAGACAACACCGCCGACTGGCGAGCACCTGCATCGGTACGGTCGCGGCCGGACTGCTCGCGACCGGGGCCGCGATCGCGGCCCCCGAGAAGGACCCGCCCCAGGGCGCGGACATCGCCATGGGCGCCTATCTCGACTACGGCCCGCCCGGGGTGGCCCGGATCCCGTACCTGTCGCGGTGGCTGGGCGGCAGGGAGATCCGGGTCGGCCACACCTACCTCCCCGGTGACAGGTGGGCGGGCATCGAGGGCAATGTCGGCTTCCTGGAGGACTGGGCCGAGTGGCGGCAGGGCGAGGACGACCGGATGTTCGTCCTCAACGTGCCCATGCAGGCCGGGAACGAGGACCGGGTGCCCGACCGCGAGGTGGCCCGGCTGATCCGGGCCGGCGCGGCGGGCCACTACGACCGCCACTTCAGGAGGCTCGCCGAGCGACTGGTGTCGCTGGGCGTCCCGGACACGGTGATCGTCCTCGGCTGGGAGATGAACGGCGTCACCTACACCCACCGCTGCGGGCCCGATCCCGAGAACTGGAAGGCGTACTGGAGGCGCGTCGTCACCACGATGCGCGAGGTGCCCGGGCAGGAGTTCAAGTTCGACTTCGCCCCGAACCGGGGCAGGGACGCCATCGGCTGGACCAAGTGCTACCCCGGCGACGACGTGGTCGACATCATCGGGATGGACTCGTACGACCAGGGTCCCGGGCGGAACTTCGACGACCAGATCAGCCAGCCGTACGGGCTCCAGAAGCACGTCGACTTCGCGAAAGCACACGGTAAGCCGATCTCCTACCCGGAGTGGGGGCTGTTCCGGCGCGGGGACAATCCGGAGTACGTGCGGCGCATGCTGGAGTGGATCGCGCAGCACAGGCCGATCTACCACACCATCACCGACTACTGCCCGCACGGTGTCTGGCAGTGCAAGGAGAACCCCGAGTCCGCGAGGGTCTTCCGCGACGCGCTGGTCCCCGACAGGCCCGGTCCGGTGGTCCCGACCCCGGTGGTGCCCACGCCCGTGGTGCCGACCCCGGTGGTCCCGACGCCCGTGGTGCCCACGCCGGTCGTGCCCACACCGGTCGTCCCGACACCGCAGATCCCGACGCCCGAGATCCCCACACCGGTCGTCCCGACACCGCAGATCCCGACGCCCGAGATCCCCACGCCCGAGATCCCGAAGCCGCAGATCCCGACACCGCCGGTCCCGAGCCCTCAGGTCCCGACGCCCGAGGTCCCCAAGCCCTCGCCCGCGGCACCGCTCCCGGTCAGCCCGAGCCCGGTGACCCCGAGTCCCGTACGCCCGAGCCCCGTGCGCCCCAGCCCCGTGCGCCCCAGCCCCGTGACCCCGGGCCCGGTGACCCCGAGCCCGGTCGTCCCGTCGCCGCAGGCGCCGCTGCCGGTGAGCCCGAGTCCCGAGGCACCGAGCCCCGTGACCCCGAGCCCGCTGGTCCCCACACCCGGGGTCCCGACGCCCAAGCCCTCGCCCGTCGCGCCGAGCCCCCTGGTGCCGAAGCCGGTACCCACGCCCACGCCCACGCCGAAACCGACGGCGCCCGCACCGACGCAGCCCGCGCCGGTGGACCCGCCGGTCAACGCCAAGCAGTGGTGCCTGCCGCTCGACTTCGGCGAGTGGCTCTCCAAGCTCGTCGGCAAGCAGTCGGTCTGCGTCCGGCTCGACTGGGGCAAGGAGTCCGGCTTCTGGCCCTTCTAGACGGGTCATCGCACCCGCAGTTCGTTGAGCCGCGCCCGCCAGTCCCTGGCGGCCGGCAGCGCCTCCCGCAGCGCGTCCACCGCCCGCTCGCGCCCCGTCACCTGCGACTCGTGCAGCCGCAGCAGGGGCGCGAGCGCCGTGGTGGCCAGCAGGAACCGCCCGTTCACCACCGTCTCGGGCCGCCAGTGGTTCTTGTACGGCTCGTTGCCGCGCAGGAAGCTCACCACCGGCCGGCCCTCCGCGAGGGCCCGCCCGGCCTCGTAGCGCAGCAGCAGCGTCGCCACGTCCACCTTGCGCGCCCGCAGGTCCGGGTCGGCCCCGTACAGATAGCCGCCGCTCAGCCCGGCCGACAGCAGGGTGACGTTGGCCGCCACCACCTTCCCGTCCAGGCGGAACTCCGTCAGCCGGCCCTCCCCGGCCCGCACCATCCGCCGCGTCGCCCGCGTCAGGTGCTCGGCGAAGCGGGGCCGCAGGTGCTCCGGGGTCACTCCGCGGCCGCGCCACTGCTTCTCGTGGAGGCGCAGCAGGGTCCGTACGGCACGCGGCACCTCCTGCTCGGCGACCTCGTGTTCCTCGATCCCGGCGGCGTCGGTCTTGCGGAGCTTGGCCCGGACCCGCTGGGCGCCGGAGGCCGGCATCCGCTTGACCAGCTCGTCGAAGGGCAGCGCGGGCAGCTCCATGCAGGTGGAGTCGGCGAGCCGGGCGCCGACCCCCGGCCAGTGCTCGGCCAGCTGCTCGACGGCGGCCCCGGGACGGACCTCGCGCAGGTCGACGACCGCGCCCCGGGCGGCCCGGTGCAGGCCGCGGGCCAGCGCCGGGACGACCTGTTCGGCGTACTCCGCGACCACGAGCACGTCGAAGTAGTCGGTGATGTTGCCGCCGAGCGGCACCAGCAGCGGGAGCGGCCGGTGGACGAGCATCAGCGCGGCCGCACCGACGAGTTCCTCGCCGCGCCGCACGAGGACGAGCCGGAGCCGGCCCTCCTTCCCGTACGACAGCCACCAGGAGTGCAGCCAGGCATGGCTCTGGAACGGGGTGGCGGTGGGACAGCTGCGCAGGAGCCGGTTCCACGGCTCCTCCAGCGCGGCGAACTGCCGGGGGTCGCGGCACAGCGTCACCGACAGGGCCCCGGCGGAGCCCGGCGTCATCGCACGGACTCCTTCTCCTTGGTCTCGCTGTGCTCACCCTGGGCGGGGAGCGAGGCGTACTCCTCGACGAGGGTCTCGCGCCGCTCGTCGACCTCCGCCACTGCCTCGGGAGCGACCGCCGCCTCCTCTTCCTGCGGCTTGCGGCGGCCGGGGCGGGCGAGGAGCCACAGCCCGCCGAGCAGGCCGCCGGCGCACATGCCGACGGCGCCGCTGATGGGCGCGGAGGGGGAGGCGGGGTCGGTCGGTGCGACGGCCTGGTTGAAGAGGATCAGCTGTACGCCGGTGTTCTTCGCGGCCTGGTTGCTGCTCAGCGACAGGGCGTCGGCGACCGCGTTGGCGATGTCGGCGGCCTCGGCGGGGCTGGTGGAGGTACCGGTGATGGCGATCATCGGGGACTCGGGCGAGGTTTCGGCCCGTACCTGGGTCCGCAGCTTCTGGACGCCGAGGCCGGCGCGGGGCTGGGCGTAGGCGAGGGTGGAGCTGCTGGTGGCGATCCGGGCGTAGGCCTGCGCGAAGCCGAGGGCGGTGGCCGGTTCGGTGGTGTCGTCCGGCACGGCGACGACGTAGCTGGTGGCGGCGTACTCCGGGGTCTTGAGCACCCCGTACGCCCCGCCCAGGGCGAGCCCGAGCAGCGCACAGGCCGGCAGGGGCCACCAGGCAGGGGGCACCAACCGGCGGCGGACGCGTCGCGCGCGCCTCTTCGCGCCACCCTCGCTCCTCTCCACTCTGCCCTGCTCCGTCCGCTGCTCGGTCCTCTGCTCGGTCTTCTTCTCGGTCTTCTTCTCGGTCTTCTTCTGATCGGCGGTGTCAGCCATGAGCGTGCTCACTTCCTGGGTGGAGGGAGTTGTCGGTCGGGTCCGGATCCCCCGGCGGGTGGGGCGGCACTGCGCCGCCCCCCGGGTGCCGGGGGGTGCGGTGGGGTGGGGAGGCGAGGGCCAGGTCGTAGACGTCCAGGAGCCTGCGGGCGCTGTGCGCGATGTCGTAGCGGCGGACGACCGGCGGCGGCGGCAGGCGCCGGGCGCCCGCCTCCATGTGCCCCCGCAGGGCCGCGACCAGCTCCTCCGTGCCGGTGCCGATCCGGCGGGCGCCCGGGGCCTGCGCCGCCGGCAGGTCGTCGATCGCCGGGCACGTCACGTGCAGGACCGGGAGCCCTGCGGCCAGGGCTTCGACGACCGCCAGCCCGAACGCCTCCTCCCGGGACGGGGAGACGAAGACGTCCATGGCGGCCAGCAGCGCCGGGATGCCCGGTGTGCGCCCGTCCGTGCTGTCGCCGAGCGGATCGCGCTCCCCCAGCAGGTGGATCCGGCTCTGCGCGCCGAGTTCCGCCGCCAGGGAGCGCAGGAAGGCGCGCTCGGGCCCGTCCCCGGCCAGCAGCAGGTGCGCCCCCGGCAGCGCCGCGACCGCGCGCACCAGTACGTCGAACCGCTTGCCCGGGACCAGCCGCCCCACCCCGCCGACCACGAAGGCCCGCTCCGGCAGCCCGGTCCGGGCCCGGGTGGCCCGCCGTACGCCCTCGTCGAAGCGGAAGCGGACGGCCTCGATCCCGTTGGGGACCACGTGCACCCGCGCCGCCGGCACCCCCCACGCCTCCAGCCGGGCCGCCACGGTGTCGGAGACGGCCACGGTCGCCGCTCCCAGGCGCTCGCTCGCCAGGTACAGGGCCCGGACCCCGCCCGACAGCGGCCGCCCCTCGATCTCGCCCTCGCCGAGGGAGTGTTCGGTGGCCACCGCCGCCCGGGCGCCCGCGAGCCGGGCCGCGAGGCGCCCGTACACGCAGGCCCGGTACAGGTGCGTGTGGACGAGGTCGTAGCGGCCGCGCCGGATGAACTTCACCAGCCGGGGCAGCGCCCCCAGGTCCCGGTTGCCGCGCATGCCCAGGTGCACGACCCGCACCCCGTCGGCGCGCAGCCCCTCGGCCACCGGCCCGGGGTTGGTCAGCGTCAGTACGTCGCACCGCATGGGCATGTGCCGCAGCAGCAGCCGCAGTTGCTGCTCGGCGCCGCCGACCCCGAGCCCGGTGATGATGTGCAGGGCCTTCACGTGCGCACCCCCCGCCGCAGCTCCCGCGCCCGGTGCCGGAGCTGCTTGACCCGCAGCCGGGCTCCCCCGTCGGCCTGGCTGATGTGCGTACGGGGCAGGGCGTGCGGGCCCGCGAGCCGCCCGGGGTCGATGGCGCAGGCGTACGCGTAACCGGCGTCCCGGGTGGCGGCGACGACGCGGGCGTCGAGGTGCCCGTACGGGTAGCAGAACCCCTCGGGCAGCGTCCCGGTCAGCTCGCGCAGCAGGTCGCGGCTGCCCCGCAGCTCCTGCTGGAGCACGTCGTCGGCGGCCACCGTGAGGTCCTGGTGGAGCAGCCCGTGCGAGCCGATCTCCTGCCCGGCCGCGGCGACTTCGCGGATCCCCTCGGCGGTGAGCAGGGACTTGCGGGGGCCCAGCGGGTCCCAGACGTTGTCCACCCCGAGGCGCCCGGGCAGGACGAAGAGGGTGGCGGTGCAGTCGTAGCGGTCCAGCAGCGGCAGCGCGTGGGTGAGGAAGTCGGTGTAGCCGTCGTCGAAGGTCAGCCCGACCAGCCCGCCCCCGCGCCCGGCCGCGCGGGCCCTGAGCAGTTCGCCGACCGACACCCCGCGCAGGCGGCGGGAGCGCAGCCACAGCAGCTGGTCCTCCAGGGTGCGGGGGGTGACGGTGATTCCGTACGGGTCCTCGGCGGGGTCGGTGAACTCGGCGACCGAGTGGTACATCAGGACCCACGGCGATGCGGTCCGGCGGGCGGGGACCACCACGGCGGCGGGCGCCGAGTCGGTGTCAGCGGACATTGCGGAACCTCTGCGTGAACTGGGAGGAGAACCGGGCGATCTGGTCGGGCAGGGCGATGACTTCGATGGCGCGTATGGCCATGCCGGTGGCGCCGAACATGGCGGGGACCAGCAGGCAGCCGAGGGCCGCGCTGAGCATCGGGTCGGGGATCATCGGCCCGGCGATGCAGCCGGTGCCGCAGGCGGCGGCCGCGGAGACGGCGAGCCGGCCGATGCTGACGGCGACCCGGCGGACCTGGATGGCGATGATCCGCGAGCCGAGGCCGGTCAGCAGGAGCACGGCGCTGGTGGAGATCCCGGCGGCGTTGGCGGCGGCGATGCCGTAGGTGCCCCACCAGCCCACGGCGAGGGCTCCGGCCACGATGTTGACGAGGAGCCCGGCGCCCATCGCGCACGCCGGGAACCACATGGGCCGGGCGGTCGAGAAGAAGGGCCGCGACAGCGCCCCGACGAGGCAGTGACCGAGCAGCCCGAGTCCGTAGACCCGCATGACGGAGGCGGTGGCGAGGGTGTCCGCGTGGGTGAAGGCGCCGCGTTCGAAGAGGACCTGAATGATCTGGGGCGCGTAGCCGATGACGAGGGCCGTGCCCATCAGGACGGCGAGCGCGGCGAGCGCGAGGTCCTGCTCGACGCGGCGCCGCGCCTTCTCGCGCCCCCCGCCGGCCATGGCCTGGGCCACGACCGGGAAGGTGACGGTGCAGATCATCAGCGACAGCACCATCGGCATCTGCGCGACCTTCTGCGCGTAGTTCAGGTGGGAGATCGCCCCCGGAGGCAGTGAGGCGGCCAGGAACCGCTCCACCAGGACCTGCGACTGCCGGAACACCGCGAAGAAGATGACGGGGGCGATGACCCCGAAGGCGATCAGGGTGGGCCGGTCGCGTTCGCGCCGGCTGCGCGGGGCGCCCGCGGGGTCTGCCTCTCGGATCAGGCCGGGCCCGCGGCGTCCGCCGCGCACGGCCGATCCGGCCTGGTCCGAGGGACAGACACTCGCCCGGCGCGGGCCGAAGCCGACGTTCCGGATGAAGGCGGGCAGCTGGACGAGGACCATCAGCAGCCCGCCGACGGCGACGCCCGCCGCGGCGGCCCGCACGCCCCACAGGGCGTGGAGCGCCAGCATCGTCCCGATGATGCCGACGTTGTACGAGACGTAGATCGCGGCGGGCGGCACGAAGGAGCGGTGCGCCCGCAGCGCGGCGCTGAAGTACCCGGCGACACCGAAGGAGAGCACGGTCAGCGCCGTCATACGGGTGCACTGCACGGCCAGGTCGGAGTCGGGCAGGCCGGGGGCGATGACCGCGACGACGACCGGGGCGGCCACGATCAGTACGGAGGCCACGGCGGCCAGGAACACGGCGAGCCGCGGCAGGGTCGCCCCGACGAGCAGCCGTACGGGGTCCTGCGCCCGGGCCTCCTTGCGGGTGAGGCCGGCCCGGGCGGCGGCCCGCCGGGCCAGCGCCTGGCTGAAGGCGGGCACCATCAGCAGCGCCATGGCGTCCTCGATGAGCAGCGTCGAGGCCATCTCCGGCACGGTCCAGGCGATCAGGAAGGCGTCGCTGTCGTGACCGGCCCCGAAGAGGTGCGCGATGGTCTGGTCGCGGACCAGCCCGAACACCGCCCCGGCGGCGGTCAGTCCGGCGGTGACGGCCGCGGCCTTGGCCAGGAACCGCCCGAGCGGAGCGCTCCCGGCGGCCGGAGCCCGACCGGGGGGCCCGTCGGCCAGGCTCCGGCCGCCGCCCGCGACTCCCCGCCCCGGCACACCGCCGACCACGAACCCGGGGTCCGTCGAAGCCGGCGCCGGACCGGGCAGGACCGGGCGCCGGGAGACCGTTCGGGGGCGCGGCTCCGCCGGGGCGGCGCTCCGGCCCGGCCGGGGCATGGCCGGCACGGACGGTTCATCCCCCGAAAGGGGAGCCACGGCGGCGGAGTTCCACTCGGGGGCGACCGTCGCGACGAAGCCGGGGTCCGGCGGAACCGGGGGGCGGCCGGGCAGGACCGGGTCCCGGGGCGGGCCCGGGACCGGCTCCGGCCCGGTGCCGGTGTCGGCGGGGCCGCCCGGTACGCGGGCGGGGCCCGCCCCGGCCGGAGGGCCGGAGGCGGGCCGCCAGGGCGTGGTGTCCGTCACCGGCCGCTCGAACCCTCAGGGACCGCGCCCCGTACGCCCGCGCCGAAGCGGTCCCCGTACCCGGCCGGCATGCCAGCGCCGGCGCCGGAGGCGGCCCGTACGGCCGTGCCGGTGCCGACCGCGTCGGCCGGGGAGGGGAGGGCCCACCAGGCCGCCAGGCCGATGATCACCCCGGTCAGGACGGTGGACGGGCCGCCGATGTCCGCGTAGAGGAAGTCGGTGAGCTGCCACACGAACAGGCCGGTCGCCACCAGCCCGCAGTCCCTGACCGAACCGGCCGCGCCGGCGCCGCCGGACGACGCGTACCGGCGCAGCCCCGCCACCAGCAGCGCCGCCCAGCCGCCCGCGAGCGCGGTCAGCCCGATCAGCCCCTGCTCGCTGAGGATCAGCAGGTACATGTTGTGCGGGGAGAGCAGCGGCTGGCGGACGTACGCCTGCCCCGCGCCCGCGGTGTCGCTGCCGGAGGAGAGACCCAGCGAGGAGTGCCCGTCGCGGTGGGCCGGGAAGCCCTTGAGCCCGACCCCGGCCGCGGGCCGCTCGCGCCACATCGACTCGGCGGCGGCCCACATGGTGTAGCGGTCGGTCACCGACTGGTCGGGGGCGCTGGAGACCTGCGTGATGGAGGTCAGCCGCTCCGCGACCATGTCGGAGCCGACGCCCAGCCCGCCCACCAGGACCACCCCGGCGGCGGTGAGCGCGAGGAGGACCTTCAGCGCCCGCCGGATCCCGGCCATGGCCATCACCAGCACCGCCGCGCCGAGGGTGGCGATCCAGGACCCCCGGCTGAAGGACAGGACCAGCGGCAGCACCAGCGCCAGCGCCGAGACCCCGGCGATCCGCCGGACCCGCTGCGGCAGCCCCGGCGCCAGTGCGACGGCTGTGGCGACCACCAGCCCGTACGCCACCACCGTGGCCATGCCCATGACGTCACCGGGGCCGAAGGTGCCCACGGCCCGGATGTCCTCGCCCTGGTACGAGGCCCCGGTGTGGGTCACGAACTGCACGACCCCGACCGCACCCTGCACCAGCGCCAGCACCACGAAGCACCAGGCGGCGATCCGGAACTCCGCCGCGTCGCGCACCAGCAGCACCACCGCCGCCGGGACCAGAACGAAGACCTGGAGGTAGCGCACGAAGCCCGGCAGGGCGGCGTACGGATCCCCCGCGGTCATCGTCGCGACGGCGAGCCCGACGGCGGGCAGCCCGAGCACGAGCACGCCCAGCGGCGTCAGCTCCCGCACGCGGCCGCGCAGCGCCTGCACCGCGCAGACGAACACCAGCGCCAGCGAGGCCGCGTCGGCCGGGCCGACCTTCCCGGAGGCGGTGGCGTCCCCGGCCGGGAGCGGGGCGAGCAGGAAGAGCACGGTCGCGGCGAGCGGCAGCAGCGGCCAGTGGTCGCGCAGCAGCCCCGGCACATCGGGGCGCCGGGCCCGGGTCACGGATACGGCAAGGCTCATCAGCTGCCCCCCAGCCGGAAGCGGAAGAAGGAGGCCGCGGTGCGGGCGAGGATCCACAGGTCCTGCCACAGCGACCAGGTGTCGATGTAGTGGTTGTCGAAGCGGGCCCGGTCCTCGATGGAGGTGTCCCCGCGCAGCCCGTTGATCTGGGCGAGGCCGGTGATGCCGACGGGCATCCGGTGCCGGGCCTCGTACCCGGGGTGGACGGTGGTGAACTTGGCGACGAAGAAGGGCCGTTCGGGCCGCGGGCCGACCAGGCTCATGTCACCCCGTACGACGTTCCACAGCTGCGGCAGCTCGTCCAGCGAGGACTTGCGCAGGAAGGAGCCGACCCGGCTCATCCCGCGGTCCCCGGCGACCGTCCAACGGGTCGCGGACTCGTGCTCGTCGGCGCGCAGCGTACGGAACTTCAGCAGCGTGAAGGGTCGCCCGTACAGGCCGACCCGCTCCTGCCGGAAGATCACCCCGGGGCCGTCGCAGAACCGTACGGCGAGCGCGCACGCGGCCATCACGGGAGCGGCGGCGACCAGGGCGACGAGCGCGAGCACGGCGTCGAGGCCGCGCTTGGCCCAGCGTTCGAGGGGCCGCGCCGGGCGGGGCAGCAGCGGCTGGACGGCGTAGCCCCACAGCTGGTCGGCGGGGTGCGCCACCCGCATGCCGGTGACCTTGGCGGTGCCGGCCGGGTCGGCGAGCCAGAGCCGGCAGCCGTGGTCGTGGAAGAGCCGGACCAGGGAGGCGGTGCGTTCGTCGGCTTCGGGCGGGCGGGTGAAGACGGCGTGGCGCACGGAGTTCTGGATGACCGCCCGCCGGATGTCCTCGTGGGTGGCGAGCACCGGCATGACGCCGCTGTCGGCGCCTTCGGCCGCGGCGGTGTCGGCGAGCCCGACGGGGCGCAGCCCGTACTCGGGGCGGCCGTGCAGGGCGGCGGCGACCGCGGCCGCCCCGGTGCCGGGTCCGACGACGAGGGCGGAGGCGGGCCTGCGGACGGTGGCGCGCCGGTGGAGCCGGTTGACGGACCCGCGTCCCGCGCAGGCCAGTACGGCCTGCAGGCACACGGCGGTGAGCAGCACGCTCCAGCCCAGGGCCCGGCCCGGGTCCACCGCGGCCACGACCGCGCCGGTCCCGCACCACAGGACGGCGGCCCGTCCGGCCAGCGCGGGCAGTTCGAGCAGGGCCGAGGGCGCCAGCCGCGGCCGGTACAGCCCGGCCTGCGCGTGCAGGGCGGCGAGCAGGAGGGCGAGGGGCACGGCGGCGAGCAGCGGCATGGCCCCTGCGGGCAGGGCCGTCGCGGTGAGTACGGCGGCCAGCGCGTCGGCGGTGAGCAGCGGGAGCACACCGTCCCTGCGGCGGACCCGCCGCACGCGTGCGGCGGGGCGGGCCTGTTCGGCCCTGGGTCCGCGCGGAGGGTGGATGGCGGTCGCGGAACGGCGGGCTCCGCTGAGTGGCGCGGGCGCGAAGGCGCTGCCGCCGGCGGGCCCCGTGCCGCCCTGCGCGGTGGGCCGGGCGGGTGCGCTGTCCATCGTCATCGGCTGATGCGCTCCTGGTTCATGGGCCGGGGCCTGCCCAGCAGTTCGTGGTACAGGCCGGTGACCGCGTCCGTGGTCCGCCGCACGTCGAAGTCGGTCCGGGCGTGTTGCCGGGCCTGCTCCCCGAGTTCGGCGAGCAGCCGCGGTTCGGCGAGCAGCCGTCCCAGGGCCTTGGCCAGCGCCGTCGGGTCCTCCGGCGGTACCAGGCACAGCCGTCCCTGGCCGGGCGGCAGGCTCTCCCGCGCACCGCTGACGTCGGAGACCAGGACCGGGCGACCGCAGGCCATGGCTTCGAGCGGGGCGAGCGCCATGCCTTCCCACCGCGACGGCAGTACAACGAGATCGGCGGCCCGAAGCCACGGTCGGATGTCGGATGCGGCGCCCGCGAAGAACACGCTCGTGCCGGACAGCGCCGCGGTTCGGCGCAGCCGCTCGGTGTCGGGGCCGTCGCCGACGAGGACCAGACGGGCGTCGGGGACGGTGCCCAGCACCTCCGGCCAGGCCCGCAGCAGGATGTCCTGCCCCTTCTGGAGGCAGATGCGGCCCACGCAGACGGCGAGCGGTCCGTCGCCCCGGAAGGCTTCGGGCAGCGGCAGTTCGGCTCGCGCGCGGGCTTTGTCCTGGCCGGGGCCGGGGGCTCCCGGCCCGAAGTGGTCGAGGTCGACGCCGTTGCGGATCACCGACCAGCGGGCGGCGATCCCCTCGGACTCACCGGCGCGGCGCTCGGCCTCGCTGACGCAGAGCACCCGGTCGGCCCACCGCGCGCCGTACCTCTCCCAGCGCAGTGCGAGTGCGGCGGTGGCTCCGCCGACGGCGTCGAAGGACCAGGCGTGGGGCTGGAAGACGGTGGGTACGCGGCCGCGGGCGGCGAGCCGGCCGGCCAGTCCGGCCTTGGCGCTGTGGGCGTGCAGGAGGTCGGGGCCGACCCGGCGGAGCAGTTTCCGGGCACCCATCACCTCGGCGGGAAGTCCGGGCCCGGGGGCCCGTCCGGCACGCCAGGTGAGCACCTCGGCGCCCGCTTCCCGGGCGGCGGCGGCGAGCATGCCGCCGGCCGGGCAGCCGACGACGGGGCGCAGGCCCGCCGCGGCCTGTGCGCGGACGAGGTCGAGGACGACGCGTGCGACACCGCCCTCGACGGGCTGGGTGAGATGGAGGACGGTCGTGGGCTGTGCGGCCCCATGCTGTGTGGGCACGAGCAGTGGTCTCCTGCGTTCAGCGGCGCGCGTCTGTCTGAACGAAGAGCACACCGAGGAAATGACCCTGACCTTCACCCGTGAACCTGAAACTCAGACTGCGGGCGCCACCGGACAGGGCCGGACTCAGGTCGTACACGTCCGCGTCATATCCGAGATTATTCATATAATCCGGCTGCCGTACGGACGTTTGATGCCCGAATTCCGTGATGGTGGAATTCATAACATCATTAAAAGGATTTTCTGCATCGCTGAGACTGACCCGGCGGCCACTGTCGGCCGTCACCGTGAGTGAGTCACCGAGGGTGCCCCGGTCCCCGTCATAGGCGACGACACCGACCTTCCCCGCCGACCCGGCCGGTGCGTCCAGGCCCTCCAACTCGACCAGGGCGTCCCCGGCGCCCGGGCGGCCGGCGAGCCCCTCGAAGCCGTCCCACACGGAGATCCGGCGCACCGGCTCCTGCGGGTGTTCGTAGGCGACGACCAGGGTCCAGCCGCCCCAGGCCCCCACCTCGGAGTGGCCCATGGCGATGTTCAGCTGGGACACCGTCCACATCCCCGCGCCGCCCTTGCGCACCAGCGGGGTCACATCGGCCGAGGCCTGGTAGGCGTCGCTGCCCGCGTCCGAGCGGTGGCCCATCACCGTGTCGGCGATGACCTCCTTGTACGAGCCGCCCGGCTCGGCGACCAGCACCCGGCCGTTGTCCTCGGGCGGCTTCTGCTCGCCCACCCGCAGGTTCCCGCCCCAGTAGAGCCGGGCGTAGGAGACCTTCGCGCCCTGCGGGACCTTGAGCTCGGCCCGGGTGGAGTTGTAGGTGTCCGGATCCTTGTCGACCTCGCTGTAGAACATCTCGAAGTCGCTGTTCACCCCGGCCGCACCCCGCTTCACGTCGGCGCACGGCTCCGCCTGCGGCGACTCCTCCCGGCGGCAGCTGATCCCGGAGTTGGAGGCGCGCACCAGCCCGCCGTGCTGCACGGCCTGGTAACGCTGGGTGAACGGAAGGCGGGGCAATTCCTTGGGAGCCGGGGCTGCGGCCGCCGCCGGAACGTTCCCGGAAAGTGCGAGGCAGGACAGCAGACCGAGCGTGCCGAGGATTCTGCGGGAGGAACCCATGCCCATGACCCTGTCTCCATTTTCGATCAAGGGGACAAAACAGGAGTGAACTTTGTCAGAAATCGGGCTGGAAATCACGTCGGACTCGCTCGTACGGCCTTTTGGGCGATGACACGCACCCTCGAAGCGGGCGAGTCGTTAAGAGGTGCACCATTGTTCGAAGCGAAAGGAAAAACGGAGATGAAGAAGATGCTGGCACGCAGCACCGCCCTGGCCGTCGCGGGCGCCGCCCTGCTGCTCGGCGGCGCGGGCGTCGCCTCCGCGGACGCATCGGCGCACGGCGTCGCGGCCGGGTCCCCCGGCGTCCTGAGCGGCAACGTGGTCCAGGTGCCGATCCACATCCCGATCAACGTGTGCGGCAACTCCGTGAACATCATCGGGATCCTGAACCCCGCGTTCGGCAACACCTGCGTGAACGCCTGAGCGTCAACCACGCCGTACGAAACGGCGGCATCCGGGTGAAGTCACGCAACCGGAACCGGTGGCGAGGCGTTGATCCGGGTGCTCCAGCACCGGGCAATCCTGCAAAAAAGGGACGACAATGATCAAGAAGATGATGGCAACGGCAGCGGTTGCGGCCTCGGTCGTGGGCATGGGCGCCGCGATGGCTCCGCAGGCGATGGCCATCGGGAACGACGAGGGCATCAAGACGGTCAACGGCAACGGCGCCGCGCAGATCTACGGCAACCAGGCCACCTACGGCAACATGAGCCCCCAGATGGCGCTGATCCAGGGCTCCTTCAACAAGCCCTGCATCGCCCTGCCCGCCAAGGCCAACGTGCAGTCTCTGCTCGCCCTGGTCAACGTCGGTGTCCAGGACATCCCGGTCCTGTCGAACCCGCAGAACCAGCAGTGCGTCGAGAACTCCACCCAGGCCAAGGGTGACGAGCCGCTCTCGCACATCCTCGACAACATCCCGGTCCTCTCCGGCAACGTGTCCCAGGGCAGCTGACCCGAGGCCCGCGCCAGCGAGGCCGTCGCGCACCTCCGGGTCGCGGCGGCCTCGCCGCGTTCAAGGCCCGACCGCGGCCTTTCTCATGGCGAATCAAATGCGCCGGACACCACCTCGAATTCGCACAGAGCGTTGGGGTGAATTACCGGCCGACCGCCGAAAAAGTGCGGTTTCTTTTTACCCGGCCACTCGTTGTTGTTTCTGCAGTGGATACGCCTCTGCGGGAAGGAAAGAATTCAAATGACGTACAAGAAGGCAGTGGTTCTGGCCGCCGGTGTTCTGATGGCCGCCGGTGCCGCCGCCCCCGCCATGGCCGACTCCGAGGCCGTGGGCACCGCCGCCGGCTCCCCCGGTGTCATCTCGGGCAACCTGATCCAGGTCCCGGTCCACGTGCCGATCAACGTGTGCGGCAACACCGTGAACATCATCGCGCTGCTGAACCCCGCGTTCGGCAACGTCTGCATCAACCACTGACGCAGCGCTTGCGCCCGCAAGGGCAGACCTCCTCGGGGTGGCCTCGGAGTGCACGGCGGTGCACTTCGGGGCCACCTTCGATTCAGCACCGGCGTCCGTGCCGGTAGACAGGGAAGGACCCATGCGACAGGTACTGAGCCGACAGGTACTGGGCAAGGGGATGCTCACGGCGGCGGCCGCTTCGAGCCTGCTCTCGATCGCGGCCGGCGCGGCCTACGCACACCCCGGAGCGACGGCCGAGGCCTCGCATTCGCCGGGTGTGCTGGCAGGCAACAGCGTCTCGGTACCGGTCACCTTCGCGCCGAACGTGTGCGGGAACAGTGTGGACGGCGGTGCGGCGCTCAACCCCGCGATGGGGAACACGTGCGCCACGTCGACCGGTTCGCACACCGACGACGGCTACGACTACGGGCGCTACCTCAGCCCCGAGAACGCCGAGGCCTTCGAGCGCTACCTGCAGGAGCGCGAGGGGCACCACGCGGTGCCGGAGCAGCGCCGGGAGGAACCGCACCCCCAGGGCGGCTACGACGGCCCCGGTGAAGGGCAGCACGACGAGCAGCCCCGGGAACACCAGCACGAGCAGCAGCACGAGCAGCCGGCGGAACAGCCCCGCGAGGAACCGCACCACCAGGGCGGCGCGCACCACGAAGACGGCGCGGACCACCAGGGCGGCGCGGACCACCAGGGCGGCGCGCACCACGAGGACGGTGCGCACCACGAAGGCGGCGCGGACCACCAGGGCGGCTACGGCGGTCCGGGCGAGGAGCGGCACGAGGAGCAGGGCGGGGAGGAGTGCGACGACCACCCCGCGGCCACGCCGCCGGCGCAGCACGCGCCCCCCGCGCCGGAACGCCCGATGCCGGAGCCCCGCCCGGCCCCGGTCCCCGTCGAGGAGGCGCCCGCGCCGCCCGGGGAGGAGCAGCCCGTCCCCGCGCCGGTCGAGGAGGCGCCCGTAACGCTGCCGGCGCCGGCGCCCGCACCGGAGGCTCCCCCCGTCTGGGAGGACGCTCCCGTCCGGCCCCCGCACGGGAGCCAGCCCGTGGAACACCCGGCCCCGGCGCCGGCCGACCAGCCCCCGGCCGCCCCCGCCGGTGACCTCCCCGTCCACCTGCCCGCGGCGCCCGCCCCGGCGCCGGCTCCGGCACCCGCACCGGCTCCCGCGCCCGTCCCGGCGCAGCAGCCCGAGGCCCCCGCGCCGGCGCACGTGAGCGCGCCCATGCTGGCCGAGACGGGTGCGGGCCAGCCCGCGGCCGCGGCAGCCCTCGCCACGGCCCTGATCCTGGGCGGCGCGATTCTTTACCGGCGGTCGCGTATCGCCTGACCGGCCTTACCGGTAATCAGAAGAAATATCGGCCGGAGAATCCCTTGTCGGATTCTCCGGCCGCTGTCATGCCCGCGTTCCCCGTCACCCCCGAGCGCGTTTCCGTATCGGGAGGGAATCGTTAGCAGTGCGAAAGCGGCGCGACGGTCGCCGCTGACCCTCTGTCCACGAAATAGAAGAGGATTTCTGACAATGAAGCTCAAGAAGGTCGCCGCTGTCGTCGCCGGATCCGTCGCCGCCCTCGGCGCCTCGGCTCCCGCCTTCGCGGCCGAGGCCCAGCCCCCGATGCCGCCCATGAGCCTGACCAGCGGGGTGACGGAGACCCTGGACTCCCTGGTCCCGGTCACCGACCAGCTCCCGCAGACCGTGGGCGCCGGGCTGGCCGAGCAGGGCGAGGGCATCAACAAGGTCGTCGGCACCGTCCAGAAGGTCAACAAGGTCCGCAACGACGTACCCGGTCACGTGCTGGGTCTCGCGAACGGCGCCACCCAGTCGTCCCCGATGCTCGGCGGTGTGCACCTCAACGGCGGCGGCAACGGCTGAGCCGGTCCCTCGCGGAGGGACACCCGGACAAGACAGTGGGCGCCACCGGCGAGGCCGGGGCGCCCACTGTCGCGTGTGCCGCGTCGTCAGTCGTTGACGCAGACGTTGCCGAACGCGGGGTTCAGCAGCGCGATGATGTTCACGGTGTTGCCGCACACGTTGACGGGGATGTGGACCGGGACCTGGACCAGGTTGCCGGAGATGACACCGGGGGAACCCACGGCCGCACCCTCGGCCGTCGAGTCGGCGACGGCGGAGCCGGCGGCGCCGGCCGCGGCGAGACCGGCGGTGGCCAGAACCAGGGCGGCCTTCTTGGCAGAGTTCATGGGAAGTGCACCTTCTGTTCGATGTCCTGCCCCGATGCGGGGCTCACACCGAGCGAAACGGCCCAGCGTCCCCTGACGACACGGGTTGGTCCGCGATCCGACCTGTTCAGCTCAATCGCCGTAACCGCGGTACCACCCGGTGCCGTTACGAAGAGCCTCTCTGTGCGTCCTGGAGGCCGGGGACCTCGAAGTCCGGGATCTCGACGTCCGGGATCTCGGGGATCTCCGGCACCAGTTCCACCGGCGCCGCCGGATCGGGCAGCGTGGGCGGTACGAGCGGCGGCAGCTTCGGGAGCTCCACGCCGGGGATCTTCGGGAGTTCCACTCCCGGGATCTCCGGCAGCTTGATCTCGGGAAGCTTGATCTCCGGGATGTTGATCGGCGGCAGGCTGATGCCCGGCGGCAGCAGCGCCTTGATCTGGTCCAGGATGCTCTTGATGAGGTCGTCGACCGGACCGGCGGCCGCGGCCGCCTTGGCGGGCGCCGCACGCGATCCGTCGTCGAGGGCGCTCGCGGGGGCCGCCGCGCCGGTCAGTATGGCGACGGCGAGAGCCGAGGGGACAAGGAGGCGGGCGCGGGACGGCTTCGTGCGGTGCATGGGGGTTCCTTACGCGTGGGGACACACGGCGGACCCGGGCGGTCCGCTCCTTACTCACCGTGCGAACACCTCGCACGGACCGCAACCGGATCTTGAGCCGTTGCGGGCTGCGTACGGGCTTCGCGCAGGCGTCCGGAGGGCGCTCACCCGGGCCGGGGAAAACCTCGTGCCCCGCAGGCCGTTTGAGTGAAGCAGCGGAACCAACCCCCTGATCGGGCAGTTGACCAGGGCGCTCCATTGGCGGGCACTCGTGCGACAAAAGGATCAAGATGTTCAAGAAGTTCATGACCGCCGCCGCGGTCTCCGCCGTTGCGGTCGGTGCGGGCGCTGCTGCTGCGGCCCCGGCCATGGCCATCGGGAACGACAACGGCGTCACCACCGTCAACGGCAACGGTTCCCAGCAGATCTACGGCAACCAGAAGACCCACGGCGAGATGAGCCCGCAGCTCGGCCTGGTCCAGGGCACCCTCAACAAGCCCTGCATCGGCCTGCCGGCCAAGGTCAACGCCCAGTCGCTGGTCGCCCTGCTCAACATCGGTGTCCAGGACATCCCGATCGCGTCCAACCCGCAGAACCAGCAGTGCGCCGAGAACTCCACCCAGGCGAAGGGTGACGAGACGCTCTCGCACATCCTCAGCAACATCCCGGTCCTGTCGGGCAACGTCTCGGCCGGCAGCTGACGTTCCGCTCCCCTGCGGGGAGCGAGGTGACGAGGGCCCCGGCAGCGTCCAGCTGCCGGGGCCCTCGCACGTGCCGCGCCGTCGGCGCCGTCCGCGCTCACCCGGTCCAGAAGTCCCACCACCGGGTCAGGACGAGCATGCCGATCACCCCGATGTGCAGGGCGGGCGGGGCCCAGCCGAACTCGGTGAAGAAGCCCCGTACCGGGCCGGGAGCGGGCAGGACGCCCGTACGGACGTTGTACGCGGTGACCGCCCAGAACATCAGCAGGGTGGCCACCCAGGCCAGGCAGCACCACAGGCAGAGCGCGTTGATCTCGTACAGCGACTGCACCATCAGCCAGCTGCAGAATCCGACGCCGAAGACGGTGCCGGCGTTCAGACCCAGCCAGAACCAGCCCCGGTAGCGGGCGCCGGCCAGCAGGCCGGCGCCGACGCACACTACGACGGCGTACGCGACCAGCCCGAGCATGGGGTTGGGGAAGCCGAAGGCCGCCGCCTGCTCGCTCTGCATCACGCTGCCGCAGGAGACGACCGGGTTGAGACTGCAGGCGGGCTTGAAGTCCGGGTCCTCCAGCAGGAGGAACTTGTCCAGGGTGATCACCCAGGAGGCCAGCACCCCGGCCGCCCCGGTGAGGACCAGGAGCCAGGCCAACCCCCGGGGCACCGCTTCCTGTTCGCTCTGGTGTCGACTGCCGGGCCGTCCCTGCTGGCGGGGGACGCCCACTGTGTTCGTTGCCATGCGGCCCATGGTCCCGCGCTCCCCCACGGAGCGGACCTGACCATGCCCATTCGTACGCAAGTTGACCTGAAGGGGTGGCGGGAACCCCTGATGCTTCCCGGACGTTTTACCGAACCCCGGACGTGATGTCAGAGCCAGGGGCTACGTTGAGCTTCCGCGAAGTCACAAGCTGCGACGGCCTGGAGACCCACCTTGAGCGATCCGTACGAGACAACCGAGGCGCACCTCGGCCGACTCCTCGGCCGCGCCCTGAACTCCTTCGACCTTCCGGACCGGTTGGTCGAGCGCCTCGGCACGGCGCTCGCCCACAGCTCTTCGCTCTGCACCACCCACCGGATCCCGGCGGCGGGGGTCTGGCGGGAGATCCGCCGGCACACCTACCTGCTGGCCGACGGCGGTGCGGTGTCGCTGTGGGAGCTGACGTACCGGCAGGAGGGCGACCGGACGGTACGTCACGAGGTCTTCGCGAGCAAGGCGGAGACCTGTCTGGCCGTGTCCCGGCTGTTCGGGGAGGCCGCCGCCGAGACGGTCCTGGATCCGGCGCAGCCGCTCGGCGACGACGAGGGGGACCAGGATGACGTGTCGGGGCTGAGCGCGCTGCTGGCGGCTTCGGCCTCGGTGGGGCGCCACCGGGAGTACGCGGTGGAGCAGTCCGCCGACCACGCCCGGCGGGTGCTGCGGCGCGCGGAGAACGCGGACCGGCCCGGCGAGACGGTGGCGGCGCTGCTGCGTTCGGCGTACGGCCACCAGATCACGCAGGCGTTCGGGCCGCGGCAGTGCCGGTCGGACGGGCGGGACGCCGGTTTCAGCCTGTACGAGCACGCCTTCGTCCTTCTGGACGGGCGCGAGGTCAGCCTGTGGGAGGTCGAGCACACGGCGACCCCGGACGGGCGGCACATGTGCGAGGTGTACGAGAGCGAGGAGGCCGCGCGCGAGGCGATGGAGCTCCGCGCGCGGGTCCGGTGAGAGCGCCGGTCAGGTGAGAGCGCCGGTCAGGTGACGGCGCGGGCGGGGAGACCGCCCGTCAGGCCGTACCGGCGGCCTTTCCCGGCCCGGCGGACAACAGGAGGTCCAGGGGCAGGTCCCGGGTGATACGGACCGCTTCGGGGCGCAGGTCCGAGGGGGTCGGCATGGCGCTGCCGGGGAGCTGGACCGCGGCCGCGCCGTGGGACAGGGCCGAGGCGAGGGCGTCGGGGCCGGCGCCTCCCGCGATCAGGAAGCCGGCCAGGGCCGCGTCGCCCGCCCCGACGTTGCTGCGGACCCGGTCCGGGGCGACCGGCGCCGTGCCGTAGTAGGTGCCCTCCGCGGATGCGAGGAGCTGGCCGTCCCCGCCGAGGGAGGCCAGTACGGCGCCCGCGCCCAGGGAGCGCAGCTCTTCGGCGGCCTTGACGGCGTCGCCGAGGGTGGCCAGGGGCCGGCCGACCGCTTCGGCGAGTTCCTGCGCGTTCGGCTTGATGACCTCGGGTCGGGCGCGGAGGGCGGCCGGGAGGGCCGGGCCCGAGGTGTCCAGGGCGATGCGGGCGCCGGAGGCGTGGGCGCGGTCCACGAGCTCGGCGTACCAGGCGGGGCCCAGGCCGGGCGGGAGGCTGCCGCAGCAGGCGATCCAGGCGGCGTCCCCGGCGCAGGCGCCGACCGTGTCCAGGAGGAGGGCGGTTTCCTCCCGAGTGAGTTCCGGGCCGGGGGCGTTGAGCTTGGTGAGGGTGCCGTCCGGTTCGGCGATCGAGATGTTCGAGCGGGTCCGGCCGACGATCGAGACGGCCGTGACGTCCACGCCCTCCGCGGTGAGGAGTTCCGCGAGCAGGGTGCCCGCGGCGCCGCCGAGCGGGAGGACCGCCGTCGTACGGAACCCGGCGGCGGCCACCGCGCGGGAGACGTTCACGCCCTTGCCCCCGGGGTCCACCCGTTCGCCGGTGGCGCGCAGGACCTCGCCGCGGTCCAGCGCGGGGACCTCGTAGGTCCGGTCGAGGGAGGGGTTGGGGGTGACGGTGATGATCATACGAGCACGACTTCCGTACCGGCGGCCTCGATCGCCGCCTTGTGGGCGGGGGCGAGCCCCGTGTCCGTGATGAGCAGGTCGACGTCCGCGAAGGAGCCGAAGCGGGCGAAGTGCTCCTGTCCGGCCTTGGCCGAGTCGGCGAGGAGCACGACGCGGCGGGCGGCGGCCACCGCCGCGCGCTTGACGGCCGCCTCGGCCAGATCGGGCGTGGTGAGGCCGCCTTCGGCCGTGAACCCGTTGGTCGCGAGGAAGAGGACGTCGGCGCGGATCTCGGCGTAGGCGCGCAGGGCCCAGGCGTCGACGGCCGCGCGGGTGCGGTGGCGGACGCGGCCGCCGACGAGGTGGAGGTCGATGCCGGTGTGGTCGGCGAGGCGGGCGGCGACGGGCAGCGCGTGGGTGACGACGGTGAGCGCGGTGTCGACGGGGATCGCGGCCGCGAGGCGGGCGATCGTACTGCCGGCGTCGAGGACGACGCTGCCGCCGTCGGGGAGTTCGGACAGGGCGGCGGCGGCAATACGGTTTTTCTCCCCGGCGGCGGTGGTCTCGCGCTCGGTGAGGTCCGGCTCGAAGTCGAGGCGGCCGGCCGGGATGGCCCCGCCGTGCACGCGGCGGACCAGACCGGCGCGGTCGAGGGCCTTGAGGTCGCGGCGTACGGTCTCGGCCGTCACCTGGAACCGGTCGGCGAGGGAGAGCACGTCGACCCGGCCGCCCTCATGGGCGAGGCGGAGGATCTCCTGCCGGCGCTCCGGCCCGTACATGTGGATTCGCCTCCGTTCGATGCCCGTCTCTGTTGCTTTTCCCTACCATATGCCGAAAGTGGGACCAAAACAAAGAGAAACGGACATGCCCGGCCAACGGAAGCGGGCATGTCCGTGAGGGGGAACCGAAGGACCTCAGGCCACCGGAACCTTCTCGGCGACGGGACCGCCGTGCTCGGCGCCCCCCTCGCGCTGCGCGACCGGGATGGACTTGCGCGGCAGCATGAACATCACCGAGAAGATCACGACCAGCACGGCCACGACCCACCACAGCGCGCCGCGGAAGGCGTCGACGTACGGCGCCCCGAGGACCATGTCGTCGTCGATCAGCCCGAAGAAGACGACCGCGGTCAGGCCGAGGCCGAGCGCGTTGCCCATCTGGCCGGTGGTGTTGATCAGACCGGAGGCCGATCCGGCGTGCTCGCGCGGCACCTCGGACAGCACCGTATCGGTGAGCGGGGCGACGATCAGGCCCATGCCGATGCCCATGACGACCAGCGGGGCCGCCATCTGCCAGGAGGCGATCTCCATGCCGTAGTGGCCGGACTCCCAGATGTAGAGGAGCAGACCCGCCGCCATGATCAGGGCACCCGCCTGGAGCACCTTGCGGCCGAAGCGCGGGACGAGCTTCTGGACGGACATGCCCGCGGAGGCCGAGACGGCCAGCGAGAAGGGGATGCCGGTGGTGCCGGCGCGCAGGGCGCTCCAGCCGAGGCCCATCTGCATGTACAGCGTCCAGACCAGGAAGAAGATGCCGGTCGCGATGCCGAAGGTCAGCTGGACGGCGATACCGCCGGCGAAGCTCTTGACCTTGAAGAGGGAGAGCTCGACGAGCGGGGAGCCGTCCTTCTGGATCTTGTACTTCTCGTACGCGATGAAGCCGGCGAAGACGAACGGCACGGCCGCCATCGACACGAAGCCCCACAGCGGCCAGTGGTTCTCCCGGCCGTGGGTGAGCGGGAAGATCAGCATGACCAGGCCGAGGGTGGCCAGCACGACGCCGACCAGGTCGAGGCGCAGGGCCTGGGGGGCCTTGGACTCGGTGATGAACGTGCGGCCCAGGAGCACGCCGGCGATGCCGACGGGCAGGTTGATCAGGAAGATCGGGCGCCATTCGAGGCCGAAGAGGTTCCACTCGGTGAGCAGCGCGCCGAGCATCGGGCCCGAGACGGCGCCGAGGCCGACGATCGCGCCGAACATGCCGAAGACCTTGCCGCGCTCGTGCGGCGGGAAGGTCACGTGGATGATCGCCAGCACCTGCGGGACCATCATCGCCGCCATGGCGCCCTGGAGGATGCGGGAGGCGACGAGCATGGAGGGGTTCGCCGCGATGCCGCAGAGCAGCGAGGCGGCGGTGAAGCCGGCGATGCCGATGAGGAAGAGGCGCTTGCGGCCGTAGATGTCACCGAGACGGCCACCCGTGATGAGACCGGCGGCGAAGGCGAGGGCGTAGCCGGCGGTGATCCACTGGATGGCGCTGGTGGAGGCACCGAAGTTCTGGCGCATGCTGGGTATCGCTATGTTGACGATCGTGACGTCGACCAGGTCCATGAAGGCCGCGGTCATCACGATGGCGAGCGCCAGCCAGCGGCGGCGGTCGGCCGGGGTCGCCGGTGCTTGCGGGCTGGGTGTGGCTGCGTCGGTCCGCTCTTCTTCTCGTACGGGCCCGTTCTCACTTTCGGGCGATTTCCTGGGTGTCTCGGTGGTCATGGAGAGAAACCTAGACGGGAAGTAGGTCAACACGTGTCCTATTTCGCTGGCAATCTGAGCGCATGACCGACACCCCGGCACGGCTCCTCTCCCTGCTGTCCCTCCTCCAGACCCCGCGCGAGTGGCCCGGGAGCGAGCTGGCGGAGCGGTTGCGGGTGAGCTCGCGCACCATCCGACGGGACATCGAGCGGCTGCGGGACCTCGGGTATCCGGTGGAGTCCACGCTGGGCTCGGAGGGCGGGTACCGGCTGGTGGCGGGGGCGGCCATGCCGCCGCTGCTGCTGGACGACGAGGAGGCGGTGGCGATCGCGGTGGGGCTGCGGGCGGGTGCCGGGCATGCGATCGAGGGGGTGGAGGAGGCCTCCGTACGGGCCCTGGCCAAGCTGGAGCAGGTCCTTCCGTCGCGGCTGCGGCACCGGGTGAGCGCGCTGCAGTCGGCCACGAGTGCGCTGACCCGGGGGGACGGGGCGAGCGTGGATCCGCACACGCTGACGACGATGGCTTCGGCGGTGGCGGGGCCGGAGCGGCTGCGGTTCGCCTACCGGGCGGGGGACGGGGCGCGGTCGCGGCGGCTGGTGGAGCCGTACCGGCTGGTGAGCACGGGGAGCCGGTGGTACCTGGTGGCCTTCGACCTGGAGCGGGAGGACTGGCGGACGTTCCGCGTGGACCGGGTGGCGGAGGCGTTCGCCACGGGGGCGCGGTTCGCTCCGCGGGAGCTGCCGATGGATCCGGTCGCGTTCGTACGCAGGGGGTTGCGGGGCGGGGAGACGTACGCGGTGGAGGTCAGCTTCGCGGCGGAGCCGGGGGCGCTGCCGGAGTGGCTGCGGTCCATGGCCGTGCCGGGCGACGGGGCGCGGACCCTGGTCCGCTTCGACAGCGGGGACGCGCCCGAGTGGCTGGCGGCCCGTCTCGCCCTGTCGGGCCTGTCCTTCACGGTCCACGGCCCGCCGGTCCTCGCGGCGGCGGCCCGCGAACTCGGCGCCCGCCTGACCGCGGCCTGACCTGGCCTCCTGGGGCTCCTGGGGCTCCGCCCCATGCCCCGCGCCTCGCCGCACCGCGGGCAGCGCACGCGCGGCTCAAAGCTCCGGGGCTCCGCCCCGTACCCCGCTCCTCAAACGCCGGAGGGGCTGGATTTTGCTCCTGCCGTCCGCCTGGCTCGGGCCTGGAGAGGCTGGATTTGGCACCTGCCGTCCGCCTCGTTCGGGCCTGGAGAGGCTGGATTTCGCACCTGCCGTCCGCCTGGTTCGCGGCGCATCCAGCCCCGCCGGCGTTTGAGGCGCCGCCGGGGGCAAGTACAGCCTCGCCGGCGTTTGAGGCGCGGGGTACGGGGCGGAGCCCCGGGGCGGCCGGAGGCCGCTGCGTTGGCGCCCCCGCCACTGGGGGACCCGGGTAGGGGGGAGCCCCGGCGCCTGGGGGGGGGAGGCACCGGGGCTCGTTCGGGGGCGGGTCAGGCCACGGCGTCGAAGCCCGTGTCGCGCGCCATTCGCTTCAGCTCCAGCAGCGCGTGCTTCTCGATCTGCCGGATCCGCTCCCGGGTCAGACCGTGCTGCTTGCCGACCTCCGTGAGGGTCCGCTCGCGGCCGTCGTCGATCCCGTACCGCATCTTGATGATCGACGCGGTGCGCTGGTCGAGCTTGCCGAGCAGGTCCTCCAGCTCCTCGCTGCGCAGCAGGGAGAGGACGGACTGCTCCGGGGATATCGCGGAGGTGTCCTCCAGCAGGTCGCCGAACTGCGTGTCGCCCTCGTCGTCCACCGACATGTTGAGGCTGACCGGGTCGCGCGCCCAGTCCAGTACGTCACCCACCCGCTTCTCCGTGGTGTCCAGCTCGGCGGCGATCTCGGCGTGCTCCGGGTCGCGGCCGTTCTCCCGGTTGAACTCGCGCTGGACGCGGCGGATCCGGCCGAGCTCCTCGACCAGGTGGACGGGGAGGCGGATGGTGCGGGACTGGTCCGCGATGGAGCGGGTGATCGCCTGGCGGATCCACCACGTCGCGTACGTGGAGAACTTGAAGCCCTTGGTGTAGTCGAACTTCTCGACCGCCCGGACCAGGCCGGCGTTGCCCTCCTGGATCAGGTCGAGGAGCGGCAGACCGCTGCGCGGGTAGCGGCGGGCGACGGCCACCACGAGGCGGAGGTTGGAGCGAATGAAGATTTCCTTGGCGCGCTCGCCTTCGGCGGCCACGGCCTCCAGCTCCTCGCGGGAAGGGGTCTTCCCGGACCTCTCGACCAGCCCGTCGAGGATCTGCTGGGCGTAGACGCCCGCCTCGATGATCTGGGAGAGCTCCACTTCCTTGGCGGCGTCGAGCAGCGGGGTGCGCGCGATCTCGTCCAGGTACATGCCGACCAGGTCGCGGTCTGCGATCTCCCCGCCGGCAGCGCGAGCGCTGCTCGTGGACTGACTGCGGGCGACGGCGCGGGTTGCCATGCGTGCTCCCTTGCGATGAGTTCGGTCGCGGTGCGGCTGCCGGACGCCACCGGTGATGCGGTGGGGCGTCCCCGGACACTCTCCCGAGTGCCCGCATCCGAAGGAAACAACGACTGGAATCGGGACAGAATTCCCACGTCGCCCCCTCTTTTTCGCGATCTTGCAGTATCCTGCCCCGCCGCGAGAGGGCGCAGAGTGCCGCAAGGACACGAAGAGGTGCAGGTCAGGCCCGGAACGGAGACGGCCTGGCGGCTCTCGCGGAGGCGTACGACCACGGCGTCCGAGAGACCGCCGTCACGTCCGGCACGACCGTCTTCACCCGGAACAGCGCCGCCCGGGGCTGCACTCCCACCCTGAAGACGGCCCCCACCGGCTTCTGGTTGCCTGGACTAGCCGAACTGGAGGGACCGCTTCGAGAGGCCCATCCAGAAGCCGTCCACCGTGTCCCGGCGGGCGGTGAGGTCGCCCGAGGCTTCCGCGGCGCCGAGGGTGACGAACAGCGGGGCGAAGTGTTCCGTGCGGGGGTGGGCCAAGCGGCCGGAGGGGGACTTGGCCTCGAAGTCGAGCAGGGAGTCCAGGTCGCCGGCCGCCAGGGCCTCGTGGCCCCAGGCGTCGAACTCCGCCGACCAGGCGGGGACGCCCGCGTGCCGCAGGGCGGCAAGGTTGTGGGTGAAGAAGCCGCTCCCGACGATCAGGACGCCCTCGTCGCGGAGGGGCGCCAGCTTGCGGCCGATGTCCATCAGGCGGCGCGGGTCGAGGGTGGGCATGGACATCTGGAGGACCGGTATGTCGGCCCCGGGGAACATCTCGACCAGGGGGACGTACGCGCCGTGGTCCAGGCCGCGGTCCGGGATGTCCTGGACGGGGGTGCCGGGGGCCTGGAGGAGCGCGCGGACCGAGGCGGCGAGCTGCGGGGCGCCCGGGGCCTCGTAGCGGACCCGGTAGTAGTGCTCGGGGAATCCCCAGAAGTCGTAGACGAGCGGGACCGTTTCGGTGGCGCCGAGGGCGAGCGGGGCCTCCTCCCAGTGGGCGGAGACCATCAGGATCGCCGTCGGGCGCGGAAGGCTCGCGGACCAGGCGGCCAGTTCGCCCGGCCAGACCGGGTCGTCGGCGAGCGGCGGGGCGCCGTGGCTGAGGTAGAGGGCCGGCATGCGGGCCCCGCGCGGGGTCGCGGCCGGTGAGGTGGGGGGTCCAGGGGTCATGGGGGCGCTCCTCCGTCGTGGCTGCAGGGTCGCGGTCCGCACGAAAAGACTAACCCCGCTTGGTTCAAATTTGAACCAAGCGGGGTCTTCAGTCATTCCCGCAGCCGTTGCCGCGCGGGCGCCGGCGCGCCCGTCAGTGGGCGATCACCGGGATCTGGACCTCGGCGTCCTCGGCGACCTTGGCGCCGCCGTTGCCCGAGGCCACCGGGCCGCCCGTGCCCGGACGGCCGGTGTTGATCAGGGTCAGCGCGATCGTCGAGCTCGCGACCAGGATGCCGACCGCCCACCAGATGGCCGTGGAGTAGCCCTCGACCATGGCCTGTGCCTGGACCAGCTTGGCCGCCGCGCCGCCGGCGGCGGCTTCGGCCGCGTGGTCGGTCAGGTACGCGGTCGTCGCCGAGGCGGCGATGGTGTTCAGCAGCGCGGTGCCGATGGCGCCGCCGACCTGCTGCGAGGTGTTGACCATGGCGGAGGCGACACCGGCGTCGGCCGGGTTCACCCCGCCCGTGGCCAGTGACATGGCCGGCATGAACGCCGTACCCATGCCGAGGCCGAGCAGCAGCTGCGCCGGCAGGATCAGCGCCGGGTACGAGGACCCGACCTCGAGCTGGGTCAGCAGCAGCATGCCGGTGGCGGCGAGCAGGAAGCCCGGGCCCATCAGCAGGCGCGGCGGGACCCGCGTCATCAGGCGGGCGCCGATCTGGGTGGAGCCCGTGATCATGCCCGCGATCATCGGCAGGAAGGCGAAGCCGGTCTTGACGGGCGAGAAGCCCTTCACGACCTGGAGGTAGTAGGTGAGGAAGAGGAACAGGCCGAACATGGCGATGACGGCCAGGCCGAGCGAGAGGTAGACACCGCCGCGGTTGCGCTCCAGCAGGACGCGCAGCGGCAGCAGCGGGGACTTGACCCGGGACTCGGTGAAGACGAAGCCCAGCAGCAGGACGCCTGCGGCGACGAACATCAGGACGGTCACGGCGTCCGACCAGCCGGCCGACTCGGCGCGCGTGAACCCGTAGACCAGCGACACGAGACCCAGCGTGGACAGGACCACGCCCGGGATGTCGAGCGGCGCGCGGTTGCGGGAGCCGGCGGGCTCGCGGATGACCAGCCACGCACCCACGGCCGCGATGATCGCGAAGGGGATGTTGACGAAGAAGGTCCAGCGCCAGTTGAGGTACTCGGTGAGGAAGCCGCCGAGGATCAGGCCGACGGCGCCGCCGCCGCCCGCGATCGCACCGTAGATGCCGAAGGCCTTGGCGCGCTCCTTGGCGTCGGTGAACATGACGGCGAGCAGGGAGAGGGCCGCGGGGGCGAGCAGTGCGCCGAAGGCCCCCTGGAGGGCGCGGGCGCCCAGCATCATGGCCTCGCCGTTGGCGGCGCCGCCGAGCGCGGAGGCCAGGGCGAAGCCGGTGAGGCCGACGACGAAGGCGTTCTTGCGGCCCCACTTGTCGGCGATGCGGCCACCGAAGAGGAGCAGTCCGCCGAAGGCCAGCGCGTACGCGGTGATGACCCACTGGCGGTTGCCGTCGGAGATGCCGAGGTCGGTCTGGGCGGAGGGGAGGGCGATGTTCACGATGGTCGCGTCGAGGACGACCATCAACTGTGCCAGGGCTATGAAGACGAGCGCCTTCCAGCGGCTGGGATCGGCAGCCTGCGGGGGTGTCGCGGCTGTTTTCGGCATGGGGTTACCCACTCACTGTGCGGAATGACTGAAAAAGGAATGGTTCGGGAGGTCGGGCGGGTCACATGGCGGTCTGCCTCAGGTCGTCCAGCGTGGCGGCCGAACCGGGCAGCTCGGAGCGGGCCGGAGCCCTCAACCCGTCCAGGAACAGCTGGAGATGGCGGTGGGCGAAGCGGTCCGCCTCGAAGCAGGCGGTGCCCGGGAGGGGGCGGCTGAGCTGGGACAGGGCGATCGTCAGGTCGCCGGCGCCGATGTCCGTGCGGATCAGACCGGCGTCCTGACCGGCGGTCAGGAGGGTCTCGATGGCCGCGCCCAACGCGGTGCTCGCCGCGAGGAGTTCGGGGTGCTCGCGGTCGAAGTCATCGGCGAGCATGGGGCACAGGGCACCGATCCGCTCGTCGGCGGCGGTGTGCGTGAAGCGGCACAGCGCGGCGAAGGCGTCCGGCTCCTCGGCCAGGGCCGCCTCGGCCGAGGAGGTGACCCGGGCCATGACGAAGAGGACGACCTCGCGGATGAGGGTCGGGCGGTCGGGGAAGTGCCGGTAGAGGGTGGCGTTGCCGATGCCGGCCCGGCGGGCGATCTCGTCGAAGGCGGCCCCGGAGCCGAACTCGACGAGCATCTCGCGGGCGGCCGTCAGGATCCGCTCGCGGTTGCGGACGGCGTCGGCGCGCGGACGCGGCACCGGCCTGGACGCGGCGGGCTGGGGCGGGACCGCGGTGTGCGGCGGGTCCCCGGCGCACACCGGGGTCACACCCTGCGCCACGCTCGCGGCGGGAGCGGCGGGGGCGGCGGGAGCGGCCGGGGCCGCCGGAGCCGCCGGAGCCGCCGGGGCCACGTCCACCGCCGCGAAGCCGGCGAGGGGCCGGACCGTCGGCGTGGCGGTGGTGGGGCGCTTCATTCCGGGGCCTCCCTCGCGCTGACACGTCGTCGCGCTGGTCGATGCGTACGGGTTCCCCCAAACGGGGAGCCGGTCCCCACTTCGTGGGACTCACGTACAAACGGGGAACGGCTCCCCGGTTATTTCACTCGCCCGTGTGACCTGAGTCACGCGGGGATCCACGTTCGGCCTCTCCCGGCGCGCGGGTGCGCCTACGCCGTCGGAGGGTGATCGAACAGAGCGCAGACCGGGCAGGGCCGGCTGCCGCGGACCCGAAGGCGATCTCCATGACGCAGACCCGCCACCGGATACGCAGATCACGCCGCACCAGCGCGTACATCGGCCTGACCGCGCTGGCCCTCGGCGTCACGGCGACCGCGAGCACGGGGATATCCGGCCGACCCCACTCGGCGGCCGGGCCCGTGGCCGCGACCGCCGAATCGGTTCTCGCGCCGTGCCGGATCGCCGGCACGATGGGCGTCCAGATGTCCGAAGGCCTGCCGACGCCGTCCGGGTACTCCCGTTCCACCGGCGAGGTCCGCGCGCTGAACCTGATGATCGACTTCCCCGACGCCAAGGGCGAGGGCACGGCGCTCGACCGGCTGGCGGAGTTCTTCCCCAAGACCTCCGAGTGGTTCAGCACCAGCTCCTACGGCCGGCTCCGCTACCGGCCCGAGGCGCCGATAAGGACCTGGCTGCGCATGCCGATGCCGTTCGCGGCGTACGGGATCGAGCGCGGGTCCGCGTACGAGCCCGGCTACCGGCAGCTCGTCGAGCACATCGCGAAGGCCGCCGATCCCGAGGTGGACTTCAGCCGGTACGACCTGATCAACATCCTGGTGACCCCGAACGCCGGGCCGTCCGCCCTCGACACCGTCCTGTCCGTGACCTTCTCGGGCAACGGCGAGGCGCCGGTGGCCGACGGGGTGCCGCTCGCCAACACGTCCTTCGTCTACAGCCGCCAGGACGACGGCTCGGGCACCTACCGGGACACCGGCTACCGGGTGCTCCCCCACGAGAACGGGCACGTCTTCGGCCTGCCGGACCTGTACACCGCCGACGGCGGGGGCACGGTCGGGCACTGGGACATCATGAGCGAGGACTGGGGCGCCAACAACGACCTGCTCGGCTGGCACAAGTGGAAGCTGGGCTGGCTGGACGCGACGCAGGTCAGCTGCGCGTCGAAGTCGGGCGCCAGCGACCACACCCTGTCGCCGCTCGCGGTGGCGGGCGGGACCAAGCTGGCCTTCGTACCGCTGTCGGAGAGCTCCGGGTACGCGGTGGAGGTGCGGACGCGGGCCGGGAACGACGAGGCCGTCTGCAAGCCGGGCGTCCTCATCTACAAGGTGGACTCGGACGTGGACACCGGGCGGGGCCCGGTGACGGTTTCGGACAGCGCGGGCGCGAGCGGCGGCTGCACGCGGCGGCCCAATGTGCACGCGGAACTGTCGGACGCGCCGTTCCGGCCGGGCGAGACGTTCACCGACGAGAAGGCGGGAATCAGCATCTCGGTGGTGGGGGAACTGCGCAACGGCAGCTACCAGGTGCGCATCATCCGGCCGTAGGAGCGCAGGGCGGCGGGGGCCGCAGACGCGTCAGGATCGGAGAAGCGCCCTTCGCAGGGCGGGAGTTAACGTTTCGGCCATGGACATCACCATTCACACCACCTCGCTCCCGCACGACGACCCGGACGCCTCGCTGGCCTTCTACCGCGACACCCTCGGCTTCGAGGTCCGCAGCGACGTCGGGCAGGGCAGGATGCGCTGGATCACGGTCGGCCCCGTGGGGCAGCCCGGCACGTCCATCCTCCTGGCGCCGCCGGCCGCCGACCCCGGGATCACCGAGGCCGAGCGCCGCACCATCCTCGAAATGATGGCCAAGGGCACCTACGGCTGGATCCTGCTGGCCACCCGGGACCTCGACGGCACCTTCGAGAAGGTGCGGGCCGCCGAGGCCGAGGTCGTCCAGGAGCCGACCCTGCAGCCGTACGGGGTGCGCGACTGCGCGTTCCGCGATCCCGCGGGCAACCTGATCCGGATCCAAGAGCTCCGCTGAGCCGAGGAGGGGAGACGCCCATGTGCCGTCCCGGATGGGGGGAGGCGCTGACCGCCGCCGCCCGGCAGGAAGGTGACCGGACCGGTCAGGAATCGAGAAGCATCGGCGGCCGGGCCGCACCTAGCGTGAGGGACATGAACCCCATCGCATCCGTCACCCTCGAGGTGGCCGACCCCACGGCCGCCGACCGCTTCTACTCCGCCCTCGGACTGGGTGCCCGGGTACGCCTGCGGGCCTCGGAGGCGCCGACCACCGGCTTCCGCGGGTTCGTGGCGGCCCTCACCGTGTCCCAGCCGGCCAACGTCAACGCCTTCGTCGACGCGGCGCTCGACGCCGGCGCCACGGTCCTGAAGCCCGCCGCCAAATCCTTCTGGGGGTACGGCGGCGTCGTACGGGCCCCGGACGGGACGGTCTGGAAGATCGCGACGTCGGAGAAGAAGGACACCGGCCCGGCCGGGCTGCACATCGACGAGATGGTGCTCCTGCTGGGCGCCTCGGACATGAAGGCGAGCAAGCAGTTCTACGTCGACCGCGGCCTCTCCGTGGCCAAGAGCTACGGCCGCAAGTACGTCGAGTTCGCCGCGCAGCCGGGCGCCGTGAAGCCGGCCCTGTACCCGCGCCACACCCTGGCCAAGGACGTCGGCCTCCCGGCCGACGGCACCGGATCCCACCGGATCGTGCTCGGCACCGGTTCCGGTCCTTTCACCGACCCGGACGGCTTCGTCTGGGAAGCCGCCCCCGTACCGGCCACCCCCTGACCGGCGAAGGAAAGAGGAGAGTCCCGCGATGACATCCACGCAGACGTCCGGCAAGAGCAGCGGCACGGCCGACGAGAAGTACGACGGGTTCACGGAGGAGGAGCGGGGCGCGATGAAGGAACGCGCCCGGGAACTGAAGGCCGCCTCCCGCCGCGGCGCGCGCACCCCCAAGGCGGACCCGGAGACCGAGGTGCTCGCGAAGATCGCCGAGATGCCGGACGCGGACCGCGTCCTCGCCGAACGCCTCCACGCCCTGGTCAAGGCCGGCGCGCCGGACCTCGCGCCGAAGCTCTGGTACGGCATGCCCGCGTACGCCAGGAACGGCAAGGTCGTCTGCTTCTTCCAGAGCGCCCAGAAGTTCAAGACCCGGTACGCCACGCTCGGCTTCAGCGACCTGGCGGACCTCGACGAGGGAACCATGTGGCCGACGTCCTACGCCCTGACGAAGCTCACCCCCGCCGACGAGACCCGCATCGCCGCCCTCATCAGGAAGGCGGCGAACTGACCCTCCCGCTGCGGCGCGCAGGTCAGGCCGGCGCCACCGGTCATTCCTCTTCCCCGAAGCCCGTACTTATGGGGGCGCATCCGCGGAGCACGATCCGCTAGGCTGTCCGCGGCGCCTTCGTAGCTCAGGGGATAGAGCACGGCTCTCCTAAAGCCGGTGTCGCAGGTTCGAATCCTGCCGAGGGCACGGTGCGAGGACCCCCAGCCGGGATACGGCTGGGGGTCCTCGCGTTTCGGGTCGGGCTGTCAGGTCGGCGCAGAGGATGACGTTGTTGGCCAAAGTCCCTGGTCACAGGTACACGAAAGCCCTCCCGGCCGGAACCGGAAGGGCCAGACCACCGCACGGAATCAGCTGAGGCCTCTGCTGCGCTCGCCGATACGGTCACCCTGTGGAGTGCCGGCCCGCTTGAGGGCCGCCTTCGTGTGCGCTCCGCCCTTCACCTTGCTCCGTACCGGACCCTCGAAGCCGTGACCCGCCGCACGCGGCAGCTGGTCCTGCTCCTGCGCCTTCGCGATGGCCGCTCGAACGTCCTGCTTCAGCTCTTTGCCCATCCCGTCGTCAACTCCTTCGGGAGCACCCAATCGGACTACTGGGATCGTATGCACATATACGGACGAACGCACCCGGACCAGCACGTAACAATCCGGAAGGGTCGAGACCGCTCACGGCCGGGGCGGAACGGGACGCTCCGGCACCCCCAGCGCGGCGTTGACCAGCTCCTCCGGGCAGGGCGTGCCGCGCGGCAGCTGGTACTTCGCCGCGACCCGGTACTCCCCCGGCCCCGGCGCCAGCAGCTCCGTCCACACATCGCCCGCCGCGTCCGGAGCCGCCTTGAACAGGCATCCGGCCGCGTTGGTGTACTGCTTCGGCACGGACCCCCGCGCCTTCGAGGCGAAGGACTCCTGCGGCGGCGCCACCGCCTTTCCCGCGCCGTCCACCAGCCCCAGCCACGGCGAGTGCGGGATCCGCACCAGCACCCGCCCGGCCCGCTTCACGTCGATGACGAGCTGATCGGCGCCCGCCCGCACCACCGTCGCCGGGCCGGACACCAGGTCCGTCGGCTCGGCGACCTTGAAGAGCCGCCAGTTCGCGTCGCCCCACACCTGCTGGAGGTACGGGAGCCCCTCGCCCACCAGCCGCGCCTCGGTCTCCCCGCCCGAATCCGGTGTGTCCGCCGGCAGTACCACGTAGTGCACGGCCCAGCGCTCCAGCCACTCCCGGTAGCTGTCGGCGGTGAGGCTGTCGTCGTAGAAGAGCGGGTTCCGCTCCAGGTCGGCCTGCCGGTTCCAGCCGCGCGCGAGGTTCACGTACGAGGGGAAGGCGGAGGACTCCCGATGGCTGCTGGCCGGGACCACCTCCACCCGGCCGCGCTCGGCGCCCGCCTTCTGCAGCTGGTCGACGAGCGGGGCCAGCTCCCGGTTCCAGGCGGCCACCGGGGTGGTGCGGACGATGTCCGTGATGCTGTTGGTGGTGATCCAGGCGTTCATCCCGGCGAAGGCCAGCAGCAGTGCGTACCAGCGCCGCGTGCGCGGGACCTCGTACGGCAGGGCGGCGAGCAGCACCGCCCCGCCGAACAGCATGACCAGCCGGGTCACGTTGGAGCCGATCTGGGAGTCGATCGCCCAGGTCAGGAAGGTTCCGAAGGCGTACACGGCGGAGGCGATCCGGACCGTCTTCCACCGTTTGGGCACCAGGAAGAGGATCGCCAGCGCGAACACGAACGGCAGCCACGCCGAGCCCAGCTTCATCGGCTGCGTCCCGGAGAAGGGGAACAGCCACGCCGAGAGCCCGACCACGGCCACGGGGGCCAGCCCCAGCGCGTACGCACCGGGGCGCCGGCCGCTCAGGAAGAGCGCGGCCGCGATCACCCCGAGGAACAGCCCGGCCACCGGACTGGAGGCCGTCGCGAGCCCGGCCAGCGGGGCCGCCGCGGCGGCCTTGGCCCAGCGGCGCTCCGCCCACTTGCGGGGCCAGCAGAAGACGGCGGCGACGGCTCCGAGCGCGAACATCACGCCGAGGCCGAAGGTGACACGGCCCGACAGGGCGTTGCACAGCAGCCCGTACACCCCGGCCAGGGCGGGCCACAGCGGCTCGCGCACGGCGCCGCGGCAGCGGGTGAGGATCAGCGCGAGCAGCCCGGCCGACACCGTGCCCGCGATCATCATCGTGGTCCGGACGCCGAGCACGTGCATGAGGTAGGGGGACACCACGCTGTACGAGACGGGGTGCATGCCCCCGTACCAGGCGAGGTTGTACGCCGAATCGGGATGGCGGCCCACGAACTCGGCCCACGCGTCCTGCGCGGCGAGGTCGCCGCCGCTGTTGGCGAAGCTGTAGAACCAGACGACGTGCAGCACCCCCGCGAGGAGGGCGGCGACGGCGACGGGGTGGCGGCGGAGCAGGTCGAGGCCGCGACGCCGCATGCCGCCGGGGGCAGCGGCCGGGGCGGCACCGGCGGTGTAACGGCCCGCGGGATCGGGCACGGGGACCGGCGCCGGGCCGGACACGGGAGCCGACGGGGCACCGCCCGGTCGGTGCCGGTCCTGCTGCTCAGCGGTGGTCACGGCCGCACTCCCCAACACCTCGGTCCACTACGGTCCCGCTCCCAAGACGCGTCCCGGCGTCCCGGGGTTGCCCGGGACGCCGGTTCCACGCTCTCACCCGCCGTCAGCCGACGCGCGTCAGCTTGCTGCCGATACCCGGCGCGGCGAGGTCGCTCTTCAGGGCCACCGGCACCTTCACCTGACTGGCGCCCTCACCCACGGTGAGCAGGCCGACCTCCGTGCCCGCCTTGGCGGTCTGCGGCAGCTTGCCGCCTCCGTTGCCGAGCTTCACGTCCACGGTGAGCGCGGCCCACCCGATCGCCTGTACGTCGGCGGTGGCGACGACCGGCGTCCGGCCGCCGAGCCCGTCGTCCACGTAGCCCACGACATCGCCCTTCTTCACGACGGGCGCGCCTTCGAGGGCCTTCTGGGTGGCGATCATGAGCTGCTTGCTGGCGGCGAGCACGCTGTCGATGATCGGCGGCTTGTGCTGGCCGAGGACGGCGCCGACGATCAGCTGGTTGGTGTTGCCGATCTTCTTCTGGGCGGCGAAGAGGAGGTTTCCGCCGGCCTTCGTCGTCGTACCGGTCTTGATGCCGAGCGAGTCGTTGAACGGGACCAGGCCGTTCCAGTTCCGCCACTTCTTGCCCGACGGGTCGATCCACTCCGGCTTCTTGGTGATCTCGAGCAGCGTCTCCATCTCGACCAGCTTCAGGCCCAGCTTCACCTGGTCCTCGGCGGTGCTGACGGTGGTCGCGTCCAGGCCCGAGGGGTCGGTGTAGGTGGTGTTGCTCATGCCGAGTTCCTTGGCGGTGTCGTTCATCTTCTTGACGAACGCCTCCTGGGAACCGGAGTCCCACCGCGCGAGCAGCCGCGCGATGTTGTTGGCCGACGGGATCATGAGGGCGGCGATCGCGTCGTACTCCGAGATCTTCTGGCCCTCCTGGACCGTGTCGAGGGTGGACTCGTTGTCGGTCGAGTTGTTCTTCTTGCCCTCGCTCTCGGCCGTCTTGTCGACGTCGATCATCGCGCCCTTCTCACCCTTCTTGACCGGGTGGTCGCGCAGGATGATGTACGCCGTCATCGACTTGGTGACGCTCGCGATCGGGACCGGCTTCTGCTCGCCGGACTGGCCGAGCGTGCCGAGACCGGCGGCGGCCATGTAGGCCTGGCCTTCGCCGGGCCAGGGCAGCTCGGGCTTGGAGCCGCCGAAGGTGTACGAGGACTTCGCGGTCATCACGAGCTTCGGCTCGGGCAGGGGGCGCACCAGCTGCACGACGGCGAGGATGATCGCCAGGAGCACGACGAGCGGGAAGTAGATCTTGAACCGCCGGATGGCGGTGCGCATCGGGCTCGGCGGCGGGGGCGGGTTGTTGGTGAGGTCCGCCAGCATGTCGAGCGGCGGCTTGGGCGGCAGCGGCTGCTGGGTGGTGCGCTCAACCCGGTCCATGGCGGCCGGCGTGCGGGACGGGGCGGCCGGTGCCGGCGCCTTGGCCTCCTGGGCGGACCCGGGCTCGTCGGTCCGCAGCGGTACGAAGGTGCTCGCCTTGGGCTTGACGGCCCGGAAGGCGGCGGTCCGCTCGGAGTCGGCGGACTCCACGTCACCGGAACCGGACTTCACGTCGGGGGAAGCGGACTTCGCGCCGGTGGAGGCGGACTTCGCGTCCACGGAAGCCGACTTCGCGTCCGCGGAAGCGGAATCCTCCTTGGGCAGCCGGAACACCCCGGTCCGCTCCCGCTCGGCGGGCTCCCGGACGGCAGCGTCCTCCCTCGGCGCACCACCGGAACCGGAACCCGGCTTGACGGCCCGGAACACGGCGGTGCGCTCCGAGTCGGAGGGCTCCGCGGGCGAGGCCGGAGCGGGCGGCTTGACGGCCCGGAAGACAGCGGTGCGCTCCGAGTCGGAGGACTCCTCGGCGGGGGTGTCGGGCGTGGCCCCGGCGTCCGGCTTGCCGACGGGCTTCACGGTGCGGAACACGGCCGTGCGCTCGGAGTCGGCGGCCTCCGAAGCGGAATCGTCCTTGGCGGCCGACGCCCCCGCAGCCGCGGCAGCGGGCGCGGACTTCCCCGCGGTGGGCGGCTTCACGGCCCGGAACACGGCCGTGCGCTCCGAGGCGGAACCCTCGGCCCCTGCGGAAGCGGAACCCTTCGCGGCACCGGGCTCCCCGGCCGGGGAGTCCGACGCAGGAGCCGGATCCTTCGCGGCACGGAAGGCGGTCGTGCGCTCCGAGGTGTCGGACTCCTCGGCCGGAGCATCCGGCGCGGAGGCGGAAGCCTTCGCGGCACGGAAGGCCGGAGCGAGGTCGGAGTCGGCGGACGCGGCCGCCGGCTCGGCGGAACCGGAACCCGAAGTCGCGGATCCGGCGGCAGACTCCACCCGTCCGGAGGAACGGGCGGGCTCGGAGACGGCCTTGGACCCAGGTACCGGGTCTGTCTCCTGCCCGGAATCGGAAACGGAACCGGACTCGTGCTCGGGCTCAGAGTCGGAGTCGGAGTCGGGGTCCGACCCGTCGGCCGCGCCGACCCAAGCCGCCACCGCATCCCGCAGCGCATCCCGCTCGCCGGCATCCGCACCGGCAGGGTCGCCGTCACCCACACCGGCGCCCGCATCGGCATCGGCATCGGCACGTGCAACGCCATCGGCTTCGTCAGCGGCGTCACCGTCGGCATCGACACCGGCCGAATCCCGGCCACCGGCCCCAGTCCCGCCACCCGCAGCGCCATCACCACCGGCACGAACGCCGGCGTCCTCAGCGCCAGCGCCACCGGCACGGACACCGGCATCCTCAGCGGCAGCGCCACCGGCATCCTCAGCGGCAGCGCCACGGGCAGCGCCATCGGCCTTCGGCTCCCTCGGCCGGAACACCGACAGCCTCGGGTCGCGCTCCTCGGAGGACTCCGCAGTCCCCGGCGCTCCTTCATCTACCGACTTGTCGGGGGACTCGCCCGCCACCAGTTCCTCCTCCATCGCCGCCACGTCCGGCTGTCCGAATGTCTAACAGTGTCCCGTCTAGGGGGCATCGCCCACGTGCTAGACGAGAACGACATAGCTGCGGGTTCCCCCACAAAGCGGCCACGCGCTCTCGACAGATGAATGTGAGAGGCGTCACCCTGTCACTCATCCACGCGGGGAGGCATGGATGGGCAGGAGCCGCAGAACAATTCCGGAGGAGCTTCTGCTGCTCGCCTTGGACCCGGCCACGGGTACCACGGCGCAGCCGCAGTCGCTCGACCTCGGCCTGGCCGGGGCACAGCTAGTGGAGCTGGCTCTGGCAGGACGGATAGCCCCTGACGGGGATCGTATCGCCGTGGTGATGCCACGGCCGACAGGAGATCCGACTCTGGACTCCGCACTGGAACTGCTGCGCAGACGCGGCAGCCCGGTACGGGCCGTCCACTGGATCGGCGGACCCCGCCTGGGGCTCCGCCAGATTTATCTCGCCCACCTGGAGCGCTGCGGCATGGTCCATGCCGTCGCGGGACAGATGTGCGGGGTGTTGCCGACGACTCGCTACCAGGCGACGGACACGGCGATCAGCCGGGAGATCCGTGCCCGGCTCGACAGCGCGATCCGCACCGGCGTGCCGCCGGACCCGCGGACCGCGGCGCTCGCCGCACTGGCCCACGCGGTCGGACTCGGCAAGCACCTGTACCCCGGCAACGAGGGTCGGTCGTCCAGGTCCCGGCTGCGGGACCTGATCCGGCACGACCCGATGGGCGGACTCGTGGCACATGCCGTGATGGACGTCCAGAACGGTGTGGCCGCACAGCCGCGCCGTGACCGCGCCCCGGCACCACCGCCCGCCCGGGCCACGGCCGGCAGCATCCCGCTGCAGCCGCGCCGGACCGGTGCGATGGCCCGCGCGGCCGCCCACTGATCCACGCGCTCGACCCGACCCACCGGATCCACCGGATCGATCCGATCCACCCGCTCCACTCGCTCCATCGCACCGCCAACGCACCGCCAACGCACCGCCGGCGCGCGGGGTTGGCGGGGCCGGTTCCCCGGCCCCGCCGCCCCGCGCGTCTGTTTTTCCCGGCCGTTCCCCAGCGCCGCCAGGCGCTTCGGTGGCAGTCTGCTCAACATCAGACACGCAGAGAGACAGCAACAGAAGGCGGAGGTGCCGTTCACGTGGCGTCCAATGTCAATCCCACCGTCCGACGCCGCCGACTGGGCATGGAGTTGCGCAAGCTCCGCGAAGACAAGGGCATGACGGCCGAGCAGGTCGCCGAACGCCTCCTCGTCTCCCAGTCCAAGATCAGCCGACTGGAGAACGGCCGCCGCTCCATCAGCCAGCGTGACGTCCGTGACCTGTGCGAGGTGTACGAGGTGGAGGATCCCCGGCTCGTGGACTCGCTGATGCAGATGGCGAAGGACTCCCGCCAGCAGGGCTGGTGGCACGCCTTCGGCGACATCCCGTACAGCGTCTACATCGGCCTCGAGACGGACGCCGCCAGCCTGCGTACGTACGAGCCGCTCGTGATCCCGGGACTGCTCCAGACCACCGAGTACGCCCAGTCCCTCGTCCGCGGCGCGTGGCCGGAGACGGCCCCGGCCGACGTCGAGAAACGCGTCCAGGTGCGGATGCACCGGCAGAAACGGCTCTCCGCGACGGACAACAACAATCCGGAGCTCGGGCCCCTGCGCCTGTGGGCCGTCATCGACGAGGCTGCGCTGCGCCGTGAGGTCGGCGACGCGCAGTTGATGATCCGGCAGCTCGAGTACTTGATAGAGCAGTCGGAGCAGCCGCACGTCACGGTGCAGGTGATGCCCTTCTCGCTGGGCGCGCATCCGGGCGTCAACGGCCAGTACGCGATCCTGGAGTTCCCGGACGCCTCGGACTCGACCGTGGTCTACATCGAGGGCGTGACGAGCGACCTGTACCTGGAGAAGGCCAACGACGTGCAGAAGTACAGCGTGATGTACGAGCACCTGCGCGCCCAGGCCCTCAATGTCGACCAGACACAGCAGTTCATTTCCGGGATCATCGACCAATATGCGGGCAAGGTGAAATGAATCCGTAGGAAACCGGGGTTTCTGCCCGGGACCTGGCGGGCCGGGGCGGCACGGTACACCGTCCCTCCCCGGCCACAGAAGGCCTGAATGGAATATGCCACTCGGTCGGGTGAATGATCCCTTCACCCCTCAGGAGCGGCGGGTAGCGTCGATCACGTCAGCCGGAGAAGTGGCCGACACGCAACGGAACTACTCGCTGAACCGGAGAGAAACATGGCTATTCGCCAGGGCGCCACGGACAACTGGATCAAGTCCTCCTACTCCGCCAACGGTGCCTGCGTCGAGGTCAAGTCCCCCGTCATGGAGGCCATCGCGGTGCGCGACTCGAAGGTGCAGGACGGCCCGTCCCTCACCTTCGCGCCCGGCTCCTGGACCTCTTTCGTCGCCGATGTCACCGAAGGCCGGCTGGGACGCCTCGCCTGAACGTCACTGCATGCGTCCCAACCGTCCCGACAGACCCAACCGTTCCGACCTTCCTGTCCGACCAGCACCACCGCACGGAGCCCTCTCGACCGGCCCGCCGTCCTGGCCGAGGGGGCTCGGCCATGTCCGGACGTTCAGCGCAGCTGGTCGACGTACCGGTCGGTCCCGGGCACCGTGGGGATGAACGGCGCCACCAGCTCCACCCGCCCCAGCCCCGCCTCCGCGACCTCCGCGTCCAGCCCCAGGAAGCGGTCCCAGCAGGTCCGGGGGTCCTCCTCCAGGAACCAGAGCAGCGTGAGCCGGGTGTCGACCCCCTCGACCTGCTTGACGTACGTCATCCGGTCCCCGGGCAGCGGCGTCGGCCGGAAGACCGTCACCATCGCGGCCGGGGAGCCCTGCAGCCGCTTCGGCAGCGCGCGTGAGCGCAGCCACTCCAGCAGCTCGGCCCGCTGCTCGGGCCCGTCGGCGTCGACGACCTGGACGACGAGTCCGGCGTACGGGTGGTCGAGGGCGTGGAAGTCCCTGGGGCCGGCGGCGCCGTCGCGGTAGACGGTGGCCGCGTGGTCCTGGAAGGCCGTGAAGACGTGCGTGCGGTCCTGGTAGACGCGGCCGTCGCGGTTCAGCCGCTTGTTGATGCCGACGGTCCACTTCATGTGTTCGTCGTAGCGGCCCTCGGTGACCCAGTACGTCGATATGTAGCACCCGGCCGTGACGGGCTGGGCGACCGCCGACTTCTCCGGATAGCGCAGCTCCTGGAGCTCGCGGGTGGCCACCCAGCGGCGGCCGGCGTACATCCAGGGCATGGCCATCGCGCCGGCGTAGTAGTGGTCGTCCTCGTACCAGCGGTTGTAGGCGTACTCGTGGCCCGGGTGCGGCTCCACCATGGTGATCAGCGCGTGGCCGGGGCGGACGCCGTAGGGGCCGACGGCCGCCAGTTCGGCGTAGTCGCCGGCCCGGGTGTCGTCGTCCTGCTGCCGGCCGTCGTGGTCCTGCTCTCTTCTGGTCATGGGACCGGTCTAGCTGATGCTCCATCAGATGAGGAGGGGGCGGGCGCCGTTCACTGCCGGATCCAGGATGCGAAACATAGATGCCGTCTGCATCTTTCTGCCGCTACGATGCGCGCACCCGACTCCCGAGGAGCCCCCGTGCCCGCTGCCGCCGCCACCGCCGTCGCCTCGCCGCCGCCCGCGTTCGCCGCCCGCGCCGCCTCCGTGGGGGCTTCTCCCGTACGCGAGATCCTCGCGCTCACCGAACGCCCCGGGGTGATCTCCTTCGCCGGCGGCCTCCCCGCGCCCGAGCTCTTCGACTCCGAGGGCCTGCGGGCCTCGTACGACGCCGCCTTCGCGGCCTCCGCGCAGCGTGCGCTCCAGTACTCCACCACCGAGGGCGTGCCGGAGCTGCGCGCGGCCGTCGCCGGCCGGGCGACGGCGCGGGGCCTGGCCACGGGTCCGGACGACGTGCTCGTCACCTCCGGCTCGCAGCAGGCGCTCACGCTCATCGCGGCCACCCTGGTCGAGCCGGGGGACGTGGTGCTGGTCGAGAACCCCACCTATCTGGCCGCCTTGCAGTGCTTCGGACTGGCGGGGGCGCGGGTGATACCCGTCCCCTGCGACGAGCAGGGGATCCTCCCGGACGCCCTGGCCGACATCGTCGCGCGGGAGCGCCCCAAGCTGCTCTACACGATCCCCACGTTCCAGAACCCGACGGGACGGACCCTGCCGGCCGCCCGCCGGGCCGCGATCGCGCAGACGGCGGCGCGACTCGGGCTGTGGCTGCTCGAGGACGACCCGTACGGGGACCTCCGCTACGAGGGGGACCACGTCCCGTGGCTCGCCGCCCACCCGGGAGCGGAGGACCGCACCGCCCTGCTCGGCAGCTTCTCGAAGGTGATGGCGCCGGGGCTGCGACTGGGCTGGCTGCGGGCCCCGGCGGCGCTGCGCCGGGCGGCGGTGATCGCGAAGCAGGCGGCCGACCTGCACACCTCGACGGTGGACCAGCTGGCCGCCGCGCACTACCTGGCCTCGAGGGACCTGGACGCGCACGTCACGTCGGTCCGCGCGGCCTACCGGGTCCGCCGCGACGCCCTCCTGACGGGCCTGCCCGACGCCCTCCCGGCCGGCTCCGAGTGGAACCGCCCGGAGGGCGGCATGTTCGTCTGGGCCCGCCTCCCGGAGGGCCACGACGCGACGGCCCTCCTCACCACGGCCCTCACCCACGACGTGGCCTTCGTCCCCGGTTCCCCCTTCTTCACGGGCACCCCGGACCCGCGCACCCTCCGCCTGTCCTTCACGACGCACACCCCGGAGGAGATCGGGGAGGGTCTGCGGCGACTGGGGGCGGCTGCGGGGCGCTGACGGGCCCACCCCTTCCCAACCTCCGCCCCCTCCCCTAACCTGACGAGCCGTCAGCTACGCAGAGGGCTGGCACCGCCTTGTCCCCCGGCCTGGAGGCTCGTCATGCTGCTTCAAGGGAAGACCGTCATCGTCTCCGGCGTCGGGGCCGGGCTCGGGCACCAGGTGGCCGCCGCCGTGGTGCGGGACGGGGGGAACGCCGTGCTCGGGGCCCGGACCGAGGCGAATCTGGCCAAGGCCGCCGCCGAGATCGACCCCGACGGGGCCCACACCGCGTACCGGCCCACCGACATCGGGGACGAGGAGCAGTGCGGGGCCCTGGCCCGGCTGGCCGTCGAGCGGTTCGGCGGGGTGGACGCGGTCGTGCACGTCGCCGCCTGGGACTCGTACTTCGGCGGGCTGGAGGACGCGGACTTCGGCACCTGGCAGCAGATCATCGACGTCAACCTGCTGGGCACCCTGAGGATGACCCGCGCCTGTCTGCCCGCCCTCAAGGAGCGCGGGGGGGCCGTCGTCATCATCGGGACCCAGTCCGCCATCGCCGCGCCCAACGAGGTGCAGCAGGCCGCCTACGCCGCCTCCAAGGGTGCGCTGACCTCCGCCATGTACTCCATGGCCCGCGAGCTCGGCCCGCACCGGATACGGGTCAACACCGTACTGCCCGGCTGGATGTGGGGACCGCCCGTGCAGGCGTTCGTCACCTTCACCGCCCATACGGAAGGGGTCCCCGAGGCGGAGGTGCACGCCCGGCTGACGCAGCGGATGGCACTGCCCGACCTCGCCACCGACGGGGACGTGGCCGACGCCGCCGTGTTCCTCTCCTCCGATCGGGCGCGGGCGATAACCGGCCAGTCGCTGCTGGTCAACGCCGGTGAGGTGATGCGGTGACGCGCCCCGTGCCCGCGCGGGCGGATCGTATGCTCGGCCCATGACCACTCCGAGTGACGCTCCGACCGAAAACGCGATGCGCCGCGCGCTCCGGCGGGCCCGCGACGGCGTCGCGCTCGACGCGACCGAGGCGGCCGTACTCCTGCGGGCACGCGGCGAGGACCTCAAGGACCTCGCCGCCTCCGCCGCACGGGTGAGGGACGCCGGGCTCGTCGCCGCCGGGCGGCCCGGTGTCATCACCTACTCCCGCAAGGTCTTCATCCCCCTCACCCGCCTCTGCCGCGACAAGTGCCACTACTGCACCTTCGTGACCGTGCCCGGCAAGCTCCGCAAGAGCGGCCACGGGATGTACCTGTCCCCCGACGAGGTCCTCGACATCGCCCGCCGGGGCGCGGCGATGGGCTGCAAGGAAGCCCTGTTCACGCTGGGCGACCGCCCCGAGGACCGGTGGCCCGAGGCCCGCGAGTGGCTCGACGCGCACGGCTACGACGACACCCTCGCCTACGTGCGCGCCATGGCGATCCGGGTGCTGGAGGAGACGGGCCTGCTGCCGCACCTCAACCCGGGCGTGATGACGTGGTCCGACCTCCAGCGCCTCAAGCCGGTCGCGCCGTCCATGGGCATGATGCTGGAGACCACCGCCACCCGCCTGTGGTCCGAGCCCGGCGGCCCCCACCACGGCTCCCCGGACAAGGAGCCGGCCGTCAGGCTGCGGGTGCTGGAGGACGCGGGCCGCTCGAACGTACCGTTCACCACCGGGGTGCTGATCGGCATCGGCGAGACGTACGAGGAGCGCGCCGACGCCTTCTTCGAACTCCGCCGGATCCAGCGCAGCTACCACGGCATCCAGGAGGTCATCGTCCAGAACTTCCGCGCCAAGCCGGACACCGCCATGCGCGGCATGCCGGACGCGGAGCTGGAGGAGCTGGCCGCCGCCATCGCCGTCGGCCGCCACATCCTGGGGCCGGGCGCCCGGATACAGGCACCGCCGAACCTGGTGGACGCGCAGTACGCGCTGCTCATCGGCGCGGGCATCGACGACTGGGGCGGGGTGTCGCCGCTGACCCCCGACCACGTCAATCCCGAGCGCCCCTGGCCGCACATCGAGGAACTGGCGGAGCGGACCGCCGCCGCCGGTTTCGAGCTGCGCGAACGGCTCACGATCTACCCGGAGTTCCTCCGGCGCGGCGAGCCCTGGCTGGACCCCCGGCTGCTGCCGCACGTACGGGCGCTGGCCGACGCCGGAAGCGGGCTGGCGGAGGAGGGCGCGCCCGTGGAGGGCCGCCCCTGGCAGGAGCCGGACGAGGGCTTCACGGCGTACGGGCGCACCGATCTGCACGCCACCATCGACACCGAGGGCCGCACCGGGGACCGCCGCGAGGACTTCGACCACGTCTACGGGGACTGGGAGGCGCTGCGCGAGGCGGCCGCCCCCGGGATGCTCCCGGAGCGCATCGACACGGACGTACGGGCCGCGCTCGCGCAGGCCGCCGACGACCCGACGCGCCTGACCGACGAGCAGGCGCTGGCCCTGCTGCACGCGGACGGGCCGGCGCTGGACGCCCTGTGCCGGGTCGCCGACGACCTGCGGAAGTCGGTGGTCGGGGACGAGGTCACCTACGTCGTCACCCGCAACATCAACTTCACCAACGTCTGTTACACCGGCTGCCGCTTCTGTGCCTTCGCGCAGCGCCGCACGGACGCCGACGCCTACACCCTCTCGCTGGAGCAGGTCGCCGACCGCGCCGCCCAGGCCTGGGAGGTGGGCGCGGTCGAGGTGTGCATGCAGGGCGGCATCCACCCGGATCTGCCCGGAACGGCGTACTTCGACATCGCGCGGGCGGTGAAGCAGCGGGTCCCCGGCATGCACGTGCACGCCTTCTCCCCGATGGAGGTCGTCAACGGCGCCACGCGGACGGGCATGTCGGTACGGGACTGGCTGACGGCGGCCAAGGAGGCCGGGCTGGACTCCATCCCGGGGACGGCGGCGGAGATCCTGGACGACGAGGTCCGCTGGGTGCTGACCAAGGGCAAGCTGCCGACGGCGGACTGGATCGACGTCATCACCACGGCGCACGAGCTGGGCATCCGCTCCTCCTCCACCATGATGTACGGGCACGTGGACCAGCCGCGGCACTGGCTCGGACACTTCCGCACGCTCGCCCGGATCCAGGAGGCAGCGCGGTCCAAGGGCGTGGAGGGCTTCACGGAGTTCGTGACGCTGCCGTTCATCCACACCAACGCGCCCGTATACCTGGCGGGCATCTCCAGGCCGGGGCCGACGGTGCGCGACAACCGGGCCGTGACGGCGATGGCCCGGATCCTGCTGCACCCGTACGTCCCCAACATCCAGACGAGCTGGGTGAAGCTGGGCGCGGAGGGCGCGGCCGAGATGCTGCGGTCCGGGGCGAACGACCTGGGCGGGACGCTGATGGAGGAGACGATCTCGCGGATGGCGGGGTCGAGTTACGGCTCGTACAAGTCGGTGCGGGACCTGATCGCCGTCGCGGAGGCGGCCGGCCGGCCCGCGAAGGCGCGTACGACGCTGTACGGCGAGGTGCCGCAGGAGCGGCAGCGGGCCGCCCTGGCCTCGGACGGGCACCTGCCGGAGCTGTTGCCCGTACTGGACTGAGTCCCCTGTAGGCCGGGCGGCGGGGGGAACGTGCGGTGAGCGAGGTGTGGCTGAGAACGGCCGGGCCGAAGGCGAGTGGCAAAACGTGCCACTCGCCTGCCGCGGGCGGCCGAAAATGTTCGGATTCCGGCCGTTCTCCGCGCAGTTATGGACCGCTTGACACGCTCCTTCCGAATTTCGGCGGAACCTGTCCACTAAAGTGCGCGCCAGTGCAGGCACGGTCGGGGGGACGGTGGCGGCGGTGGCCGAGATGAGCGAAGTGATCGGTACGGACATGGCGGGCGGAACGGACGCACGGGGCGAGGCCGAGCCTGTCGGTGCCGCCGTGCCCGCCTCGAGCACGACGGCCGCACCCGGCCCCGCGGGCGCCCTGCACGAGCCCCGCACCGCGGCCGGGAGCGGCGACACCGGCGAGGTGCGCGCGGCCGGGGCCGGGCCGGCTCCCGAGGCCCCCGCCCGCGGCCTGGACGTGCCGGCCGTACCGGTGACGGCCGGGCGGCGCAGCCCCGGCTTGAGCACCGGACTGTGGGGCCGGTTCGAGCAGCAGGACTTCCGCAGCCGGGTGCGCGGGGCGCTGCTCGGAGGCGCCATCGGCGACGCCCTCGGGACCGCGGCCGCTCCGGGCCCGGGCCCGGAGCGGCTGGAGGGGCCCGACGGGCTGCACGGGCTGCACGGGCCAGGGGCCGGAGGCCCCGGCGGGCGGGTCGGGTCCGCCACGCAGCTCACGCTGTTCACCGTGGACGGGCTCATACGGGCCCACGTGCGCCGGGACACCGGCGCCTGGCACCCGCCCACCGACATCCACCGGGCGTACCTCCGCTGGGCCGCCACCCAGCACGACTGGGGTCCCGACGAGCGCCGCAAGGACAACGGCTGGCTGGCGCGGCAGGAGTGGCTCTACGCCCGCCGCAATCCCGACCGCGCCTCCATGACCGGCTTCGGGGACGACATCGTCGGCACCCTGGACAAGCCGAAGAACCCCGCCGCGCGGGACGCGGCCGCCGCCACCCGCTCGGCGCCGTTCGGACTGCTCGTCGGCTGGGAGCCCGCCCTCGTGCTCCAACTGGCCGTCGAGTGCGCCGCGCAGAGCCACGGTCACCCCGGCGCCTACCTCTCGGCCGGCGCCTTCGCCGTCATCGTGCACGCCCTGGCCCGCGGCGAATCCCCCGATGGCGCGGCTCACCGCGCCCTCGGCCTGCTCGCCGCACGCCCCGGCCACCAGTCCGTCACCGACGCCCTGCAGGGGGCCCTTTCGGCCGTCACCCAGGGCCCGCCCACCGCCGAGCGCGTCCGGGCCCTGTCCACCACGGCCGACGCCGAGGACACCCTGGCCCTCGCCGTCTACTGCGCCCTCGTCGCCGAGGACATCCCGCACGGGCTGCAACTCGCCGTCGGCCACGGCGCGGACCCGGCCGCCGCCGGCGCCCTGTGCGGGGCCCTCCTGGGCGCCCTGCACGGCGAGACGGCCCTGCCGGCCGCCCGCCTCGCCGGCCTCGAAGGCCGCGCCACGCTGCTCGAACTCGCCGACGACTTCGCCCTGGAGATGACCCAGGGCCCGGCCCTGCACGGCCCGGCCGCCCCCACGCCCGGCTGGACCGAAAGGTATCCCCCGCTTTAGAAGGAACAACGGACGTGAAGGGAGGGGATGTGAGACGCCGTACGGCGATCCTCAGCGGAGGCGGCGCCGTGATCGGGGCGCTCGGCTATGCCGGTCTGCGGACCGTACGGGGCTCCGACACCGCTCGCGGCGTGCCGTCGGTCGACCGTGAACTCTCCCTGCGCGACCCCGCAGCATCCCCCTCGGCCCGCGCCGTCTTCCGGATGCTCGCCGACCTGGAGAACGAGGCCAGGGCCGGACGCCCGCGCGCCACCGTCATCGGACAGCACATCGAGCTCCACAACGAGCTCAACAATCCCGACTACGGCGACTACCAGGGACTGAAGCAGCCCGGCTACTACTACCGGAAGCCGGCAGACATCACCGGCAAGCTTCCGGGATTCGTCGAGGTGGACCTCGGCCCCGGCTACGAGACGGACGGCTGGGGCGTGGACCGGCCGCGACCCTACTCGTCCGCCTGGCCCTCCCGGCGCAGGGAATGGGCGTACGTCGACGATGCCGTCGACCTGGCAGTGGGTGTCTGGTCGGGGCTTCCGCGCGCCGACGAGGGCACGTACAACCGGGACGGCAAGGAGAGCCGCAGCGACGGATCCGCCTCTGAGCTGCCCCAGAACGGCGGCCGGCCGGCGGGCCTCGTCGGTATGTCCTTCCACCAGCCGTGGCCCGGCAGCAGGATCAAGGGCTACGAGGAAACGATGCGGCGGAACTCGCCCGCCGCCGCGGATCCCGGCTGGATCGGCAGACTGCTGACGCCCGGCACCCAGGAGCACCGGGCGCTGCTCCTCGATCTGTCCTTCCTCGCCGACCATCTCGGCTACCTGGCGGCCATCGGCGTACCCGTGCTGCTGCGGCCCTACCACGAGATGAACGCCGGTGGTCAGGACGGCTTCTGGTGGTCGGGCCTGGCGCCCGAGGACTACAAGACGCTCTGGCGGACGCTCTACGCACAACTGGTGGAGACCCGGCGCCTGCACAATCTGATCTTCGTCTGGTCGCCGAGCGCCTGGGACCACATCCATGGCAGCGAACCATGGGACTACTACCCGGGCGAACGGTACGTGGACGTCGTCGGCGTGGACGACTACAGCGGCAGCCCCCGCAGGCCCTTCGGCGGTGGCGTGTGGACGAAGAAGTGGTACGACGATCTCGCCGACTACCGCAAGCCGCGGATGATGGCCGAATCGTTCCACGTACCGGTCAACAGCGCCCAGCCCCGAACGCTGGAGAGGACTCCCTGGGTGATCTGGACGGTGTGGGGCCAGGGGCTCACCCAGCACAACCGGTCGGGACCGCAGGGAATGAACACCCCCGCCGATCTGATGGCCACGTACGGCTCGCCGCGCGTGCTCACCGGCGGACCGGACTCCGCCGACTCGCAACGGATATGGCGATCGCTGAGACCAACGTGACACGTCCAGGACCGGACCGTTTTCAGCGGTGAAGACCCGGACGCCATACTCCGCTGCCAGAATTCGAGCGGTGTCACTCCGGTGCCGCCGTGTCCCTGCCATCCAGCTGTTCCCCTCCATCCAGACGAGGTGAGAGCAATGCCCCTCTCCACGGGTCCGGGCTCCGGCCGGGCAGCCGCCGCGGTTCCACTCCTCCACCGCGTTGCCGCGTACATCGCCCTGGGCTGGGCTGTGGTTCTGCTCGGCTGGGCCGCGTACAGCTGCTTCTGGCAGGTCGGCGCCGCCGACTTCGCCAAGGGCATCGTCTACTTCGGGCTCGGTGACGGCTCCGGACGCGCTGACACCGCGGACCTGAACCTGGCCGTGGTGTACGTGGCGGCCGGCCTGCTGATCCTGCGCGGCAACTCCTGGGCCCGCGGGCTGGCTTGTGGCGCCGCCCTCATCGAGGGGTACAACAGGCTCCGCAGCCTCACCGGCGCGCTGTTCGACAGCCGGCAGAACGACTGGTTCATGCACACCACCGAAGGGCAGCTGAAGCTGGCCACGTTCGCCGTGGGGTTGCTCGTCACGTCGACGCTGGTCGTCTCGCTGGTCAGGGAGGCCGCTGTGTACGAGCCGTGGGTGCCGCCCGTCAGCCCCTGGTCGCAGCAGGCCGCCCCGTTCGCGCAGCAACCCGCTCCCCCGGTGCCACCGGGCCAGTACGGATACCCGCAGCATCACCAGCAGGCACCACTCGTGCCGCCTGCCCATCAGGTGCAGCAGATGCCCTACCAGACGCCGAACCCGTATCAGTACCCGCAGCAGCCGGGCCCGCCCCACCCCGGACAGCAGCCGCCGCAGCCGCCGCAACCCGGCAGTTAGGCGGCGGCACGTTCCATGTCGCCTTACTCGGAGACCCGTTCAATGACCGCCACCACCCGTCACACGGACCGTTCAGCCACCCGGCACGGCGCCAGGATGGCGCAGCGTCATGCCTCCTGGAAGCCCGGCATCCTGCCGTTCCTGCTCCCCTTCCTGATCCTGCTCGGCTTCGGGCTGTGGTCGTACCTGCCGAACAACACGCCGTTGGCGTGGGCACTGACGATCGTGTGGTCGCTGCCGGTCGTCGGCGTGCTGGTGGGACTGCAAGGTGCTCTTCTGATCAGACGCCGGGTGCGGCGTGCGCACGAGATGATCCCGGCGGCGTCCGTGGAGCAGGACTTCCTGATCGCCCTGGTCCCGACGATCGGGCGGCACGACACCTACCCGGCACTGGAACGTTCCGTCCTGTCGTACGTGGATCACCTTCCCCAGTACTTCCCGCACATGCGAGTCGATGTGCTCACCGAAGAGGGCTGTGAGGCGGCGGATCGGATCCAGGCGCTGGAGGATCGCAGTCCGCTCATCCGGGTCGTCACCGTGCCGAAGGCGTACGCCACGCCCAACGGGACCCGCTTCAAGGCGCGAGCCAACCACTATTCACACGAGCTGCGCATCGCCGAGGGCGAGGCGCTGGACGACGTCTGGGTCCTGCACATGGACGACGACACCGCCGTCGGACCGGACACCTCGGCCGCCGTCGCCCAGTTCATCAACCGGCAGCGCAGGAGCCACCCGGACGACGCCAAGCACATGGCGCAGGGCATTCTCACCTACCCGCGCGAGAACGCCGTCAACATGTTCACCTGGCTCGCCGACGCGGTGCGCCCCGCCGACGACATCGCCCGCTTCAGGGCGCTGACCGGCATGGGCACCCCCGTGGCCGGCGTCCACGGCGAGCTGCTGCTGCTGCGCGCCTCCATCGAGGCCACCATCGGCTGGGACTTCGGCCCCAAGGCCATCGTGGAGGACGCCCAGCTGGCCTTGAACTTCTGCCGCCTCTACCCCGGTCGCAGCGACTGGTTCAACGGCCGGTGCTACGGAGCCTCTCCGGCCAGTGCGCGCGACTTCGTCAAGCAGCGTGAGCGCTGGGCCTGGGGTCTGGTGGCCCTCTGCTTCAACCGGACCATTCCGCTGCGCTACCGGTGGTTCCTCTCCATCTGCGTGACCACGTGGATCCTCGGTCCGCTCCAGCACATCGGGGCCGTGCTGCTGATCGCGTGGTTCACGGGAAACATGAACACCTCGCCCGTCGCGCAGTCGGTCGTCGTCCTGTGGTCCCTCAACTTCGCCTACGTGGTGTGGACCTACTGGGAAGGACTGCGGCTGAACGCCCTGGTCTCTCTCAGCGGCAGGCGCAAGTGGTGGGAGCCCATCGTCGTCATAGGCCTCATACCCTTGTTCTCCATTCTGGAGGGACTCGGCGGGTTCCGCGGATTCATCAAGTTCGTGCGACGCGAAGAGAACAAGTTCGTCGTCATCGCCAAGCCCGCCTGACCCCTCCCCAGGAACCTCCCTCTCATGAAACGATCTCGCATACCCCTACTCGCGGTCTTCCCGGTCACGGTCATCACCAGTGTGATCGTCGCCCCGCTGGCCTTAGGCAACCACCCCGTGCGGTGGACATCCGGATCCGCGATGCCCCACGTGGTGATGGGCGGTGCGCACACCGGCCCCAAAGCGACCGCCGATGCGCCCGGCAGCGACGCGAAGCCACCGGCCGGTGCCGGCACCGGCACCCAGCCCCCTCCTGCCCCTCCCGTCACGGTGGCCCATCCGTGGAAGCCGGGCATGCCGCAATGGGGCGTACAGATCTACTGGGAGGACAATCCCCGGCAATCGGACACCGAGATCAGGGAGAAGGCGCACCTGCAGGCCAGGTACCTGATCGGCCTCAAGGCGAATTCGGTGTCGATCTCCTTCCCCTTCTACACGGGGACCGTCACCTCGACCAAGACGACCGCCGGTCCTGGCACACCGAGCCCGGAGCGCCTCGAAACCGTGATCAAGGTCTTCCAGGACGCGGGTCTGCGCACCACCGTGCGGCCGCTGATGGACGAGAAGTCGCTCGGCGGCTACCCCAATTGGCGCGGAACCATCAAACCGTCCGACAGGGACGCCTGGTTCGCCTCCTACAGGACGTTCCTGGGCCCGTACCTGGACGTGGCGGAGAAACACAAGGTCGCCTCGTTCACTCTGGCGACGGAGCTCAACTCGCTGGAGGGCGACCCTCACTGGAAGGCGCTCGCCGACACCGCGCGGAAGCGCTACTCGGGCGAGATCGGCTACGACGCCAACTACGACAACTACGTGGCGGGCCGGGTCACCATGCCGGTCGAACAGCTTGGGGTGGACGCCTACTTCCCGGTGAAGGCACCCGACACCGCTCCGGTGGACACCCTGGTGAAGGGGTGGAACGACTGGCTGGACAAGAAGTCCCGTGGCCCCCTTTCCGGGATCGTGATCTCCGAGGCAGGCATCGGCGCGATGGCGGGCGCCTACGAGAAGCCCGGTGATTTCCACGTCACGGGACCCCTCAATACGCAGGTGCAGGCGAACTGGTACCGCGCCGTCTGCCGGGTCGTCAAAGAGCGGAAGATGAAGGGCGTCTACTGGTGGTCGATCTACTTCGACGACAATCCGTTCGCCAAGCCGGCCGAGAACGCGTCGCGGCTTCACTTCTCCGGCCGCCCGGACACCGAGAAGGCCATTCAGGACTGCTTCGGCTCGGATTACGCGCTGCCCGGCAGCACCTCTGCTCCCTGACGCCGCCCAGGCGGCTTTGCCAAGGGGTCGGCAGATCTCGTACGAGGCCTGGTCGACTCGCCGGCAGGAGGGTGGCTGGCCTGACACCCCCTCAACTTTCGTGCGCTCACCCCGTACCGTTGCGGTTCCCACGTCTCGGAGGTGCCTGAAGCCATGCGGATCGCCACGACCATCTTCCTCACCGACCGCACCGTCTCGCCCGTCCGCCTCGCCCGGAGCCTGGAGGAGCGCGGTTTCTCCGGCCTGTACCTGCCCGAGCACACGCACATCCCCGTCGTCCGCGACACCGGCGCGCCCATGGGCGGCGAGCTCCCGGAGATGTACGGGCGCACCCTCGACCCCTTCGTGGCCCTGGCGCAGGCGGCCGCCGTGACCGAGCGGCTCCGGCTCGGCACCGGGATCACCCTGGTCGCGCAGCACGACCCCATCGACCTCGCGAAGCAGATCGCCACGCTGGACCACCTGTCCGGCGGCCGCTTCACCCTCGGCATCGGATACGGGTGGAACGTGGAGGAGGCCGCCGACCACGGCGTCGACTGGGCCACCCGCCGGGAGCTGGTCCGCGACCGGATGGCGCTGATGCGCGCCCTGTGGGCACCCGAGCCCACGGCGTACGTCGGCGAGTTCTCCTCGGTCCAGGCCAGCGCCGCCCACCCGAAGCCGGTCCAGGCCCCGCGCGAACTGGGCCCCGGCGTCCCCCTGTACGGCCCCCGCACCCTGATCGGCGGCGCGGCCGGCCCGAAGCTCTTCGCCGCCATCGCCGACCACGCCGACGGCTGGCTCCCGATCGGCGGCCGCGGCCTGACCGAATCCATGCCGGTCCTGCGCCAGGTCTGGGAAACCGCGGGCCGCGACCCGAAGTCCCTCCAGGTGATCCCGTACGCCGTGCAGCCCACCCCCGGCAAAATGGCCCACTACGCCGACCTCGGCCTGGAGGAGATCGTCCTCCAACTCCCCTCGTCCGGGGAGCCGGAGGTCCTGCGCACCCTGGACGACTTCGCCCAGTACCTCTGACCTGCGACACGTTCTTGGTTTCGTCGTGCCGGATCGCGGCGGTCACCGGCGCCCGCGGATTTCGTACGCTGAGGTCATGATCGACTCACGTACCCACATCCGTGTCGCCCGGCCCTCCCTGGACCTGAAGGCCGCCGAGCGGTTCTACGTCGACGGGCTCGGGCTCGAGGTCCAGTGGCGCAGTGCCGAGAGCGTGCCCGGCGAGCACGACCTGCTGATGGTCGGGCCGGCCGGGGGCGGCTGGCACTTCGAGCTCACCCGGGACGCCGGGAACCCGATCGTGCCCGCGCCCACCGTCGACGACCTGTTCGTGGTCTACCTGGGCGAGGCGCCGGACGAGGCCCTCGTCCAGCGCCTCGTCGACCACGGCGGGACCCGGGTCGCCGCTCACAACCCGTACTGGGACGAGTGGGGGGTCACCGTCGAGGACCCCGACGGCTACCGCCTCGTGCTCTGCTCGCGCACCTGGGGCTGAGGCGTCGGTCAGCCGGCCGCCCAGAACTGCGCCAGGGCCGCCTCCTTGTAGGGAGCCGGGCTCACGCTCAGGTCCCCCGCGAAGGGGCGGTCCAGTGCCATCACCAGGAGCAGGCTGAAGCCGATCAGCCCGGCCACCGCCGATACGAAGAGCAGCTGCATCCTCAGGCTGCGGAGCCCGAACAGGAAGGTGAGCGGGACGATCACGAGCGCGCCCCCGTAGACCAGCACCTGGAGCAGGACCGGCAGGGAGGTCTCGGCCATCGTGACGCGCGCCCGGCGCTGGGCGGCGACGTCGTTGAGGCGGGTGACCGCCTCCGCGTAGAAGGTCTCGGCGCGGGTGCCCTGCGGTTCGTACGCCTGGAGGGCCGCGTACAGGGCCCGCGTCTGGGCTGCGGTCGCTTCGTAGCTCGGCCGCCCGTCGCGCATCAGGGGCCACTGGACCTCGACGACGGCGTGCGTGTAGGCGCTGACCGCCTCGTTCACCTTCGCGCGGTCGGCCGCGGGGAAGGCGTCGGCGCTGCGTACGACGAGGGCCAGGTCGGTGGCCTCGGTGGCGACGATGGTCTGGGTGTTCTCCAGCTGCGTCCACAGGGTGACGACGACGAAGGCGAGGATGATGCCGTAGATCGCGCCGAACATGCCGAGCGCGACCCCGACCATCTCGTTGTGGTCCCCCTTGGCCAGGTGCGGGAAGCGGCGGCGGGCGGCCACGCTCCCGGCCATGGCGAGGGCGGTGATACCGCCGACGAGGAGGACGGCGATGACGAGGGTGCTGAGGTGATTGAGCAACCAGAGGATCATGCCCTGCTCAACGAGCGCCGCCGCCCGATGGCCCGGTCACCCGTACGGTTACTTGACCTTCGGGGTCTTCGGCAGTCCCGACAGGGCCGTGCCGGTGCCGGCGAGGGAGGAGTCGGTGGCCTTGGTGGCAGACCCGGCCGCCGCGGCGGTCACCCCGACCGCGGTCTTCGTGTCCTGGACGGTCTGGCCCGGGTGGTCGACGATCTCCGTGAGCCGCTGGGCGATCGGCGGCGCCTCCTTGCCGCTCGCGTCGGCCGTCGCGTCCGCGTGCGCGGCGACGGGGGTGAGGGCGAGGGCTGCGCCCCCGGACAGGATCAGGCCGGCAAGAGTCCGCTTCATGGCAGTCATGCCCGGCCCAACGACCCCGGCCCCGCCCGGTCACCGTCCCGGCCCCCTTTTGGAGGGAGACCTCCGCCGGCCCGCGGCCGCCCGTACGAACGCCCGCGGCCCCGGATCGGGGCGATCCGGGGCCGCGGGCGATGACTCGGCCGGTGGTGCGGGGCGCTGGGCGCCCCGGGTCAGTCCTCGACGACCAGGGCCGGGGTGGAGGTGGTGAGGACCTCGCCGCGGAAGAAGGCGGGGCTGCGGCGCTCGGTGACGAACATGATGACCAGGCCGAGGGCCAGCAGGCCGACGCCGATGACGAAGACGTTGCCGACGTCCAGGCCGGGGATGTGGGAGCCGGAGCCGTAGGACGGGTCCCAGGCGTCGTAGAGGGTCTTGAAGAAGACCGCCGCGAGCAGCACGCCGCCCAGGACCGGGAAGACGCCCTTGAAGAAGAGGTCGCGGGCGGAGCGGCCGAGTTCCTTGCGGAAGTACCAGGCGCAGGCGAAGGCCGTCAGCGCGTAGTAGAAGCAGATCATCAGGCCGAGCGCGAAGATCGTGTCGGTGAGTACGTTCTCGCTGACGAGGGTCATCACCGTGTAGAAGGCGCCGGTGGCGAGGCCCGCCATGACCGTGGCGCGGCCCGGGGTCTTGAACTTCGGGTGGACCTTGGCGTAGGAGGCCGGCAGGGCCTCGTACGTCGACATCGCCAGGACCGTACGGGCCACCGGGATGAAGGTGGTCTGCAGGGACGCGGCGGCGGAGGCCAGGACCGCGACGAAGAGCAGGATGCCGAGCACCGGGCCCATGACGGGGCCGGCGAGGGCGGCGAAGACGTTGCCGGAGGTCTCCTCGTTGCCCAGGCCCAGGCCCTCTCCGCCGGCGCCGACGGCCATCTGGGCGGCGATGCCGGTGGCCAGGTAGGAGCCGACCAGGACGACCATCGCGATGAGCGAGGCGCGGCCGGGGGTCTTGGCCGAGCCGATGGTCTCCTCGTTGGCGGTGAGACAGGTGTCCCAGCCCCAGTACATGAAGATCGAGAGGGAGAGCCCGGCGGTGAAGGCCGCCATGGACTCGACCGCGAAGGGGTTCATCCACTGCCAGGAGAAGTCCAGGCCGGTGTCGAAGGTGCCGGCCGAGGCCTTCTGGAGAGCCATCGCGACGAAGATCGCGAGGACCACGAGCTGGAGGCCGACGAGGGTGTACTGGACGCCCTTGGTGGCCGTCATGCCGCGGTAGCTGATGGCGGTGGCGACGGCGATCAGGGTGAGGCAGGTGGTGATGTGGACGAGCTTGTTGTCGTCCAGGGCGGCGATCGACGGGTTGCCCGTGATCTCACCGGCCAGCAGCCAGAAGTAGGAGGTGGCGACGCCGGCGAGGTTGGAGAGGACGATGATCGTGGCGATCACCAGGCCCCAGCCGCACATCCAGCCGATCCGCGGGCCGAAGGCCTTGACGGTCCAGGTGAAGGAGGTGCCGCAGTCCGGCACGGCCTTGTTGAGCTCGCGGTAGGCGAAGGCCACCAGGAGCATCGGGAGGAAGCCGGCCAGGAACACCGCCGGCATCTGCACGCCGACCTCGCCGGCGGTGGAGCCGAGGGTGGAGGTCAGGCAGTAGACGGGGGCGACGGTGGAGATGCCGATGACGGCACTGCCCACCAGTCCGACGGATCCCTTGCCGAGTCCCTTGCCGCGGACGTCGCCCTCGGCGACGCCGCTTACCGTGTCTCCGACCTGAGGCCGAACGTCCAGCTGAGTCATGAGTCAGGACGTTAGACGGTACGCATTCCACATCCGGAGGTTTCGAGTCCGGATCCGGGCGAGCCAAAACGCCTTCGAAATCTGAGGTCCCAGGACTTAACAATCACTTAATGAAAGGCGCACGAGCCCGCCGATCATTGTTTCGGCGGGCCTGGATGTGCGCTTTCATCATGCGGAAATCGCAGCGTTGTCCGTTTTGACCGGTTTCAAAGTTTCCCGGTCAACTTTTGGTCAAGTCCATACGATCGACTGGGTTTCGCTGTAGGCGTGGAGGGCGTATGAGCCCACGTCCCGTCCCACGCCCGACTTCTTGAAGCCGCCGAAGGGCGCCTCCATGTTCCGGCCGATGGTGTTCACGCCCACCCCGCCGGCCCGCAGCCGCCGCGCCACGCGGAACGCCCGGGCCGCGTCCCCGGACCACACGTAGCTCAGCAGGCCGAAATCGCTGTCGTTGGCCAGCCGGACCGCCTCGTCCTCTCCCCTTTCCCCGTCCCCGTCGAAGGGGACCACCACGACCACCGGGCCGAAGATCTCCTCCCGGACCACGCGCATGTCGTTCGTGCAGTCCACGAGCAGGGTCGGCGCCACGTAGAAGCCGCGGCCCTCCCCCACCACCGGGCGCTCGCCGCCGTACGCGATCCGCGCCCCCTCCTTGCGGCCCAGCTCGACGTACGACTCCACGCGGTCGCGGTGCGCCGCCGAGATCACCGGCCCCACCACCGTGCCCGGCGCCGCCGGGTCGCCGACCTTCATGAAGGCCAGGTAGCCGGTGAGCTTCTCGATCAGCCGGTCGTAGACCGCCCGGTGCGCGATCACCCGCGTCGGAGCCGTGCAGATCTGCCCGGAGTAGAAGGAGAAGGTCGTCCCGATGCCCATCACCGCCGCGTCCAGGTCCGCGTCGTCCATGACGACCGCGGCTCCCTTGCCGCCCAGCTCCATCAGCTGCCGCTTCATCGTCCGTCCGCAGACCTCCGCGATGCGCTGGCCGACGCCCGTGGAACCGGTGAAGGACACCATGTCCACGTACGGGGAGTCCACGGCGGCCTCGCCGACCTCCACCGACTGCCCCGACACCACGTTGACCACGCCCGCCGGCACCCCGGCCTCGTGCAGGGCCTCGGCCATCTTGAACACCGACAGCGGATCCTGCGGGGCCGGCTTGACCACCACCGTGTTGCCCATGGCCAGCGCCGGGGCCACCTTGCCCGCCGGATTGGCCCACGGGTTGTTGTACGAGGTGATGCAGGTGACCACGCCGACCGGCTGGCGCACCTCCAGCGCCCCCAGGATGCTCGCCTTCCCCATCGGGCCGGCCTCCGTCACCTGCGGCGGAAGACCCCGCTCGACCGGCTCCAGGGCGCCCTTCGCGTACCGCCGGAAGCGGGAGACCCCGACCCCGACCTGCATGCCGCGCGCGATCCCGGTCGGCGCGCCCGTCTCCGCCCGGGCCAAGGCCGCCCACGGCTCGAACTCCCGCTGCATGATGTCCGCGGCCCGGTCGAGGATCGCCGCCCGCTCCTCAGGCCGCGTCCGGGACCAGGCCTCGAAGGCCCCCGCCGCGGCGCGCGCCGCCTCCTCCACCTGCCCGCGCGAGGCCTCGGGCGCGAGACCGACGACGGATTCGTCCGCCGGGTTGACCACCTCGTAGTGGCCGGCGTCCGGCTCGGCCCACTCGCCGCCGATGTACAGCTTCTGCGCGTCCGTCACCGGGTGCTCACCGTCCTCGTGTCCCGGCCGGACCGGAGCACGATGCCCGGTACCGCGCCCGTCACCTCGTCGTCGCGGATGGTCTCCACGCCGTTGACCCGTACGGACACGATCCCGATCGCCCGCGCGTCCAGCCGGGGGCTGTCGCCGGGCAGGTCGTGGACCAGCGTCGCCGGGCCGGCCTCGATGCGTTCCGGGTCGAAGAGCACCAGGTCCGCGTGGTAGCCCTCCGCCACCCGCCCGCGCTCGCGCAGCCCGAACAGTCGGGCCGGGTCGTCCGTGAGCATCCGTACCGCCTGCTCCAGCGGGACCAGCTTGCGGCCGCGCAGGCAGTCGCCGAGGAAACGCGTCGTGTACGGGGCCCCGCACATCCGGTCCAGGTGCGCACCGGCATCGGAGCCGCCCAGCATGACGTCCTCGTGCTGCCAGGTCTCGGCGCGCAGCGCCCAGCTCGCCGGGTCGTTGTCGGTGGGCATCGGCCACAGCACCGTACGCAGGTCGTCGTTGGCGCAGATCTCCACCAGGCAGTGGAAGGGGTCCTGGCCGCGCTCGGCCGCGATGTCGTTCACGACCCGGCCGGAGAGGCCCTCGTTCTCCTTGCTGTACGTGTCCCCGATGACGTAGCGGCCGAAGTTGGCCAGGCGCCGGAAGACGCCGGCCTCCTTGCTGTCGGCCCGGCGCAGCATCCCGGCCCGTACGTCCGCGTCGCGGAGCTTCTCGATCCGCTCGGGGACGGGCAGGCCGAGGATCTCGCCCCAGCCGGGGATGAGGTTGAGCGCGCAGAAGGTGCCGAGCGACATGTTCATGGGGGTGAGGATCGGCATGGTGAGGGCGACGATCCGGCCGCCGGCCTTGCGGGCGCGCTCGCTCGGGACCAGCTGGCGCGGGACGCGCTCCGGGACGGCGGCGTCGATGGTGAGGACGTTCCAGTTGAGGGGGCGCCCGGCGGCGGCGCTCATGTCGACGAAGAGGTCGATCTCCTCGTCGGAGAACTGGTCGAGACAGCCCGCGACGATCGCTTCGAGCTGGGTGCCCTCGTGTTCGGCGACGGCCCTGGAGAGGGCGAGGAGCTCGGCCGGCCTGGCGTGCCGGGAGGCGACGGGGGCGCCCGAACCGTCGGAGTGGGTGGACGACTGCGTGGTGGACAGGCCCCAGGCGCCGGCGTTCATGGCGTCGTGGAAGAGGGCCAGCATCTCCTCCATCTGCGCGGGGGTGGGCTGGCCTCCGACGGCGTCCTCGCCCATGACGTGGCGGCGCAGGGCGCAGTGGCCGACCATGAAACCGGCGTTGACGGCGATCCGCCCCTCCAGGGCGTCGAGGTACTCGCCGAAGGTGGACCAGGTCCAGTCGACGCCCTCCTCCAGAGCCTTGAGGGCCATGCCCTCGACCTTGCTCATCATGCGGCGCGTGTAGTCGGCGTCCTCGGGGCGGGCGGGGTTGAGCGGGGCCAGGGTGAAACCGCAGTTGCCGCCGGCGACGGTGGTGACGCCGTGGTTCATGGAGGGGGTGGCGTACGGGTCCCAGAAGAGCTGGGCGTCGTAGTGCGTGTGGGGGTCGATGAAACCGGGGGTGAGCACCAGGCCGGTGGCGTCCTCGCTGGTCCTGGCCCCTTCGGTGACCGTTCCGGGCTCGGCGATGAGGGCGATCCGCCCGTCGCGAATGCCGACGTCTGCGACGCGGGCGGGGGCGCCGGTGCCGTCCACGACGGTCGCGCCCTTGATGAGGTGGTCGAGCATGACGTCCCTTCTCCGTGTGGGCTCCACGCCTCAAGCGCCGGCGGGGCTGGGATTGCCTTCGTGTGCGGCGCCGCTGCTGGGGCTCCGCCCCAGACCCCGCGCCTCAAACGCCGGCGAGGCTGAAAGACCCGGGGCTCCGCCCCGTACCCCGCTCCTCAAACGCCGGAGGGGCTGAAATTGCCCTGCGGGCAATCCAGCCCGGCCAGGCGGACGGCAGCAGCCAAATCCAGCCTCGCCGGCGTTTGAGGCGCGGGGTCTGGGGCCGAGCCCCAGCAGCAGCGCCGCACCTGCGTCCCCGTACCCCGGCCGGAGGCCACCGGGCGGCCGCGGCTCGGCGGGGCCCCGGCCGGGGCACGGGCGGGACGGCGGTCCGGGAAGGCGCCGCCCCGGTCCTCCGCCGGGTCAGACGGCCTGGCGGAAGCGCGTGGTCCGGTGGACCGGGTCGGTGTCGATGTGCGGGATCACGTGCTCGCCGATCAGCTTGATCGTGGTGAGCGTGTCCTCCTTCGAAACCCCCGTGGGCAGACCGAAGGAGAGCTGGTCGGCACCCGCCTGCTCCCACCGCTTGCACTGGGCGCGGACCTCGGACGGGTCGCCGCAGATCAGCAGCTCCTCCGCGATGAGGAGTTCGATGATCTCCGCGTTGTACTCCGGCAGGGTCTCGGGCCACTGCGGGATCGCCTCGGGCCGCGGGAAGGTGTCGTGGTAGCGGAAGACCAGCGACTGGAAGCGGTTCATGTTCGCGTTGACCGCGATCTCCACCGCCTTGTCGTGGGTCTCGGCGCAGATCGCGGTCGAGGTGACCATGACGTTGTCGTTGACGAAGGCGCCGATGGCCTTCGCCTCCTGGATCGCCGTCTTGTACTGCTCCAGGACCCATTCCATGTCGGAGACCTTCTGCACGCTGAAGCCCAGCACGCCGAGCCCCTTCTTCGCCGCCATGGCGTACGAGGAGGGGGAACCGGCGGCGTACCACATGGCCGGGTGGGCCTTGCCGTACGGCTTGGGGAAGATCTTGCGCGGGGGCAGCGACCAGTGCTTGCCCTGGAACCCCTCGTATTCCTCCTGGAGGAACATCTTGGGGAACTCCGCGATGGTCTCCTCCCAGATCTCCTTGGTGTGGTTCATGTCGGTGATGCCGGGCAGGAAGCCGAGGATCTCGTGGCTTCCGGCGCCGCGGCCCGTGCCGAATTCGAAGCGGCCCTTGGAGAGGTGGTCGAGCATGGCGACCTTCTCGGCCACCTTGACCGGGTGGTTCACCGGGGCGAGGGGGTTGAAGATGCCGGAGCCGAGGTGGATCCGCTCGGTGGCGTGGGCGAGGTACCCGAGGAACACCTCGTTCGCCGACAGGTGCGAGTACTCCTCCAGGAAGTGGTGCTCCGAGGCCCAGGCGTACTTGAAGCCCGACTTGTCGGCCTGGATGACGTACTCGGTCTCCTCGATCAGCGCCTTGTGCTCTGCCTCGGGGTCGACCTTGGACCGCGCCTCAGGCACGTATCCCTGCACAAAGAGCCCGAATTCCAAGGGGGTTCACCGTCCTTTGGTTTCTGACGTTGCGTCAGATTCGATGTCTCGACTGTTCCATCGCGGGGGCGCGAGCGTCAATACCTGACACTCCATCAGATAAGCGAGATCAGAGGATGCTGACGCCGGCCATCCAGCCGCCGTCGATGACGAACGGCTGGCCGGTGATGTAGGAGGAGTCCCCGCCGGTCAGGAAGAGGGCCAGCCTGGCGATCTCCTCCGGCTGCCCGACCCGCCCCATCGGCACGACCCGCTTGTACAGCTCGGCCATCGCGTCCCGGGCCTCGTCGGTCATGTTCGCCGGATCCAGCAGGCCGGGGTTGGCCATCGGGGTGTCCACGGCACCCGGGCACATCGCGTTGACCCGGATGTTCTTGGCGGCCAGCTCCAGCGCCGCCACCCGGGTCAGACCGAGGATCGCCGCCTTGGTCGCCGCGTACGTGCCGACGTACGCCATGCCGGTCAGGCCGGTGTAGGAGGAGGTGTTGACGATGGTGCCGCCGCCGGCCGCCTCGATCTCGGGGGCGACCGACTTGATGCCGAGGAAGGCGCCCACCTGGTTGACCTGCACCACCTGCTGGAACTCCTCCAGCGGGGTCGCGGTCAGCTCGTTGAAGCGCAGGATGCCCGCGTTGTTGACCAGGCCGTCGATCTTGCCGAAGGCCTCCTTGGCGGCCGCTATGGCCCCCGCCCAGTCCTCCTCCCGGCTCACGTCCATCCGTACGTACCGGGCCCGGTCCTCTCCGATGTCCTTGGCGACGGCGGCTCCCTGCTCGTCCAGTACGTCCCCGAGGAGCACCTTGGCGCCCTCGGCGGCGAAGAGACGGGCCTCCTGCTCGCCCTGACCGCGTGCGGCGCCGGTGATGATCACCACGCGCCCGTCCAGCTTGCCCATGCCCGTACCCCTAATCGTTGAGGAGGGGGGCCACCTCGGCCCCGAAAGCGGTGATCTGGTCCACCAGTTCGGCGCGGTCGCGATTGCGGAAGCGGACCTGGATCTGGTCCACGCCGAGCGCCCCGTACTCCCGCAGGGACTCGGCGAGTGCCTCCGGCGCGCCGGTCAGGGCCCGGCGGCCGGTGTCCCAGCCGGGCCGGCCGACATAGAGCGGCTCGGTGATCGCCCCGAACTCGATCGGACCCTCGACCCCGGCCGCCTCCCTGAGCTCCTTGATCCGGGCGATCTGCCCCGGCAGCGCACCGCGCGGGTCGCCCTGCGGGAGCCAGCCGTCCCCGCGGACGGCGGCGCGGCGCACGGCGGCGGGCGAGGAGCCGCCGACCCATACGGGGATCCGCTCCTGGGCGGGCCGGGGCAGCTGGCCGAGGTCCTTGAAGGAGAACAGCTCGCCCTGGAACTCCGGATACTCCTCGGGGCCGAGGGCGGCCCGCAGCGCGTCCAGGGTCTCGTCGAGCACGGCCCCGCGGCGGGCGAAGTCCGCGCCGAGGACCTCGAACTCCTCCTGCACGTGCCCGGCGCCGACGCCGAGGATCAGCCGGCCGCCCGAGAGGTGGTCGAGGGTGGCGTACTGCTTGGCGCTGATCAGGGGGTGGCGCAGGCCCAGGATGGCGACGTGGCTGAGGAGCCGGACGTTCTCGGTGATGCCGGCGAGGAAGGAGAGGGTGGCCACGGGGTCGTACCAGACGGTGCTCATGGGGCCGGCGAGCCGCCGCGGGATGGCCACGTGGTCGCAGGTGGCCACGTACCCGAAGCCGGCCCTGTCCGCGGCCCGCGCGACCTCGGCGAGGTCGGCGGCGGTGGCCGACGCCTCCCAGGGCTCGGCGTAGAGGGTGCTCTGCGACTGGACCGGGAGCTGCATCCCGTAGACCAGCCGACCTTCCGGAAACACGCGCGCCATGCCGGGCCCGCCTCGCCTTCGTCTGACTCGACTGCCGATTCGTCATATCGGTGCCGGGCCATCGTCGTAGCTGACGGTCCGTCAGGCAAGGGGTGAGCCCCGATCCCGCGTGGCGAATGGAGGACGGGCGATGAGCCGTACCCGTACCGTGACGCCACGGGAAGGAGCACGACGATGACCGATGCCCAGATCCGCATCCCCCGGGAAGCCAAGGACCGACTCGCGGCGATGGCTGCCACCGAGGGGCTGTCGCTGCGCGCCTACCTGGCGCGTCTCGCCGAGAGCCTGCCGACTCCGGCCGAGCGGGCGGGCACCGTCCCGCAAGCAGGGAGCGGCTACGCCCCGACCGCTGCCGAGCAGCAGGACCTCGACCGGGAACTGGACCGGCGCTTGGCGGAAGCCAGGGACCAGTAACGCCGCCTGGCGGACCTCCGGACGACGACCACACAGAGGCTGAATAACATGAGTTTTGTTACGATGGCGGCATGACAGACCAGCCCGCACCTGGCGAGGGCCCGACGCGACCCGTGTCCGTTTCGCTGCACGAAGGGACGATCGCGGCACTCAAGGCGCGCACCGGCAAGCGCGGCATGTCCGCATACATCGAGGCGATCATTCAGCGACAGCTGGAGCGCGACCGGCTCCGAGAGCTGATCGAGGACTCCGAGTCCGTGAACGGACCGGCCGACCCGGCCGCCGTCGAGGCGAAACGAGCGGTCCTGCGCGGCGAGACAGCTGCCTCGTCGGACGCCGCGTGAGCGGGGCGCTGGTCCTCGACTGCGAGGGGCTCTCTCGGCTCGTACGCCAAGAACGCGGCCTGCTGGAGTGGCTGACTGCTGCCGAAGCCGAGGACATCCGAGTGGTGATCAGCTCGGTCACCCTCGTCGAGGCACGGGACCCCCGGGTCAAGCAGGCCCGATTCGATTACGCGGTCTCCCGAGTGAACATCATCCCGCCGAGCGAAGCCATCGCACGCCATGCGAGCAAGCTGCTTGCCGCCGCCGGGCTGCACGGGCACAAGTACGCGATGGACGCCATCGTGGCGGCGACCGCTCTCGACCAGCCCGGACCCGTCACCTTGCTGACCTCGGATCCCGAGGATCTGTCCCAGCTGTGCGGGAACCGGATCCGGGTCGTCAGGATCTGACGGGGAGGGATCAAAAGCCGGACGGGCCCATCGCGATGATCGGTTTGGCGGAGGGGTCCAGGGTTTCCAGGAGTTTCTTCATCGCTTCCTTCGGGATCCCGACGCAGCCCTGGGAGGGGCCGTCGTGGTCCACGTGGAGCCAGATGTTCCCGCCCTTGCGCTCGCCCTCCGGCTTGGTGGGGTCCAGCGGCGAAGTGCCCGGCCTGCGGTTGAAGTCGATGGCGACGACGTAGTCGAAGGACCCGGCCAGGGACTCGCCGTTCACCCCGCGGCCCGTCGCCACGAAGGCGCGGTTCTTGTCGTACGGGAGCCGGGTGCCGGGCGGGGGCGGGAGCAGGCCGCCCGCGTCGGTCAGCGCGAAGACGCCCTGCGGGGAGGTCAGATCGCCGTACGTGCGCTCCGTGGACCAGCCCTTGGCACCGTTGCGGGCCGGCCAGCTCGCGACCCGGACCCAGTCGGCGCCGACCTCGGGGCGGGTGTACAGCGTGGCGGTGGACTCCGAGGAGTCCTTGGCCTTGCCGGTGACCAGGACGAGCTGGCGGGACTCGGCCGGGATCTTCGCCCGGGTCTGCTCGCTGATGCCGCTCAGGCCCTGGAGGCCGGCCCGGTCGGCGTCGCGCGCGGCCCGGCCGGCCCGCTCCGGTGCCGGCGGGCGACCGTCCGCGCGGGCCTGCGGGGCGGCGGCGCCGCCCGCCTCGTCCTCGACGGCGTACACCCAGCCGGCCGTGCAGGTCAGCAGGCAGAAGGTGGCGGCGAAGGCCACGCGACGGGACGTGCTCGGTCGGCTGGAGCGGGCTCGGGCGTGCTTGCTCATTCAACCGACCGTACATCAGCCGCCCTTCGAAACTACCGACCGCTCTCCGCCCGCCGGGGCTCCGCCGGCCGGAAGCGGACGCTGACCGTCAGCCCGCCGTCGGGCGCCGGATTGGCCCGCGCCACCAGCTCCGCGCCGTGCGCCCGCGCGATCGAGGCCACGATCGAAAGCCCCAACCCGGCGCCCTCACCTGCGGTGTGCTGCCGCTCGGCGCGCCGCCGGAACGGCTCCAGGAGCATCGGCACATCGACCGGATCGATCAACGGGCCGGTGTTGGACACCACCAGCTCCCCGTCGGCGGTGGTGGCCACGCCGAGCCGGCCGCCCGCACGGTTGTGACGTACGGCATTGCCCAGCAGGTTCCGGACCAGGTGGCCCAGCAGCGTCCGGTCACCGGTCACGGTCAGCGGCGCGAGCGTCCGCTCCACCGTCAGCCCCTGGTGCGGGCAGGCCTCCAACTCGGCCGCGGCGAGCGCCGCGACGTCCACCCGCTCCGCCGGCCGGCCGGACTGCGGTCCTTCCTCCGACACCGCGAGCAGCAGCAGCGACTCGATGAGGTGCTCGCTGGAATCCGCGACCCCGATCAGCTTCGCCCGGATGCGGGCGACCCGCTCCGGCGGCGGATCCCCCGCCAGCCCGATCTCGGCCGCCGCACGCTGCACCGCGAGCGGGGTGCGCAGCTCGTGCGCCGCGTTCGCCGCGAACCGCCGCTGCGCGGAGACCAGATGCTCCATCCGCCCCAGCATCGCGTCGAAGGTGTCGGCGAGTTCCTTGAGCTCGCCGGGCGGGGCGTCCAGGGCGATCCGCTCGTGCAGGTTCTCCCCCGACAGCCGGCGCGCCGTCGCGGTGATCACGGCGAGGGGACGCAGCACCCGACCGGCCATCCACCACGCCAGCCAGATCGACAGCACGGCGAAGACGGCCAGGGCGACCAGCGAGACGGTCAGCAGCCGCCGCTGCATGGCCTCGGTGACGGCGTCCGACAGGGTGTGGGTGAAGCCGTAGGCCTTCAGGTCCTTCAGGTCCGGTCCGGGAGGCTGTTCTCCCGGCGCCACGGTCCTGGCGGGCTCCGGGCTGCGGCCGGGGTCCGGTGGCGGCACCTCGCCGCGGCGCAGCGCGGGACTGACCGTACTGACGGCTCCGCTGACGCTCGTGTACAGCCCCTGGCCGACCAGGACGTAGACCAGCGCGACCAGTCCACCGCCCGCGAGGAGCAGCAGGGTCCCGTACAGCCCCGTGAGCCGGGCGCGTTCGGTGCGCAGGACGCCGAAGCCCTTCATCCGGCGATCCGGTAGCCCGCGCCCGGCACCGTCTCGATCACCGGCGGCTCGCCCAGCTTGGCGCGGAGCTTGCTGAGCGTGACGCGCACGGCGTTCGTGGAGTAGCTGGTGTCCTGCTCCCACACCTCCTCGATCAGGTCGTCGCTGCTGACCACGGCGCCCTCGGCACGCAGCAGCGCCTCCAGTACGGCGAACTCCTTGCGGGACAGCGCGAGCCGGTGCCCGTCCCGCGCGGCGGTGCGGCGGGCGGTGTCGATGGCGAGACCGGCCCGCTCCAGTACGGGTGGCAGGGCGGGGCGGGCGCGCCGGCCGAGCGCCAGGACGCGGGCGAGGAGCTCGTCGTAGGCGAAGGGCTTGGTGAGGTAGTCGTCGGCGCCCAGGCCCAGGCCTTCGACGCGGTCCCGTACGGTCCCGGACGCGGTCAGCATCAGCACCCGGGTCAGCAGCCGCTCCCGCACCACCTGCCTGCACACCTCGTCGCCGTGCAGGCCGGGCAGGTCCCGGTCGAGGACGAGGACGTCGTACGCGCCCAGGCGCAGCCGCCGCAGGGCCTCCAGGCCGTCGGCCGCCTCGTCGACGGCCAGCGCGTCACGGCGCAGCCCTTCGGCGATCATCTCCCGGAGGAATTCCTCGTCCTCCACCACCAGTACGCGCATGCCGTCCTCTTTACCGGAGACCGGCATTTCGTCGTTGTAAGCGGAGTCGGAGAGGGAAGCGAAATCCCGTTCCGGCGCAGGCTCGGGCCCATGAAGCGAACCCTCATCATGACCTCGGCCGCGGTGTTCACCGGACTGGCCCTCGCCGTCACCGGATGCTCGGCCGGCACCTCCGGCGGAAACGGCTCCGGCGACGAAGGCTCGAACGCCGGCGGCAGCGGTGGCGGCAACGGGCCCAGCGCCCAGCAGATCGACGACGCGCTCAAGCTGCGCAAGTGCCTGCGCGACAAGGGCATAGACGCGCCCGACCCCGAACCCGGCAAGGACCCGCGCGGCCTGACCATGGGCGCCGACGTCGACCAGGCCAAGCTCCAGGAGGCCATGAAGGCCTGCGGCGCGCAGGGTCCTGGCGGCGGCAACGGGCTCACGCAGGAGCAGAAGGACCAGGCGCTCAAGACGGCCCAGTGCCTGCGCACCAACGGCGTGAACGTCAAGGACCCCGACTTCAGCGGCAACACGATGACCGCGATGGAGGTCCCCCCGGGCCAGGAGAAGGCCTTCGAGGAGGCCATGAAGAAGTGTGAAGCCGCCCGATGAGGAAGCGGCGGGCATGGCTGCCGGTCTCCGTGGCGGCGCTGCTGGCCGTGTCGGGGGGCGCCTACGCGGTGCTGGCCCAGCCCCGGCAGCAGGACACACGGCACCAGCAGCGGACGGAGGGGCTGCCTCCGGACACGGCGCCCGTCCAGCGCGGGGACCTGAGCGCGGGCCTCCGGGCCGAGGGCACCCTCGGCTACGCGCAGGAGCGCAGGCTGAACGCGGCCGGACCGGGCGTGATCACGTGGATCGCGGGCGAAGGCGCGGCGGTCGAGCGGGACGGGAAGCTGTACGAGATCAACGGCCGGCCGGTGCGCCTGCTGTACGGGGCCGTCCCGATGTACCGGCCGCTGAAGGCCGGCGACAAGGGCGAGGACGTGCGGCAGCTCAAGCGGAACCTCCAGGCGCTGGGGTACGGGACCGGACTCGACCCGGAGGACCCGGTCTTCACGGCCGGCACGGCGACGGCGGTCAAGCGCTGGCAGAAGGCGCACAAGGCGGCGGAGACGGGCGAGGTCGGCAAGGAGGACGTGGCCTTCGCCTCCGGGCCGCAGCGGATACGCAAGTACGAGGCGGCCGTCGGCGACGAGCCGGGGCCGGGCCGGCCGGTGCTGACGCTGACCGGCACCGAGCGGATCGTGCGCTTCCGGCTGGACGCGGCGAAGGCGGGGGCGGCGGCGGTCGGCGAGAAGGTCACCGTACGGCTGCCGGGAGGCGCCTCCGCGGGCGGACGGATCGACTCGGTGGGCGGCGGCACCCCCGGCCCGGAGGGCAAGGACGGGCCGGGGGGCGGGGCCGGAGGCGGCGGGGGCGCGGGCGGTGGCGGCGGCGGTGACAAGAAGGGCGAGGTCGAGGCCGTCGTGGCCTTCGACGACCCGGCCGCGATCAAGGCCCCTGACCAGTCCCCGGTGACGGTCGGCCTGACCGGTGAGATCCGCAAGGGCGTGCTCTCCGTACCGGTCAACGCGCTGCTGGCGCTGACCGGCGGAGGCTTCGGCGTCCAGGTCGTCGAGGACGGCCGGGTGCGCGAGGTCAGGGTGGAACTGGGGATGTTCGGCAACGGCCGCGTCGAGGTGACCGGCGACTCCCTCAAGGAGGGCATGCGGGTGGGGGTGCCGAAGCCGTGACCGACACGCATCCCGACCTCACCGGACCCGAGGCGGTCGTCGAGCTGGCCGGGGTCACCAAGGAGTACCCGGGCGGGGTCGCCGCGCTGCGCGGCGTGGACCTGACCGTCGCGCGCGGGGAACTGCTCGCCATCGTCGGCCCGTCCGGTTCCGGGAAGTCCACCCTGCTGCACATCGTCGGCACCCTCGACCGGCCGACGGCCGGCCGGGTCGCCATCGCCGGGTACGACGTCGCGGCCCTGTCGGACCGCGCGCTGTCGGCCCTGCGCTCGCGCCACGTCGGCTTCGTCTTCCAGTCCTTCCACCTCGTACCGGGCATCAGCGCCCGCGCCAACGTCGCCGAGGGACTGCTCTACTCCGGCCTGTCACGGTCGCAGCGCCGCCGCCGGGCGGCCGAGGCCCTGGAGCGGGTCGGCCTCGGCGACCGGATGGACCACCGGCCGCACGAGCTGTCCGGCGGGCAGAAACAGCGCGTGGCGATCGCCCGCGCGGTGGCGGGGGCGCCGGACCTGCTGCTGGCCGACGAGCCGACCGGCGCGCTGGACACGGCGTCCGGGGAGGCGGTGATGGAGCTGCTGCACGAGCTGAACCGGGACGGGGCCACCATCGCGGTCATCACCCACGACAACGAGATCGCGGCGAGCCTGCCGAGGCAGGTGCGGATCCGGGACGGGCAGATCGTGGCGGACGTGCGGCGCGGGGCGGCGTCGGCGGTGGTCGCGTGAGGCGTACGCGCGGCAGAGGCAGTAGCAGTACGCGTACGCGTGCCGGTACCCGTGTGCGGAAGCTGCGCCCGCCGAGGCTCTCCCCGCGGGACGTCCTGCACGTCGGGTCGGCGGGTCTGCGCGCGCGGCCGACGCGGGTCTTCCTCTCCGCGCTCGGCATCGCCATCGGCATCGCCACGATGATCGCGGTGGTCGGGATCTCGGCCTCCAGCCAGGCCAAGTTGCTGCGCGAACTCGACCGGCTGGGCACGAACATGCTGGTCGTCACACCCGGCCAGGGGATGTTCAACGGGCAGGACACCAAGCTGCCCGAGGACGCCCCCGGCATGATCGCCCGTATCGAGGGGGTCGAATCGGTGGGCACCACCGGTGACGTGGCAGAGTCCGTACGCCGGTCGGAGAACATCCCCGAGGAGGAGACCGGCGGCATCGTGCTGAAGGCCGCCAAGGACGACCTGCTCGGCACCCTGCGGGCGCGGATGAGCAGCGGGACCTGGCTCAACGACGCCACCGGCCGCTACCCGTCGGTCGTGCTCGGCGACGTCTCCGCACGCCGGCTCGGCATCTCCCGGCCCGGCGGCCAGGTCTTCATCGGCGGCCGGTACTTCACGGTGATCGGCATCCTGGGGCCCATCCCGCTCGCCCCGGAGATCGAACGCTCCGCCCTCATCGGGTGGGACGCGGCCGAGCGGCTGCTCGGCTTCGACGGCCACCCGACGGCGGTCTACGAGCGGTCGGCGGACGAGCGGGTACGGCAGGTCCGCGCGCTCATCGCCCCGACCGCCAACCCCCGGAGCCCGAGCACGGTGGCTGTCAGCGACCCGTCGGCGGCGCTCCAGGCGAAGGCGGCCACGGAGGGCGCCTTCAGCACGCTGCTGCTGGGTCTGGGCGGAATCGCCCTGCTGGTGGGCGGGGTCGGGGTGGCCAACACCATGATCATCTCGGTGCTGGAACGCCGGCACGAGATCGGCCTGCGCCGTTCCCTGGGCGGCACGAAGGGGCAGATCCGGATCCAGTTCGTGACGGAGTCCCTGCTCCTGTCCGGTCTCGGCGGCCTGGCCGGCATCGCCCTGGGCGCGGCGGCCACGGCCGTCTACGCCCGGGCGGGCGGCCTCCCCTGGGTGGTCCCGCTCTGGGCGGTGACGGGCGGCTTCGCGGCCACCCTGGCCATCGGCACCCTGGCCGGTCTCTACCCCGCGACCCGCGCGGCCCGCCTGTCGCCGACGCTGGCGCTGGCGGCGGGGTAGGGGCGCGGCCGGGACCGGGGGAACGGGCCGGCACCTCGCGCGCGCCGGGTCGGCGGGCGCGAGGTGCCGGGGGCTTCGCGCGGACGGCAAAGGGCAGGGGCGGGCGGGGAGACGGGCGGGCGTGCCGGTGTGCACACGGGCCGGTGTGCAGACGGGCAGGCGTGCAGACGGGCAGGCGTGCAGACGGGCAGGCGTGCAGACCCATCCCGCCCCGGCGATCACCGGCGTAGGCTGAACCATGCGAACTCCACGTCACGCAGCGCGCGTTGTCATCGTGTCCCCCAACGGTTCGGTGTTCCTCTTCCGCGAGAACAACGTGGAAGTGGGCATCCACTGGCTGCCGCCGGGCGGCGGCATGGACCCCGGCGAGAGCCCCGAGGAGTGCGTACGGCGCGAGTTGCGCGAGGAGACCGGGTGGACCGACCTCGAGCCCGGGCGGCTGCTGTGCACCTGGGAGCACGACTTCACGCACCAGGGGATCCCGGTCCGCCAGCACGAGCACATCTACCTCACCACCGGCCCCCGGCGGGAGCCGGTGCTCGAGGCACCCGACATCCACTGGCAGTGGCTCTCCCCGCAGCGCCTGGCGACCCTCGGCGAACCGCTCTGGCCGCCGCACCTGCCCGACCTCCTGGCGAACGCGCCCTCGGAGCCCGTGCACTTCGGGCTACTGGCCTAGGGGGTGTCTTACGGATCAGGCCGGGCTCGCGGTGGCTGGTGCCGCGCCTCGCCGCGTTGTCCTCACTCGCCGACGCTCCGCGTCGACTCCCTCGTCCGCCTTGCGATGCACGGCACCAGACACCGCTCCCTCATCCGGCCTGATCCGTAAGACACCCCCTAGCCGGTGGCTCAGGGGGCGCGCCGGCCGGTGGTGCGGGCCCGTAGCGCGGCGACGGTCTCCTCGACCAGGAGCCGCGCCTCGGCCACCGTCGCCACCAGCCGCTCGGCGGTCGCGCCGGGCTCCCCCAGCAGGGCGCGGACCCGCGGGCCGAAGCCGGGCGGCGCGCCCGGGAGCGTTTCGGCGACGGCCAGCGCGCCCTTCTCGTTGAGGCACCAGCGCCTGTCCTCGGCGTACAGCGCCTGCACCAGCACGCCGACCGCCCGGGACAGGCAGAGCGAGACGTACAGCGTGTCCGCGCGTCGGGCGCCCTTCGCGGCGGCTTCGACGAGGAACTCCGCCTCCCACGCGCCCGCCGTCAACGCCCGGCGCAGCGGCTCCGGGTAGCGGCCGGTCCGGTTGCGGAGCTCCGTCAGCTCACCGGCCGGGTCCGCCAGCACCCGGCCGAGCGCCACCTCGCCGGCGTAGCAGGGCGACCAGAACCCGAGCGGGTGCCCCGCCTGCACGCCCACCTCGTACCGGCCCTCGCGGCAGTCCTCCCACACCCGGCCGACCCTGTCCGCGTCCCGCAGGATCCAGTCCACCGCCACCCCGTCGACCGTCAGCCACGCGCCGCCGTCGACCCACGGTCCCCAGCCGCCCGGTCCGGCCACCTCCACCCCGGGGCCGGCGAGCGCGCCGAGCGCGGCGAGGTCGAGCGCGCCGCGGTAGTAGACACCGAGGTCCCAGTCGGAGTCGGGCCGGTGCTCCCCGCGCGCCCGGCTGCCGCCGAGCAGCACGGCGACGACACCGGGCACCTCGGTGGCCAGGCGGTGAGCCATGTCTTCGATCTTCTGCTGCATGGGCACGAGTCTGCCGGGGCGACGGGGGCGGGGGCGGGATGCAGCGTTGGCGGTCAGGCGCTCGGTGGTTGCGGTCAGCGCTTGGCGGGGGCGGCGCCGGTGGCCTTGGCGTACAGCGAGGCGGCGTAGTCGCCGAGGATGGTGCTGGTCGACACGTCGTCCGTGTCACCGCCCGTCAGAATGCCGATGATCTTCCCGTCACGGGCGATCCACGCGCTGCCGCTGGTGCCGCCCGGGAAGTCGGCGCAGTCGAACCGCTGCTGGGTCGCGCTCTCGCGTACGGTGACCGCCGTGCACGTACGGGGAACCTTGCGGTCGGCGGGGTACCCGGTGACGGTGACCTCCTCGGCCGCGCGGCCGCTCGTGTCCAGCACGGCCGCGCCGGTCACGTCCTCGATGGTGCGGCCCTGCGCGTCGGGGGCGAGGCGGGCGAAGGCGAGGTCGTAGTCGTCGTCCGTACCCTCGGCCCAGCGGTCGTCCTCGAAAGCTTCCTCGATCTTCCATGTGCCGTACGGGGCAAAGCCGTTGGCGTACGCGGGCGCGAAGACGGCAGTGCCCTTGCTCTGATCCCCGTCGAGCAGGCAGTGCCCGGCGGTGACGATCAGGTTCCGGCCGGGGCTGTGCACGACGGTGGCGGTGCAGAAGTGGTCACTGTCCAGGCCGTTGGTGAACAGCGCCCCGGTGAAGGCCGCGGGCCCGCCGGGCTGGGGGGTGACGGCCGGCGGCAGCGTGGTGCCCGGCGACGCGGAGCCCTGAGGCTTCGCCGCCTGCGATCGCGGCGGAGCCGTCGCCGCCCCGGTCGGTGCGGCCTTGGCCCGTACGGGCGCAGCCCCTTCGGGCGGCGGCACCAGCTCGGCCACGGCGGCGGAAGCCCCCAGAGCCGCCGCAGCACACAGCACCACCGTCACCACGGTCCGCTTGTCCACCGGCATGATGATCCTTCCGCTTCGCCCCGGCGAGCATGCCCCGGGGGCGGGGGTGGGTGCAAGGGGCGGGGCCTTCGCCCCCCTCTCACCCCCCTGCCGGTCGGCGGCTGCCCACCCGCCGCGGGCGGGGGGTGTGGCGGGGGCGGGTTGACTGCTGGGCGGGGGCGGGGCGGGCGGTGGCCTGCGGGGGCGAGCCGATATGCGGGCGGGACGTGGAGGGCGGAAGCGTGCCGGGCGGGACGGGGATGTGAAGCGGCACGCGAGGGCCGGAAACCTGCCAGGCGGCACTGTGATCGTCAAGCGGCACACGATGGGCGGCAGCCGACTTGCTCGGGAGCGGTGAGGGTTTGGGGGTTTCCCGTCAGTCCCATCGTCTCTCCGGTTCGGGCCGGTCCCTCAAGGGCGCTCCCTGCGGTCGCGTCGCTT
>NZ_JBIVKT010000020.1:0-161847 GCF_044750905.1 Streptomyces sp. NPDC088762
CGAGCGCGCAACCACCCTGAACATGTCGAAGCGGGGGCTTCGTGCGCGAGCCGAGGAGACACTCCGGCGGGGCACCGCCCCAAGCCCCGCTCCGGACCCACCCGGAGGACACCACCCCAGCCCCGCCGGCGTTTGAGGCGAACCGGGGTCGGCCCGGGGGATCGGGGCCCCGCCCCCGGGGGCGCCATCCCAGCCCCGCCGGCGTTTGAGGCGAACCCCACCCGGCCCGGGGATCGGGGCCCCGCCCCGGGGGCGCCACCGCAGCCCCGCCGGCGATTGAGGCGAACCGGGGCCGGGCCGGCCGGCGGCGAGCCACAGGCGGCGTACCGTTCAGGCGAGGCGCGGACGGCGCGCCGTCATCAGCCACCCGGAGTAGAACCACCATGCCGCACACCCTGCTGATCACCGGCCCCGGCGGCTCCGGCCGGACCACCGTCGCCGCCGCCACCGCCCTCGCGGCGGCCCGGCAGGGGCGGCGGGTGCTGCTGCTGTCCGGAGACGTCGGGGACCCGGTCGCCGCCCTCACGGGCGAGCCGGGCGAGCCGGCCGGCCCGGCGGCCGAGGTCGTGCCCGGACTGCGGGCCGCCACCGCCGCGCACGGGCTGCGCGTCGCCCGCGTGGACTCCGGCGAGGAGTTCCGCGAAGAGCTCGTCGCCCTCCAAGAACGCGGATCCACGCTCCTCGGCATGGTCGGTGCCCGCCCGCTCGGGGCCGAGGAGCTCACGGAGCTGCCCGGCGCCGAGCAGTTCGCGCTGCTGCGCGCCCTGCGCCGGGCCGCCGCCGCCCCCCGCACCGACCTCGTCGTCGTCGACATGCCGCCGCTCCACCAGGCCCTCGCCACCCTCGCCCTCCCCGCCCAGCTGCGCCGCTACCTCGCCCGGCTGCTCCCCGCCGAACGGCAGGCCGCCCGCGCCCTGCGGCCCGTCCTGGCCCAGCTGGCCGGGGTGCCGATGCCCGCGCAGTGGCTCTACGAGGCCGCCGCCCGCTGGGACGAGGAGCTCGCCGCCGTACAGGCCGTCGTCGAGGCCGACACCACCGAGGTGCGACTGGTCGCCGAGCCGGGGCCGGCCGCCGCCGACGCGCTCCGGCTGGGGCGGCTCGGGCTCGCCCTCCAGCAGCTGCCCGTCGCCGCCGTCGTCGCCAACCGCACCCTGCCCCAGGGCTCCGCCGAGCCCTGGCTCGCCGGGCTCGCCGCCGAGCAGGAGAAGTACGCCGCCCAGTGGGCCGGGGAGGGCCCGCTCGTCCGTGTGCCCCACCTCGGCCGCTCCCCGCGCGGCCCGCAGGACCTGGAGCTGCTCGCCGCCGCCGGCGGTCTCGTCCCGCCGGCGGACCCCGCACCCCGCCGCGCATGGACCGTGGAGGACCGGCTCGCCGAGGACGGGGTACTCGTCTGGGTGGTACCGCTGCCCGGCGCCCACAAGCGCGAGCTCGACCTCATCCGCCGCGGTGACGAGCTGCTGCTCACGGCGGGCCCGTACCGCAGGATCGTTCCGCTCCCCGCCGCACTGCGCCGCTGCACGGTCTCCGGCGCCGCCCTGGCGGAAGACGCGCTCCGCATCCGCTTCACCCCGGACCCGGGCCTGTGGCCGCGCGCGCGGTGATCCCCGTACCGCCGTTCGGGTACCGTCGAAGGTAGCCCGTACCGCACGCACAGCAGCTGCCGCAGGAGTCCGCCATGAGCGAGGCCACCGACCGCCCCACCGACGACGACGCCTGGGCCAAGGCCTGCGCCGAGGACCTCGCCGCCGAGAAGGAGCGCCTGCGCGGGCAGGGCGGAGGGACGCGGGCCGGAGACACCGGGACGGCCGCCGAGGAGCTGTTCAAGCTCTTCGAGGCCGTCGCCGACAAGGTCTCCGGGCTGAACAACCCGCTCTTCGGCGCCGCCGCCCAGGGAGCCGTGCGCCAGTTCGTCAACCAGGCGAAGACCGCCGCCAAGCCCGTCATCGAGCGCAACCCCGAGGTCTTCGACCACCTCGCGGCGGCCGGCTCCGAGCTGCTCGCCGCGTACCGTTCGGCCGTCGAGGGCCACGAGCGCCGCTGGACCCGGAACGACCCCCCGGCCCCCCGCAAGGAGCACGACCCCCGCGACGAAGGCCCTGGTGCGGGCCCGACGGAGCGGATCGATCTCGACTGAACCCCTGCCGCCCTCGGGTACCGTTGGCCGTGGCGGGGTTTGACCGGAAACCGAGGGACTAATGGGACTCACCATCGGCGTCGACATCGGCGGCACGAAGATCGCGGCCGGCGTGGTCGACGAAGAGGGCACCATCCTTGAGACGTACAAGGTGCCCACCCCGCCGACCGCGGACGGAGTCACGGAGGCCATCTGCGCCGCCGTCTCCGAAGTCAGCAGCAACCACACCATCGAGGCCGTCGGCATCGGCGCCGCCGGCTACGTGGACGACAAGCGCGCCACGGTGCTCTTCGCACCGAACATCAACTGGCGCCACGAGCCGCTGAAGGACAAGGTCGAGCAGCGCATCGGCCTCCCCGTCGTCGTCGAGAACGACGCGAACTGCGCGGCCTGGGGCGAGTACCGCTTCGGCGCCGGCCAGGGCCACGACGACGTCATCTGCATCACGCTCGGCACCGGTCTCGGCGGCGGCATCATCATCGGCAACAAGCTGCGGCGCGGGCGCTTCGGCGTCGCCGCCGAGTTCGGCCACATCCGGGTCGTCCCGGACGGCCTGCTGTGCGGATGCGGCAGCCAGGGCTGCTGGGAGCAGTACGCTTCCGGGCGCGCGCTCGTCCGGTACGCGAAGCAGCGCGCCAAGGCGACCCCCGAGAACGCGACGGTCCTGCTGTCCCTCGGCGACGGCACCCCCGACGGCATCGAGGGCAAGCACATCAGCACGGCCGCCCGCCAGGGCGACCTGGTGGCCATCGACTCCTTCCGCGAGCTGGCCCGCTGGGCCGGCGCGGGCCTGGCCGACCTGGCCTCCCTCTTCGACCCGTCGGCCTTCATCGTCGGCGGCGGGGTCTCCGACGAGGGCGACCTCGTCCTCGACCCGATCCGCAAGTCCTTCAAGCGCTGGCTGATCGGCGGCGCCTGGCGCCCGCACGCGCAGGTCCTCGCCGCCCAGCTCGGCGGAAAGGCCGGGCTCGTCGGCGCGGCGGACCTGGCGCGCCAGGGCTGACGCCTCCCCCTTCACGTGACCGTCCGCCGCGCCCCCTGGGGGAGCGGCGGACGTTTGCGTATCTTGCGGGCATGGACCAACAGCTGCTGCCTTCGCCGCCGAAGTCTCGTACGGAGCCGGACGGTTCTGCCGTGATCCGGGTGCTCAGCTACAACATCCGCTCGCTGCGTGACGACGAGGAGGCACTGGCCCGGGTCATCCGGGCGTGCGCGCCCGATCTGGTCTTCGTGCAGGAGGCGCCGCGGTTCTTCCGCTGGCGCAAGCACGCGGCGCGGCTGGCCGCGAAGACCGACCTCGTGGTGCTGGGCGGGGGTGCGACGGCGGCCGGGCCGCTGCTGCTCTGCTCGCTACGGGCCTTCGTGGAGCGGACCGAGGACGTCCTGCTGCCGCGCACCCCGGGGCTGCACCGGCGGGGCTTCGCTACGGCCGTGGTCCGCTTCGGGGCGGCCCGGGTGGGGGTCATCAGCGCCCACCTGTCGCTGGACGCGGCGGAACGGCGGGCCCAGGCAGGTCTGCTCCTGGACCGGGCCGGATCGCTGGACGCCCCGCACGTGATCGTCGCCGGGGATCTGAACGAGGGCCCGGAGGGGCCCGCCTTCGGGATGCTGGCGGCGGCCCTGCAGGACTGTCGGGAGGTGGCCCCTTGGGGCGGCGGCCCGACGTTCCCGCCGGGGGCGCCGGCTCAGCGGATCGACGCGGTCTTCGCGACGGGGGGTGTGGGGGTGCTCGCGTGCGGTGTCCCGGCGGGGCTGGCGGGGGTGGCTCCGGCGGACCTCCTGGCCGCCTCGGACCACCTTCCCGTCCTGGCGGCCCTCCACCTTCCGGCTGCGCCGTAGCCCGTGTGGTGTGGGTGGCAGGGCCGGGCCGGTGCCGGGTGGTTGCCGAGGCCGTGAGCCGGCCTGCGGCCCGGCTTCCTGGGGCTCCGCCCCAGACCCCGCGCCTCAAACGCCGGCGAGGCTGAATGTGGCCCGTGTCGGCCTGCGTGTGCGCGTGGCGCAGTCTTGGGCACGTGGCGAAGTCTTGAGCCCGGGCGGGCTGGATGGCCCGCAGGGCAATCCCGGCCTCGCCGGCGTTCAGAGTCGCCGCCGGAGGCACAGCCGGCCTCGCCGATGTTTGAGGCGCAGGTGCGGGGCGGAGCCCCGGGTCTTCGAGCCGCGCGGCGGGTCGGGCCGCGCCTTTTCCGGCACCGCCGGGCGCGTCGGCGGGTCGGGGCCCCGGATCTTTGAGCCGCGCCGGCGGGTCGGGGCCCCGGATCTTTGAGCCGCGCCGGTGGGTCGGGGCCCCGGATCTTTGAGCCGCGCCGGTGGGTCGGGGCCCCGGATCTTTGAGCCGCGCTTGGAGGCTGGGCCGCGCCTTGTTCCGGCGTCGCCGGGCGGGCGGGTCGGGCCGCGCCCTGTTCCGGGCAGCGCCGGGGCGCGGCGGCGGCGCGGGGCCGGGCGGAGCGCGGGGCACCGGCCGGCCCCGTCGGGGTGTGGGGCGCGGGACCCGGTCCTAGACGACGGCGCCGCGGCCCGGGTCGTCGTCCTCGTCGTCGCCGTGCTGCATGCGGGCGATCAGCGTCGCGAAGCCGCCGAGGAAGCCGCCGATGCCCAGCGTCGTCAGCCACCACGTCATGTCCCACTGCAGCAGCACCGCCACGAGCAGCAGCACCGGCCCCCCGACCACCGCCAGCCACGCGAACTTCGCCGTCGTGTCGGCTTCCGGCAGCTCCGGCTCCGGGGGGACGAAGTGGCCCTCGTCCGCCCGGTCGGCCGGGGTCAGGTCGTCGTCCTTCGGCTCCGCGAGGGAGTGGTCCCGTGGGCCCGGGCCCACGCCCACGCCCGGGGCGAAGACCACCGAGCTGCCCAGCGGCGGGGCGGGCGGCTCGGCCGCCCCCGGCTCCGGCTCCGGCCCGGGCGTGGGCCCCGGCGGCACCGGCTTCACGTCCTCCTCCGGCAGCATCAGGTTCTCGATCGGTCTGAACGGTCTCGCCCCCGGCGGGTCCGGCGGCTCCTGCCCGTACCCGGCGACGATCGCCGCCCACGCCGCTTCCTCGTCCAGCGGCGGCACCCCGCCCGACTGCTCCTCGTGCTCAGCCACCAGCCTCCGCCCCTTCCCTGCCCAGGCTCTGCGCCAGTCGGCCGACGAACGCATAGCTGTCCGCGAAGATCCGCTCCGCGTCATGGTCCAACGTCGCGACGTGGTAGCTCTGTTCCAGCAGCGTCTCCGTGACGTCCGTCGACGAGATCCGGGCCAGGATCCGCGCCGAGTCGACGGGCGGGACGACATGGTCCTGCGGGCTGTGCAGCAGCAGCACCGGCTGCGTCACCTGCGGCAGCTCGGCGTCCACCAGCCGGAAGAACTTCCGCAGCGAGTGCGCGGCCCGGGTCGGGACCCGGTCGTAGCCGACCTCCTCCGAGCCCGGCTTGGCGATGTCGCTGGCGATGCCCGGCGTGGACCGGATGAAGTGCTGGGCCACCGGCAGGGCGAAGGCCAGCGGGTCGTGGACCTTGTTGGCCGGGTTGACCAGGACGAGGCCGCTGATGGCGTCCCCGTGCTTGGCCGCCAGCCGCAGGCTGAGCGCGCCACCCATCGACAGCCCGAAGACGAACACCTGCTCGCACCGGTCCAGCAGTTCCCGCAGCGCGCGGTCCACCTCGGCGTACCAGTCCTGCCAGCCCGTGAGCTGCATGTCCTGCCACCGCGTGCCGTGTCCCGGCAGCAGCGGCAGCGACACCGTGAGCCCCCGCTCGGCCAGGTAGTCGGCCCAGGGGCGCAGCGACTGCGGGGAACCGGTGAAGCCGTGGCAGAGAAGGACGCCGACCTCTCCGCCCTCGTGGCGGAACGGCTCGGCTCCAGGGAGGACGGGCACCAGGGTCTCCTTGATCATGATGTACGTCGAATGGGGGCGTTGCTCTGTGTGACTTCACCGTACGCGACCGGGATGACACCGACCAGGGCCGTAGGGCCGCTGCCCGGGGAGCCAGGAGATATGGTCTGTTCGACAGACACAGGAAGGCTTTCGAGTTGATCTACGGCGCTATGAAGTTCTCCATCGGCGGGTCCTTGAAGCTCGCCTTCAGGCCGTGGGTGGAGGGCCTCGAGAACATTCCCGCCGAGGGGCCGGCGATCCTCGCGAGCAACCACCTGTCCTTCTCCGACTCCTTCTTCCTGCCCGCCGTGCTGGACCGGAAGGTCACCTTCATCGCGAAGGCCGAGTACTTCACCTCGCCCGGCGTGAAGGGCAAGCTGACGGCCGCCTTCTTCAAGGGCGTCGGCCAGCTCCCGGTGGACCGCTCCGGCGCGCGGGGTGCGGGCGAGGCCGCCATCAAGAGCGGCATCGAGGTCATCGAGCGCGGAGAGCTGTTCGGTATCTACCCCGAGGGGACGCGTTCACCCGACGGACGCCTCTACCGGGGCAAGCCCGGCGGCCTGGCCCGCGTGGCGCTGGCCACCGGCGCCCCCGTCATCCCCGTCGCGATGATCGACACCGAGAAGATCCAGCCGCCCGGCAAGGTGGTGCCCAAGCTGATGCGCCCGGGCATCCGGATCGGCAAGCCGCTGGACTTCAGCCGCTACCACGGCATGGACGGCGACCGCTTCATCCTCCGCTCGGTGACCGACGAGGTCATGTACGAGATCATGAAGCTGTCCGGCCAGGAGTACGTCGACATCTACGCGACGGCGGCCAAGCGCCAGATCGCCGACGCCGAGAAGGCGGAAAAGGCGGAGAAGGCAGCCAAGGCCGACAAGGCCGACAAGGCGGACAAGGGCGAGTAGCGGAGCGGCACCGCCCGCGGGGGGTGGGGGAAATGGCGAAACGCGAGCGCGTCGTACGCATGTCGGTCGAGCAGCCGCTGTGGCGTGCCCTGACGGGCTACCGGCTGCTGACCATGCTCTACGCGGTGGGGCTGTTCGCCTCCGCGTACAAGGAGTTCGACCGCCCGGGCGTCGCGGCCGGCTACCTCGCCGCCCTGGCGCTGTGGACCCTCGCCACCCATCGCAAGGTGGCGAACGCGACCAGCTGCACCAAGCGTTTCCTCGGCGCCGACCTCACGGTCGCCCTCGTCGGGATCCTGCTCACGCCGGTCGCCGACACCACCGCGCGCATCGCCGGCGGCGGCCCCACCCTCCCCAGCATCTGGACCGCGGGCTCGGTGCTCGCCTTCGCCATCAAGGGCGGCTGGCGCTGGGCCGGTTTCGCCTCCACCTTCGTGGCCGCGGCCAACATCCTCATCCACGGCGGGGAACCCACCCGGGACACGCTGCACAACGTCCTGCTGGTCTGGGTCGCCTCGATAGCGATCGGCTACGTCGTCGAGGTCGCCCGGGCCAGCGAGGCCACCCTCGCCCGCGCCCTGGAGATCGAGGCCGCCACCCGCGAGCGCGAGCGCCTCGCCCGCGACATCCACGACGGGGTCCTCCAGGTCCTCGCCATGGTCCAGCGGCGCGGCACCGACCTGGGCGGCGAGGCCGCCGAGCTCGGCCGGATGGCGGGGGAGCAGGAGGTGGCGCTGCGCACGCTGGTCTCCACCGGGCTGGTGAACCCCTCCCGGGTCTCCCGCGACGAATCGCGGGGCGCGCTGGTGGACTCGTACGAGGTGGAGGACGAGGGCGAGGACGGTGCGGACGGCGGCGAGCTGGACCTGCGGACGCTCCTCGCGCCGCACGCCGGCTCCCGGGTGAGCTTCGCCGAGCCCGGCACCCCGGTGCCGCTGCCGGTGCCCGCCGCGAAGGAGCTGGCCGCGGCGGTCGGCGCCGCCCTCGACAACGTGCGCAAGCACGCGGGGGAGGGGGCCAGCGCCTGGATCCTGGTGGAGGACTGGGGCGACGAGGTGATCGTGACCGTCCGGGACGACGGCCCCGGCATCCCGGCGGGCCGGCTCGACCAGGCGGAGGGCGAGGGCCGGATGGGGGTGGCCCTGTCCATCCGGGGCCGGCTGCGTGATCTCGGCGGTACCGCCGAGCTGGTGTCCGTCCCCGGGCAGGGCACCGAAGTGGAACTGAAAGTACCCAGGGGGAGGACCCAGTGAGCACACACGAACCGCACGAGATCCGGGTGATGGTCGTCGACGACCACCCGATGTGGCGCGACGCCGTCGCCCGCGACCTGGCCGCCGCCGGCTTCGACGTGGTCGCCACCGCAGGCGACGGCCCCGAGGCGGTCCGCCGGGCCCGCGCCGTCACCCCGGACGTGCTGGTCCTCGACCTCAACCTGCCGGGGATGCCCGGCGTGCAGGTCTGCAAGGAGCTCGTCGGCGCCCATCCCGCGCTGCGCGTCCTGGTCCTGTCCGCGAGCGGCGAGCACGCCGACGTCCTGGAGGCGGTGAAGTCCGGCGCGACCGGCTACCTGCTGAAGTCCGCCGGCGCGCAGGAGCTGATCGACGCGGTCCGCCGCACGGCGGCCGGCGACCCCGTCTTCACCCCGGGCCTGGCCGGCCTGGTGCTCGGCGAGTACCGGCGCCTGGCCACCGATCCGGCGCCGACCGCCTCCGACGAGCCGAAGGCGCCGCAGCTGACCGACCGGGAGACCGAGGTGCTGCGGCTGGTGGCCAAGGGGCTCTCGTACAAGCAGATTGCGGAGCGGCTGGTCATCTCCCACCGCACGGTGCAGAACCACGTCCAGAACACCCTGGGCAAACTCCAGCTGCACAACCGGGTGGAGCTCGTCCGGTACGCGATAGAGCGGGGCCTCGACGACGCTTAGGCGCGGCCGTACGTCGTACTTACGTCCTCGCCTTCCTCGTACGAGTGAACGGGCGTACGCAACGCCTCGCGATTCCACCGGAATTGACCCCTCCAAGGCCCTTGCTGTGACCTGCGTCACCACTAGCGTGACCGTCATGGCGAAGGGAGATGCAATGAAGGTCGGAGTGCTGACCGGCGGTGGCGACTGCCCCGGGCTCAACGCGGTCATCAGGGGCGTCGTCCGCAAGGGCGAGCAGGAGTACGGCTACGGTTTCGTCGGGTTCAAGGACGGCTGGCGGGGCGCGGTCGAAGGCGCCACGGTCCCGCTGGACATCCCCGCCGTCCGCGGGATCCTGCCCCGCGGCGGCACCATCCTCGGCTCCTCGCGCACCAACCCGTTCAAGACGGAGAACGGCGTGCGCGGCATCAAGGAGAACCTCGCCAAGTACGAGGTGGACGCGCTCATCGCGATCGGCGGCGAGGACACCCTCGGGGTCGCCGCCAGGCTGTACGAGGAGTACGGCATTCCGTGCGTCGGTGTGCCGAAGACCATCGACAACGACCTGTCGGCGACGGACTACACCTTCGGCTTCGACACCGCGGTCGGCATCGCGACCGAGGCCATCGACCGGCTGCACACCACGGCCGAATCGCACATGCGGGTCCTGGTCGTCGAGGTCATGGGTCGTCACGCGGGCTGGATCGCCCTGCACTCGGGCCTCGCCGGCGGCGCCAACGTCATCCTCATCCCGGAGCAGCGCTTCGACGTGGACCAGGTGTGCGCGTGGGTGACCTCGCGCTTCAAGGCGAGCTACGCGCCGATCGTGGTGGTCGCGGAGGGTGCGATGCCCAAGGACGGGGACCTGGTCCTGAAGGACGCCACCAAGGATTCGTTCGGACACGTCCGGCTGTCGGGCGTGGGCGAGTGGCTGGCCAAGGAGATCGAGGCGCGGACCGGGAAGGAAGCCCGTACGACGGTGCTCGGTCACATCCAGCGGGGCGGCACGCCGAGCGCCTTCGACCGGTGGCTGGCGACGCGGTTCGGGCTGCACGCGATCGACGCGGTGCGGGACGGGGACTTCGGCAAGATGGTCGCGCTCAAGGGAACGGACATCGTCAGGGTGCCGATCGCGGAGGCGACGGCGAAGCTGAAGACGGTGGACCCGGCGCTGTACGAGGAGGTCGGCGTCTTCTTCGGCTGAGCCGTCAGGCCGTGGCGATCCAGGGGTCGTATGGTGACAAACGACCCCTGGATCGCCGGTTCGACGGAGCGGGAGCAAGCGTGGAGATCCTGGCATTCGGTGTGACCGCCGACGAGAAGCCGCTCCTGGAACAGGCCTTCGCGGGAGAGCACGAGGTCCGCTGCCTCGAAGTCTTCATGACGGAGGACACCGCGCCCATCGCGGCCGGCCACGAGATCGTCTCCTGCAGCGTGAACGCGGACCTGAACGGGCGGGTGCTGCGGATCCTGGCGGCGGGCGGGACGAAGATGATCGCCCAGCGGTCCACGGGCTTCAACAACATCGACCTGGACGTGGCCCGGGAGCTGGGCATGACGGTCAGCCGGGTCTCCTCCTACTCGCCCTACTCGGTCGCGGAGTTCGCGTGGGGCCTGGCGATGGCGGTCAACCGGCGGATCGTCCGCGCCTCGAACCGCACCCGGGACTTCGACTTCCGCCTGAACGGGCTGATGGGCCGGGACATGCGGGGCCGCACGGTGGGCGTCCTCGGCACCGGAAGGATCGGCGAGGCGTTCACGCGGATCGCGCACGGCTTCGGGATGAACCTGCTGGGGTGGGACGTGGCGCGGAACCCGGCGTGCGTGGAGCTGGGCATGCAGTACGTGGACAAGGAGGAGCTGTTCGCGTCCTCGGACCTCATCAGCCTGCACGTGCCGTTGATGGACTCCACGCACCACGTCGTCGACGCGGCGGCGCTGAGGCTGATGCGGGACGACGCGATCCTGGTGAACTCCAGCCGGGGCGGGCTGGTCGACACGGACGCCCTGGTCACCGAGCTGAGGGCGGGCCGTTTCGCGGGGGTGGGGCTGGACGTGTACGAGGCCGAGGCGGGGGTCTTCTTCCTGGACAAGTCGCTGGTGGCGGTGGAGGACGACACGTTGGCGCGGCTGGTGACGTTTCCGCATGTGGTGGTGACCTCGCACCAGGCGTATTACACGAGTGACGCGGTGGGTCAGATCATCGACACCACCGCCGCCAACGTGGCGGACTACTTGGCGTCCCGCCGCTCCGAAAACACCCTGGTCCCACCCCCTCCGCCCTGACACCTGCTCCCTGGCTGCGGGTTGCGGGTTGCGGGTTGCGGGTTGCGGGGTTGCGGGGTTGCGGGCTGGGGCTGCGGGCCACCGGTCACGGGTGATGCCGCTGCGCGGAGCCGGTCCCCTACCCGCCCTTCCACCGTTCCCCGGGGCTCCGCCCCGGACCCCGTTCCCGGGGGCTCCGCCCCGGACCCCGTTCCCGGGGGCTCCGCCCCGGACCCCGTTCCCCGGGGCTCCGCCCCGGACCCCGTTCCCCGGGGCTCCGCCCCGGACCCCGTTCCGGGCGCGGCAGCGTTCCCGCGGGCTGCGCCCGGAACCCCGTTCCTGTGTGGCACCGCTCATGGGGGCCTCCGCCCTGGACCCTGTTCCGGGTGCGGCACTGTTCGCGGGGGCTCCGGACCGGACCCTGTTCCGGGTGCGGCACCGCTCCCGGGGGCTCCGGTCCGGACCCCGTTCCGGTGCGCACCGTTCCTGGGGCTCCGCCCCGGACCCCGCGCCTCAGAACGCCGGCGGGGCTGAGATCGCCCCGGCGGAGGTGGGCCACCTCCCAGCCTCGCCGGCGTTTGAGGCGCGGGTCTGGGCAGAGCCCAGGGAACGGTGGAAGGGCGGGTAGGGGACCGGCTCCGCGCAGCGGGACCGGCCCCCGCTGGCCAAGCCGGCCACAGGCTTCCGGCTCCGCGTAGCGGGACGGGCTACGCCGGGGTGGGGGTCGTGACGCCGGTCAGGAGGTCGCGCAGGAGGTCCGCGCCGCGGAGGGTGAGGACGGACTCCGGGTGGAACTGGACCCCCGCGAAGCGGGGCGCCGCGAGGGCGGTCGGCGCCAGGGCGGTGGGCGCGGAGCGGAGGGCGTGGACTTCGCCCGTGGCCGGGTCCCGGGAGATCTCCACGCCGGCCCCGGCCAGCCGGGCGGCCGTCGCCGCGTCGCAGCGCGCCGTGTACGTGTTGTAGAAGCCGACGACCTCCTCCGCCCCGAAAAGGGAGATCCGCGTCTGCGCCCCCTGCGCCGGCTCCGCCTTCCGCACCAACGGCAGCCCCAGCTCCGCCGCCAGCAGCTCGTGCCCCAGGCACACCCCGAGCAGCCCGTGCCGGTGCCCGGCCAGCAGATCGGCGGCCAGCCCGCGCAGCACACGCATCTTGGGGTCCCCCGCATCCGCCGGGTTCCCCGGCCCCGGTCCCAGCACCACCGGGCCCTCCCACGACAGGGCCGCCGCCCGCAGCCCCGGATCGTCGTAGCGGCGTACGGTCACCTCCAGCCCGGCCACCCGCAGCACGTGCGCCAGCATCGCCGTGAAGGTGTCCTCCCCGTCCACCACCAGCGCGTGACCGGTCGGCGACGAGGGCTGCTCCTGCATCCGCAGCCAGAAGGGCGCCAGGTCCTGCCGGCGGGCCGCCAGCGCCGCCTGCACGCGGGAGTCGTCCGCCAGTCCGGATGCGGCGAAGGCGGGCCGCCGCGGCGCGGCCGGGCGGACCCCGAGCGCCGCCAGGACCCCCGCCGCCTTGGCGTGGGTCTCCGCCACCTCGCCCGCCGGGTCGGAGTGCCGCACCAGCGTCGCCCCGACCGGCACGCGCAGCACGCCGTCCGCCGCGATGTCGGCGGTGCGGATCAGGATGGGGGAGTCGAGGGTCTGGGCCCCGGCCGGGTCCAGGCCGAGGAGCGCCAGTGCGCCCGCGTAGTAGCCTCGGCCCCCGGCCTCGTACCGTTCGATCACCCGGCAGGCGTTCTGCACCGGCGATCCGGTGACCGTCGCCGCGAACATCGTCTCCCGCAGCACCTCCCGTACGTCCAGGGAGGAGCGTCCGCGCAGCTCGTACTCGGTGTGGGCGAGGTGCGCCATCTCCTTCAGCCGCGGCCCGACGACGACCCCGCCGCGGTCCCCGACCGTGCACATCATCTTCAGTTCCTCGTCGACGACCATCGACAGCTCCTCCGTCTCCTTGCGGTCGCCGAGGAAGGCGAGGAGGGAGTCGGCCGTCGGGCCGGTGGCCGGATAGCGGTAGGTGCCGCTGATCGGGTTCATCACGACCGTGCCGCCGGACATCCGCACGTGCACTTCGGGGCTGGCTCCGACCAGCGTCCGCTCGCCGGTGTGGACCACGTACGTCCAGTACGCGCCGCGCTCGCCCTCCAGCAGGCGCCGGAACAGCGCGAGCGCGTCGGCCCGGCCGAAGCCCTCGATCCGGCCCTCGTAGGTGCGCCGGATGACGAAGTTCGCGCCCTCGCCCCGGCCGATCTCCTCCTCGATGACCCGCGCCACGGTGGCCGCGTAGTCCTCGTCCGTCACGTCGAAGCGACCGCCGTCCACCCGGACCTCGTGCGCGGGCAGCCCGGCCAGGGCCTGCGCGAGCGGGATCTCGTACGCCTCCTCGGCGACCAGCACGCTCAGCGGAGTGCCGTCGTCGCGTACGTCGAACCCGCGCTCCCGGATCTGCCGGAAGGGCACGAGGGCGAGGGTGGGCAGCTGCCCGACGGGCAGGTCGGCGAGGCGTTCGGCCTCGTGGACCGCGCCGAGGAGCACCTCGACGGTGTCGTGGTCGCGGCCGGGGGTCCGGCGCCGCAGCAGGGCGAACGGCGGGCAGGAATCGTCGAGCAGTCGGCTGAGTGCCATGGACATGGCGGGTCGTCCTTCCGGTGGGAGGAGCGGCCCGGGCTTCCGGTGGAAACGCGGAAGGCCGCCCCTCGGGGCGGCCTTCGCGTCGGTCGTGTCAGTGGGTACGCGCGAGGAGTGGGCCGCCGGGAGCGGGCCACCACCAGTTCTGGTTCGAGAACGCGTACATGCCGCGCACCTTAGCCCAGATCCGCCTCCCGCCGCCGGATGCGTCTCACGGCGCGGGATGAACCATCGATTCCGTATTTTTCGGCCCCGTCGGCCTTCGAGCCCCCTCTGTCTCATCAGGTGGTCGCTAGGCTGGACGGGGCGAATGACGCCGTAATGTGTACGAGGTGACCGTGAACGCTGAAACCCAAGCCCCCGCCGCCAAGGCGACCTGGCGAGACCTTCCCGCGGCGCAGCAGCCTTCGTACCCCGATGCCGAGGCCCTGCGCGCTGTCGTCGCGGACCTCGAGTCGTATCCTCCCCTCGTTTTCGCGGGTGAGTGCGACCAGCTGCGCGCCCGTCTGGGAGCCGTCGCCAAGGGCGAGGCGTTCCTGCTGCAGGGCGGCGACTGTGCCGAGGCCTTCGACGCCGTGTCCGCCGACCACATCCGCGCCAAGCTGAAGACGCTGCTCCAGATGAGCGCCGTCCTGACGTACGCGGCCTCCGTGCCCGTCGTCAAGGTCGGCCGCATCGCGGGCCAGTACTCCAAGCCGCGCTCCAAGGACACCGAGACCCGCGACGGCGTCACCCTGCCGACCTACCGCGGCGACTCCGTCAACGGCTTCGCCTTCACCGAAGAGGCCCGGATCCCGGACCCCGAGCGGCTGAAGCGCATGTACCACGCCTCGGCCTCCACGCTGAACCTGGTGCGCGCCTTCACCACCGGTGGTTACGCCGACCTGCGCCAGGTGCACGCCTGGAACCAGGACTTCGTGAAGTCCTCCCCGTCCGGGCAGCGCTACGAGCAGCTCGCGCGGGAGATCGACAACGCGCTGAACTTCATGAAGGCCTGTGGCACCGACCCGGCCGAGTTCAAGGCCGTCGAGTTCTACGCCTCGCACGAGGCGCTGCTGCTCGACTACGAGGGCGCGCTGACCCGCACCGACTCGCGGACCGGCAAGCTCTACGACACCTCGGGCCACATGGTCTGGATCGGCGAGCGCACCCGCCAGCTGGACCACGCGCACATCGAGTTCTGCTCGCAGATCGCCAACCCGATCGGCATCAAGCTCGGCCCGACCACCACGGTGGACGAGGCGCTGACCTACATCGACCGCCTTGACCCCGAGCGTGAGCCGGGCCGGCTGACCTTCGTCGTCCGCATGGGCGCCGACAAGGTCCGCGACAAGCTCCCCGAGCTGGTCGAGAAGGTCACCGCGTCCGGTGCGACCGTCGCCTGGGTCACCGACCCGATGCACGGCAACACCTTCGAGGCGGCCTCCGGCCACAAGACGCGCCGTTTCGACGACGTGCTCGACGAGGTCAAGGGCTTCTTCGAGGTTCACAAGGGCCTGGGCACCCACCCGGGCGGCATCCACGTCGAGCTCACCGGTGACGACGTCACCGAGTGCGTGGGCGGCGGCGACGAGATCTTCGTCGACGACCTGCACCAGCGCTACGAGACGGCCTGCGACCCGCGGCTCAACCGCAGCCAGTCCCTGGACCTGGCGTTCCTGGTCGCCGAGATGTACCGCGATCAGTGAGCGGAAACGCATGACGGTGGGGCGCGGATCCATGTGATCCGCGCCCCACTGTCGTATCCGGGTCTTTTGGGGAACCCTTGGTTTAGGTACGGTTAGGTAAGCCTCACCGAATAGGGATGGCTCGCCTGCCCAGTCCGCCCACGGAGGTGAACCGCGTGTACGTCTGCTCTTGCTTCGGCATCACCGATCAGCAGGTCAAGGAACACGCGGCCGCCGGTGCCTGCACCCCGCGCCAGATCGCCTCGGCGACGAAGGCCGGCACCGACTGCGGTTCCTGCGTGCGCACCATCCAGGGCATCCTCGGCCGCGGGGCCTGCCCGCGCCGGGAGCTGCTGGAGAAGGGTGACGGGGCCGCCGTCCTCGCCGCCGACGTGCCGTCCGTGCCGTCGCTCGTTCCCCCGCTCGAGCCCGCTTACGAACCCGCGCTCGCGGAAGCCGCCTAGGCTGGGAGACCGGCGGATCCGGCAGGCCGGCCGTAGCGTGCCCGCTAGCTGGGCTGCTCGATCAGCTGCGCGATGTACAGCGCCTCACCCAGGGACTCGATGAGCTCCAGCTGCGTGTCGAGGTAGTCGATGTGGTGCTCCTCGTCCTCCAGGATCTCCTCGAAAAGCCGGGCCGACGTGATGTCGCCCTTGCCGCGCATGACCTCGATCCCGCGCTTGAGGCGGTCGATGGCCTCGACCTCCACCTGCCGGTCCGCCTGGAACATCTCCGTGATCGTCTGCCCGACGCGCACGTGGAAGAGGCGCTGGTAGTTCGGCAGACCGTCGAGCATCAGGATGCGCTCGGTGATCTTGTCCGCGTGCTTCATCTCGTCGATGGATTCTTCACGCGTGTACTTGGCGAGCTTGGTCCAGCCCTTGTTGTCCTGGATGCGGTAGTGCAGCCAGTACTGGTTGATGGCCGTCAGCTCGCCGGTCAGCTGCTCGTTCAGAAACTCAAGGACCTCGGGGTCGCCCTGCATCGCAGAGGCTCCTTCCAGGCATGGTCAGCCACGTGACGGGTTAGGTGGCCGCATCCTTGCACCGCCGCCCGGGACCGTCCAGTAAGTGCCTCCTTAGTGCGAGTTACCGCGACTTGCCCGAATCGGCCCGGACGCTGGTCATGACCACCCCGCGACGTCTGTCACCATGGAGTCATGGGTCAGCCGGAAAGCCGGGAATCTCCGGGAGCAGAGCAGCTGGAGCTTCCACCGGGGCAGCGGTTGCAGAGGGGCTGGCCGGTCACCCACTACGGTCCCGTGCCCAAGTTCAAGCCGGACCGCTGGGAGTTCCGCGTCTTCGGCGCGACCGCCGACGGCGACAAGCACTGCTGGAACCACGAGGAGTTCGCGGCCCTGCCGTTCGAGTCCGTGGTGGCGGACCTGCACTGCGTCACGAAGTTCAGCATGCAGGGCGCCGAATGGGGTGGTGTGCTCGCCCGTACGATCCTCGCCCTGGCGCCGCCGGCGCCGCAGGTCACGCACGTGATGGTGTGGGCCGAGTACGGCTTCAGCTCCAACCTGCGGCTGGCCGACTTCTCCTCCGAGCGGACCGTCTTCGCCACCCATCAGGGCGGTGAACTGCTCACCGCCGAGCACGGTTTCCCGCTGCGGCTCGTGGTCCCGCACCTGTACGCCTGGAAGGGCCCCAAGTGGGTCCGCGGGGTCGAGTACATGACCGCCGACCGGCGGGGCTTCTGGGAGGAGAGGGGCTACCACAACATCGGCGACCCCTGGCGCGAGCAGCGCTACTCGTACCAGGAGGAGCCGGGGGACGGCCCCGAGCTGTAGCGCTCCGCCGCCGTGCTCAATGGTGGTACTGGTGGACCACCGCGTGGCCCTTGCCGCGGCCGATCATCCACTTGTTGACCGGGGTCGTGATGACGAAGGCGGCCGCGAGGGCGATCGCCAGGACGATCCAGAACAGCGGCTCCGACAGGTGCGCGTCCATCGCGCCGGGCCACAGGGCGATGACCCCGTTGTCGATCAGTTCCATGACGGCGATCGACAGGGTGTCCGCGGCGAGCGCCACCCGGATGGCGGTGGCGAGGTCAACGCCCGCCGAGAGGATCCCCCGCAGGGTGAGCGCGTAGCCGAAGAAGAACGCGAGCACGATCGCCAGGACCATCGTGCCGACGTTCCCCCAGCCCAGCGCGGTGCCGATGATCATGCCGAGCACCTCGCCGATGGCGCATCCGGTGAGGCAGTGGAGGGTGGCCTTGGCGGCCATGGCCCAGCTGACCTTGCCGTGGCCGTGGCCGTGGCCGTGGCCGTGGGCGTGGGCGTGGGCGTGGGCGTGCGCGGCGGGGTGGCCGTGGTCCTCGTGCCCGTGCTGCGCGTGTTGCTGATGATCACCGTGGTGCTCGTGGTGCTCGTGGTGGGCACCGTGCTGCTCGTGCTGCTGGCCCTCGGGTGCGTGCTGCTGTTCGTGGTGCGCGTGTGCGTTGTCCATCGGAACCCCCTGGGAACACGGAATGCGGTCCTGCCGATGAGCAGAACCGTATACCCCCATGGGGTATTCCTCAAGGGATCGAGTGGATCACTCCGAGCCGCGCAGCTCCTTCAGCAGGGCCACGTCCGCGGCGTGTCCGTCCGTGCCGCCGGGCGTCTCGATGATCAGCGGTACGCCCTCCATCGCCGGATGCGAGAACAGCTCGGCGAAGGCGTCCCGGCCGATGTGGCCCTGGCCGATGTTGGCGTGCCGGTCCTTGTGGGCGCCGACGCCTTCCTTCGAGTCGTTCGCGTGGACGAGCTTCAGCCGGCCCTCGCCGACCGTGTCCACCAGCAGGTCGAGGGTCTGCTTGGTGCCGCCCGGTTCCGCCAGGTCGTGACCGGCAGCGAAGACGTGGCAGGTGTCGAGGCAGATCCCCAGCTTGGGGTGGTGGTCGAGCGCCTCGAAGTACGGCCCGAAGTCCCAGGTCCGCGAGCACAGCGAAGAGCCCTGGCCGGCCGTGGACTCCAGCAGCAGGAAGGGGTCGTCGTCATGCGTCAGCTCGTCCAGCAGGGGCAGCAGGTGCTCCCTGACCTGCGCGTACGCGATCTCGCGCGGGCGGCCTCCGGTGGCCGAGCCGGTGTGCACGACCACCCCGAGCGCGCCGATCTCGCGGCCCCGGCGCAGCGAGTGGCGCAGGGACTCCACGGACTTCTCCACGGTCGCCTCGGTGTGCGAGCCGAAGTTGATCAGGTACGGCGCGTGCACGTAGGCGGGGACGGCCCCGGCCGCGCACTGCTCCCGGAACAGCTCGTCCTGCTTCGGGTTGCCGGAGGGGGTGGCCCAGCCGCGGGGATTGGCGACGAAGACCTGGACGGCCTCGGCGCCGATCTCGCGGGCGTAGGTCAGCCCGACCGAGGCGAGGCCGCCCGCCACGGGGACGTGCCCGCCCACTGGATTGCGTATCACTGCTGCTTACAGCCCCTTGGTCCGGATGGTGATCGTGCTGCCCTCGGGGGCGTTCTGGCCGGCGGGCACCGACTGGGCTTCCACGGTGTTGCTGAAGGAGAGGAAGGGCCGGTCCACCTTCACCTTGAAGCCCGCGGCCTCCAGGGCCTTGCGGGCCGCTTCCACGTCCTGGCCGGTCACGTTCGGGACCGGCAGCTGGCGGGGGCCCTTGGAGAGGGTCAGCGTGATCGTGTCCCCGGTCGCGGCCTGGGTGCCGGCGCCGACCGACTGGTTGGCGACCGTACCGGCCGGGGAAGGGGAGTTGACCTGCTCGGGCGCCGTGGCCACCTTCAGGCCGAGGCCCTCCAGGGTGGCCCGGGCCTGCTCGAAGGGGAGCCCCGCCACGCTCGGGACCTGCACCGGGCGGCCCTTGCTGACCACGAGCGCGACGGCCGTGTCGGGCGCCCGCTTCTCGCCGCCCGCCGGGTCCGTGGCGATCACGGAGCCCTGGGCGACGTCCTGGCTGAAGGCGAGGGTGACCATGCCGGGGGCCAGGCCGGCGTTGGTCAGCTCGGTCCGGGCCTCCTCCAGCGGGCGGCCCTTGAGGTTGGGCACGGCCACGACCTGGGGGCCGCGGGAGAGGGTGATCGTCACCGCGCCGTTGCCGCGGATGCGCTTGCCGCCCGGTGGGTCGGTGTTCATGACCGTCCCGCGGTCGAAGGAGTCGCTGAACTTCCGTTCGACGCCCTTCACGCCGAGACCGGCCGCGGACAGCTGGGCGCGGGCCTGCGCCTCGGTCTTGCCGAGGAGGTTGGGGACCTTGGTGAACTGGCCGGAGTTGATGTACCAGACGCCCGTGCCGAGGCCGAGGGCCAGCAGGACGCCGGCGATGACCAGCAGGGTGCCGCGCCGCGGCCGGGACCGGCGCCGGGCCGCGGGGACCGGGGGAGGCGGCGGTGTGGTCAGCCGGGAGGTGTGGTGGACCTCCGGGGCGTCCACCGGGCGCGGGATCACGCTGGTGCGGTCCTCGGTGGCGGACCGCTCCTCGGCGCGCGCCTGCGGGGGGACGGCGTCCAGCTCGGCGTCGCTGAGCCGGAGACGGGCCTCGCGGGCGAGGCCGAGCAGGGCGGCGGCGTCGTAGGGGCGCAGCTCCGGGTTGCGGGCGGCCGCGTGCGCGACGAGCTCGTCGAGGCCGGCGGGAAGGCCGGGGACGGCCGCCGACGGGGGCGGGACGTCCTCGTGCAGGTGCTGGTAGAGCACCTGGGCGGGGGTGCCGCCGGTGTGCGGCTTGGCGCCGGTGAGCATCTCGTACAGCACGACACCGCAGGCGTAGACGTCCACGCGGGTGTCGGCGACGCCGTTCTCGATCTGCTCGGGGGCCAGGTAGGAGACCGTGCCGAGGACCGAGCCTGTGGTGTGGGTGACCGAGTCGACGGAGCGGACCAGCCCGAAGTCCGCCACCTTGACCCGGCCGTCGTCGCCGATCAGGACGTTCTCGGGCTTCATGTCGCGGTGGACGAACCCGGCACGGTGCGCGGCGCCGAGGGCGGCGAGGACGGGCTCCAGGATGTCGAGGGCGGCCCGGGGCTGGAGCGCGCCGCGCTCGCGGAGCACGTCGCGCAGGGTGCAGCCGGAGACGTACTCCATGGCGAGGTACGTGTAGGGGCCGTCGGTGCCCTGGTCGAAGACGGCGACGACGTTGGGGTGGGCGAGGCGGGCCACGGACTTCGCCTCGCGGATGAACCGGTCGACGAAGGCGGCGTCGGCGGCGAGGGCCGGGTGCATCACCTTGAGCGCCAGGACGCGGTCGAGGCGGGTGTCGACGGCCCGGTAGACCGTGGCCATGCCACCGGCCGCGATGCGGGCGTCGACGCGGTAGCGGCCGTCGAGCACGCGTCCGACGATGGGGTCGTCCAGGGTCGTATCCACCCGGCGATTCTATTGGCGCGACGACGCGCCCCCGGCGGGGCCGGCCCTTCTTGCAGCCCACCTGTGACGTGGGGCCCCCGTGGTCGGGGCCTCCGCCCCTCTCGGCGGCGGAGCGGGGGCCGGGGGGTGGTCGGCCGGGGCCGGGGGCCGTCGGCATCCCGCGGGGGTGGGCCGGCCCTGCGGGTCGGGGGCTTCGGGGTGCGCGTCCGGCCGTGAATTCAGCACCTCGGTCACCAACATCGAGGCCGCTGACGGAGAGCCCTCCCGACTCTCACCCAAAGCGCACGGTCTGCCGCGGACGGGCCCTCTGAGTAATCCGACAGGGATGGTGGGCGGCTTGTGACACCCCAAGACGGCCGTTGGACGCTGAGAAGTGAGGAGCGCGTAGCGATCTGGCGCGCTTGTGGGGTGCTGATGGGCTGTCGGTCGCCGTTTGGTTGGGGTATCGGCCCCAGATGGGCTGCGGACGCCGAGATATGAGGAGCGCGTAGCGATCTGACGCGCCCGCCGACCCCGAATGACTCTCGGCTCGTCATGTGGTGCAGGTATCAGCCGTAGGCGGTCGCCGGACGCCGAGAGGTGAGAAGCGCGTAGCGATCTGATGCGCGGATCGGCTCCGACCGCCCGGAAACGGGCCCGGGTGCCCGGTGGGCCGACGCCCGGTCCCTCGTGTGGTCTCTGGCGGTGGCCGTCCCTTCGCTCTCGCCCGGCCCGTTCTTTTGGGGGTTTCCCGGCAGTCTTCGTTTTTCCGTGGCGGGACGGTCTGTCAAGGGTCGCCGTAGGCGATCGCGAAGCGACGCGACCGCAGGGAGCGCCCTTGACAGGCCGGCCCGACGCGGAAGGACGATGGGACTGACGGGAAACTCCCAAACCCTCACGGCTTCCGATTCATCGGCTACCGAACCCCGAAGCCCCCGACCCGCAGGGCCGGCCCACCCCCGCGGGATGCCGACGGCCCCCGGCCCCGCCCACCCACCCACCGGGCCCGGCTCCGCCGCCGAGAGGGGCGGGTGGGCAGCCGCCGCGTCGGCGCGGGGCGCGAGGGGGTGGAAGTCCCGCCCGCGCGTGAACCCGTACTCAGAACGCCGGCCGCTCCGGATCCAAAGCAGCGCGCCCCTCCGTCGGGGACGACGCCTCGGCGAAGCGGCGCTGGGGGATGCGGCCCGCCCGGTGGGCCAGGCGGCCCGCCGACACGGCGTCCCGCATCGCCGCCGCCATCAGGACCGGTTCCTGTGCGCGGGTCACCGCCGAGGCCAGCATCACCGCCGCGCAGCCCAGCTCCATGGCCAGGGCGGCGTCCGAGGCCGTGCCGGCCCCGGCGTCCAGGATCACCGGGACCCCGGCCCGTTCCACGATCAGCTCGAAGTTGTGCGGGTTGCGGATGCCCATGCCGGAGCCGATCGGGGAGCCCAGCGGCATGATCGCCGCGCACCCGACGTCTTCCAGCTTGCGCGCGAGCACCGGGTCGTCGTTCGTGTACGGGAGCACGGTGAAGCCCTCGTCGACCAGGATTTCGGCGGCGTCCAGCAGCTCGACGCCGTCGGGCAGGAGGGTCCGCTCGTCCGCGACCACCTCCAGCTTGATCCAGTCGGTGCCCAGCGCCTCGCGGGCCAGCCGGGCCGTGAGCACGGCCTCGCCCGCGGTGAAGCAGCCCGCCGTGTTCGGCAGCACCGCGATGTCCAGCTTCGACAGTACGGACAGGACCGAGCCCTGGACCGTGGGGTCCAGCCGGCGCATCGCCACGGTGGTGAGTTCGGTGCCGGAGGTGACGAGGGCCCGTTCCAGGACGTCCAGGCTCGGGGCCCCGCCGGTACCCATGATCAGGCGGGAGGAGAAGGTCCGGTCGCCGAGGGTGAAGAGGTCGTCGGCCATGTCGCTCAGCCTCCCTGGACCGCGGTGAGGACCTCGACCCGGTCGCCCTCGCCCACCGGGGTGGCCGGCCACTGCCCGCGCGGGACGACGGTCTCGTTGAGCGCCGCGGCCACGCCGGAGGGCGCCGTGGTCAGGGTGGCGACCACCGCGTCGAGCGTGGTGCCGGGCGCGACCTCGCGCGGCTCGCCGTTGACGGAGACGGAGAAGGAGACGGGGAGGGTCATGCGTACGACTCCTGTCGTGCGGCGGAGAAGCGGCGCGGCGTGAAGGGGCGGGCGACGTCCGGCAGTTCGCCGGTGGTCAGCAGCTCGGCCATCACATCGCCGGTGAGCGGGGTCAGCAGGACCCCGTTGCGGTAGTGCCCGGTGGCCAGGTGCAGGCCCGGCAGGTCGGTGGGGCCCAGCAGCGGGGCGTTGTCGGGGGAGCCTGGCCGCAGTCCCGCCCGGGTTTCGGTGAGGGGGAGTTCGGTGATGCCGGGCACCAGCTCGTGGGCGTCGCGCAGGAGTTCGTAGACCCCGCCCGCCGTGACGGTGGTGTCCCAGCCCAGTTCCTCGCTGGTGGCGCCGATGACGAGTTCGCCGTTCTCGCGCGGCACCAGGTAGACGTGGCTGCCGCGCACGACCGCCCGTACCGTCCGCGACAGGAACGGCGCGTACGCCGCCGGTACGGACAGGCGCAGGACCTGGCCCTTCACCGGCCGTACGGGGGCCACGACCTCCGGCGGTACGCCCGTCAGCCGGCCGCTGAGGGAGCCCGCGGCCAGGACCACCTGGTCCGCGCGCAGCTCCGTACCGTCGCCGAGGACCGCCCCGGCCGCCCGGTCCGCGGTGACCAGCAGCTTCTGCGCGGCGGCCCGGTGGATGCTCACCCCGGCGCCCTCGCAGGCGGCCAGCAGGGCGGCGGCGAGCCGGCGGGGGTCGACCTGGTGGTCGCCGTCCACGCGCAGCCCGCCGCGTACGCCCGGGGCCAGCATCGGCTCCAGGCGGCGGCACTCGCGGCCGGTGAGCCACTCGGACTCCAGGCCGCAGCGGCGCTGGAGGGCGTGCAGCTCGCGCAGGTGGAGCCGGTCGTCGGCGTCGAGGGCGACGGCGAGGGTGCCGCAGGCGCGGTAGCCGATGTCCATGCCGCCGCTCGCGTCGGCGAGCTCGGCGGCGAACTCGGGGTAGCGGGCGGCGGAGGCGAGGTTGAGGCCCAGCAGGGTCTCCTCGCCGTAGTGGAGTTCGGTGACGGCGGCCAGCATGCCCGCCGCGACCTGGGCGGCCCCGCCGCCGGGCGCCGGGTCGGCGAGGATGGTGCGCAGGCCGCGCCGGGCCGCCCGCCAGGCCGTGACCAGGCCGATGATGCCGCCCCCGATGACGAGGACGTCGGATCCCGTTCCGGATCCCTTCCGAGATGAGTGCATGGGCGTCCAGCCCCTCCCTTCGCCGGCATGACCCGGATCAGGTTCGTACGGTCGGAGGCCGGCCAGCCTCCCTCTCAGCCCGGTGCGCCCGGACTCCCGCGATAGGTACGGTGGCCAGACTAACCCTGCCGCGGACGGTGGGTAAGGGGCACCTCTTCCTGACGGAGCGTCAGATGATTAGGGTGTGCGGATGATCATGCAGACGGAAAAGACAGACAGCGGCGTGGTGATCGTCGGCGCCGGAATGGCCGGCGTGCAGACCGCGGTCGCCCTGCGCGAGCAGGGCTTCACCGGTCCGGTGACCCTGCTGGGAGCCGAGCCCCACCAGCCCTACGACCGGCCCCCGCTGTCCAAGGCGGTGCTGCTCGGAAAGGCCGAGGACTCGGCGTTCGACGTGGACTTCGAAGGCCTCGGCATCGAGCTCAGACTCGGTACGGAGGTCACCGGACTGCGCGCCGCCGACCAGGAGCTGGACACCGAGGCGGGCCCGGTCCCGTACGGGATCCTCGTGCTGGCCACCGGCGCCGAACCGCTGACCCTGCCCGGCACCGGCGGCGTCCCGGGCGTCCACCTCCTGCGCACCCTCGACGACGCGGCGCGGCTGCGCCCGGTGCTGGAACAGGCCCCCTCGACGGTGGTCGTCGGGGCGGGCTGGATCGGCGCGGAGTTCGCCACCGCGGCCCGCGAGGCGGGCTGCGAGGTGACCGTCGTCGAGGCCGCGGACCGGGTCCTCGCCGGCGCGCTGCCCGCGGAGGTCGCCGAGCCCATGGCGAGCTGGTACGCCGAGACCGGCGCCGAGCTGATCACCGGCGCCAAGGTCGCCGGAATCGAGGAGGGCCGGGTCCTGCTGGCCGACGGGCGCACCCTGCCGGCCGGCGCCGTGGTCGTCGGCATCGGCGCCCGCCCCGCCACCGGCTGGCTGGCCGGCACCGGGGTGGAGCTGGGCCCCGACGGCGCGGTCGTCGCCGACGAGTACCTGCGCACCTCGCTGCCGGGGGTGTACGCGGTCGGCGACTGCGCCTCCTTCCCCTCCGGCCGGTACGGGAAGCGGCTGCTCGTGCACCACTGGGACAACGCGCTCCAGGGTCCGCGCACGGTCGCCGCGAACATCCTGTCCGGCGAGCCGGCCAAGGCCTACGACCCGGTGCCGTACTTCTGGTCGGAGCAGTTCGGCCGCTTCGTGCAGTACGCCGGCCACCACGGCGGGGCCGACACCACGATCTGGCGCGGCAACCCGGCCGCCGAGCGCACCTGGTCGGTGTGCTGGCTGCGCGACGGCGCCCTGGTCGCCGTCCTGGCCGTGGGCCGCCCCCGCGACGTGGCGCAGGGCCGCAGGCTCATCGAGACGGGCGAACCGGTGGACCCCGCCAAGGTCGCCGACCCGGCGGTGGCCCTGAAGTCGGCCACCGCCTAGGCGCGCCGGAGCGGCCGGAGCGACCCGTACGGGGCCGCTCCGGTACCGGGGGCCGGTCCGAGATGGCAGGCTTGTGTCCGTGACCGAGATTGACGCAAAGATCGATGCCCTCGTCCCCTCCTGGCTGTACCTCCCCGACATCGCGGAGATGCTCGGCGTCGAGGTGACCCGGGTCCGCCAGATGGTCAAGGAAGGGCAGCTGATCGCCGTACGCCGGGGCGAGAACCGTTCCCTCCAGGTGCCCGCTCCCTTCATCGACGGCGACAAGGTCGTCAAGGGCCTCGTCGGTCTGCTGACCGTGCTGCGCGACGACGGCTTCTCCGACGAGGAGATCCTGGAGTGGCTCTTCACGGCCGACCCGACCCTGCCCGGCACGCCCGCGCAGGCCCTGAGCGAGAATCGCGGCACGGAGGTCAAGCGCCGCGCCCAGGCGCTCGCCCTGTGACCTGATCCGCATCCGCTCCACCGCGGTGTACGGGCCCGCGGGCCCGTACACCGCCTCCACCACGGGGGGAACACCCATGCAGCAGCTGTCCGACGCCCGGCTCTACCTGTGCACGGACGCCCGCAAGAAGCAGGATGACCTCCCCGAATTCCTGGACGCCGTCCTGGCCGGCGGAGTGGACATCATCCAGCTCCGCGACAAGGGCATGGAGGCGGGCGAAGAGCTCGAACACCTCCAGGTCTTCGCCGAGGCCGCGCGCCGCCACGGCAAGCTCCTCGCCGTGAACGACCGCGCCGACGTCGCCCACGCCATCGGCTCCGACGTGCTGCACCTCGGGCAGGGCGACATACCCGTCCCCGCCGCCCGCGCCATCCTGGGCGAGCAGGTGCTGATCGGCCGTTCCTGCCACGCCGAGGCCGAGGTCGACGCGGCCGTCGCCGAGCCGGGCGTGGACTACTTCTGCACCGGCCCCTGCTGGCCCACCCCCACCAAGCCCGGCCGCTACGCCCCCGGACTCGGGCTCGTCCGGTACGCGGCCTCGCTGGAGCAGGACCGGCCCTGGTTCGCCATCGGCGGCATCGACGCGACGAACCTGGACGAGGTGCTGGACGCCGGAGCCACCCGGGTGGTCGTCGTCCGCGCCCTCACCGAGGCCTCCGACCCGGGAGCGGCCGCCGCCGACCTGGCCAAGCGCGTCCGCGACCGCCTCGCCCGGTAGGACCGTCGCGAGGAACCCCGGGCGGCCCGCCGGGTGTCCAAAACCGTGTCCAAAACATGGACACAGCTTCGACCCCCGCCGAGCCCCGTCTAACCTGCCCGTATGGCCCATGGCACCTCTTCCACCTGGACGGACCGCGCACACACGGTCCGCGACCTCCTCGCGTCCGGGCGCTCGTACTCCTTCGAGTTCTGGGCCCCGAAGACGGAGAAGGGCGAGCGCAACCTCTGGAACGCGCTCCGCCGGATCGAGGCGGTGTCCCCGAGCTTCGTCTCCGTCACGTACGGAGCGGGCGGCTCCACCCGGGGCGGCACCGTGCGCGCCACCCAGCAGATCGCCGCGGACACCACGCTGACCCCCGTCGCGCACCTCACCGCCGTGGACCACTCGGTCGCCGAGCTGCGCAACGTCATCGGCCAGTTCGCCGACGCGGGCATCCGGAACATGCTCGTCGTACGCGGAGACCCGCCGGGCGACCCCATGGGCGAGTGGGTGGCGCACCCCGAGGGCGTGCACTACGCCGCCGACCTGGTCCGCCTCGTCAAGGAGTCGGGCGACTTCTGCGTCGGCGTCGCGGCCTTCCCCGAGATGCACCCGCGGTCGACGGACTGGGACACGGACATCCGGCACTTCGTGGACAAGTGCCGCGCGGGCGCCGACTACGCGATCACGCAGATGTTCTTCGATCCCGAGAATTATCTGCGGCTGCGCGACAGCGTCGAAAAGGCGGGCTGCGAGACCCCGATCATCCCCGAGGTCATGCCTGTTGTGGGCATCAAGCAGCTCGACCGGCTTCCCCAGCTCAGCAACGCGGTCTTCCCCGCGGACGTGAAAGAGCGCATGCTCGCGGTCAAGGACGACCCGGCCGCTGTACGCTCCATTGGCATCGAGTTCGCCACGGAGTTCTGCGCGCGGCTGCTGTCCGAGGGTGTCCCGGGGCTGCACTTCATCACGCTGAACAATTCCACGGCGACTCTCGAGATCTACGAGAATCTGGGCCTGCACCAGCGGGCCTGACCGGCGGGCCCCCGTTCCCTGGGCGGCCGGCCGTACCGAGAGGGGCCATGCATGGGTATGACGGTCCTCTACATCGCGTTCGGCTTCGTCGCGCTGTGGTTGCTTGCCGAGGTCCTGATGCAGTACAAGGCCCGGCTCCGCTGGCGCCTGCTCGCCTTCACCGGCTTCCTCGGCGTCGTCGCCGGAGTGGTCCTGCCGTCGGTGCCGGTCATCGGCGCCGGCGCGGCCGCGTTCGCCCTGGGCCAGACCCTGGTGACGCTCTCCTTCCGCAAGGGCTTCGTGGCCGGCTGGGCGCTGCGTCGCGGCGGCGAGCCCGTACGCCAGTCCCGGCGCCGCCGGTCGGGCGGTCCGCGCCCGGAACCGGCGCTGGAGGTCACCGCGCTCGCGTACGACTCGGAGTCCGACGCCGACGGCGGGTACGAGTCCTCGTACCAGGGGGCGGCCGAGGAGGTCTACAGCCCGCAGCCGGTGCCCGAGGAGACCGGCTCCTACGGGATCCAGAGCTTCGCGCCCCCGCAGGTCCCCGACGCCGGCCAGACGGCGGCCTTCGCCTCGCCGTTCACCACGGCGGAGCAGGACGCCCACCAGTACGCCGCCTACTACGACCCGGCCTCCCAGGCGGGCACGGGCGGGTACGACTACTCCGCCGGCTATCCGACGGGCGGGCAGCAGCAGGTCTACGCCGCCTACTCCGACCCGTACATCGGCGGCGGCTCGATCCCGCCCCAGCCGTACGACTACGGCGCGTACACCGGCTACGGGACCGGGCAGGCGGCGCAGGAGCCGTACTCCACGGACACCCCGCCCGGCGGGGTGTGGGTCCCGCAGCAGCGGACCACCGACGAGTACGGGCGGCCCTACCCGGTGCAGGAGCAGCCGGACACGCCGCCGCAGTACCCGTACCCCCAGCAGGGCGAGTACGAGCAGTACCGCTACTAGGCGTCTTCTACTAGGCGTCTTCGGCGCCGGGCCGTCAGGTCACTGCGAGCCGCGGAACTCCGCGCCCTCCACGATCAGTCCGGCCACCAGGGCCCCGGTCATCCCGGCGTGCGGCAGCCCGCCGCCGGGATGCGCCCAGCCGCCCGCCAGGTACAGCCCCGGCACGGCCGTGGTGTTGGCGGGGTACAGCAGCCGGCCTCCCGCCCCGGCGAGCGCGGGCAGGGGCACCGAGCCGCCCACCGCGCCCGTCGCCGCCTCGACGTCGACGGGGGTGCGCACCTCGTGCCACAGCAGCCGCTCCCGCAGCTGCGGAACGACCTGGGCGGCCGCCTCCAGCAGCCGCTCGGCGTACGGCTCGGCCATGGAGGGCGCCGTCCAGTCCACGACGCCCTGCGGGGCGCACCGGGCCTGGACGGTGATCGCCTCGTGGCCGTCGTCGGGCCGGGTGGCGGGGTCGTCGGGGCGCAGCACCGTGAGGTCGGGGGTGCTGGTCCCGCCGGAGGAGAGCCGGGTGCGGTGCGCCGTGCCCTCGGGGCGCGCTCCGCGCAGCGCGAGGAACAGCGTGAACCGGCTGGTGCCCTGCAGGCCGCCGCGGGCGGGGACCGCGTCCGGCGGCCACGGCAGGGAGCCGGCCGGCAGCCCTGCCGGGTCGATCCCGCACACCACGGAGTCGGCGGCGGCCTCGCTGCCGTCGGCCAGCAGCAGCCCGGCCGCCCGGCCGCCGCGCACCAGGACCTCCCGGACCTCGGCGCCGAAGACGAAGGAGACCTTCCGCTCCAGGCAGCGCTCGTACACGGCGGTGGCCAGCGCCCGCATGCCGCCGCGCACGTACCAGCTGCCGAAGGTCTGCTCCATGTACGGGAGGATCGTGGCGGCCCCGGGAGCGGACCGGGGGTCGATCCCGTACTCCGCGACCAGGCCGGTCAGCAGGTCCCCGAGGGCCCCGCCGAGCTCCCGGTCGGCGATCTCCTGGAGGGTGGGGGTACGGCGGCGCAGCAGGCCGCTCTTGCGCAGTGCCGGGTACGGGTCGTTGCCGAGCACCTGCCAGTCGGGGCGCAGCGGCTCTTCCAGCAGCGGGCGGCGGGTGGCGTCCCAGGCGTCCCGGGCCCGGCCCAGCACGGCGTTCCAGCGCTCGCCCGCCCCCTGGCCGAAGGCTTCGTCGAGGGCTGCGGCGACACCGCCGCGCGAGGCGCCCTGCAGGGTGACGTCGATGCGGTGCTCGGGCAGGACGTGCCGGACCGCGGGGTCGGCCTGGACCATGTCGACGCAGTCCTCCAGGGACCGCTTGCCGGTCTTCACGAACAGGTCGCGGTAGACGGCGGGCAGGTGCAGCAGCCCCGGCCCGGTGTCGAAGCCGAAGCCCTCGCGCTCGTACCGGCCGACGGCGCCGCCGTAGGTCGCCCCGCGCTCGTACACCGTCACCTGATGTCCGGCGACGGCCAGCCGGGCCGCCGTAGCCATCGCGCCCATGCCGGCGCCGATCACCGCAATTCGTGCCATGCCGCTGAGCCTATCGAGGGAGGTCAGGGGGGTGGCGCGGCGGTGTGCGCGCGGGCCTCGGAGGCGAGCCGCTTCTCCTCGCGGCGCTGGGCCCGGCGGCGCAGGAAGCGGCGGATCCGGGTCCAGAGGAAGATCAGCAGGGCGAGTCCGATGGCCAGCAGCACGGCCGCGATGATCGCGGCTGCCTCAGGGTTGAACATCGCGAAGGTGATGATGCCGGCGACGCCCAGGTCCTCGGCGATGCTCATCGCCACGTTGGTGAAGGGTTCGGGCGAGGTGTTGACCGCCATCCGGGTGCCGGCCTTGACGAAATGGCTGGCCAGCGCCGTGGAGCCGCCGACCGCACCGGCGGTGATGTCGGAGAGCGAACCGCTCTGCCCGGCCAGCAGCGCACCGATCACCGCGCCCGACACCGGGCGGATCACCGTGTGGGCGGTGTCCCATATCGAGTCGACGTACGGGACCTTGTCGGCGACGGCCTCGCAGAGGAACAGCACCGCGGCGACGATCAGCACGTCGGTGCGTTGCAGCGACGCGGGGACCTCGTCGGTCAGGCCGGTCGCGCCGAAGATGCCGAGCAGGAGGACCACGGCGTACGCGTTGATCCCACTGGCCCAGCCGCTGGTGAAGACCAGGGGGAGCACACTCACCTGATCATCATGCCGCAGAAGGAGCGCGGCGACGGACCAAACGCCCAACAGCGAGGGGGTAACCGGTACAACCGGGACACCGGGGACAACAGCGAGGGGACGGCCGCCTCACGGCTGCCGTCCCCTCGCGCGTCTTCACGTGGTGGTGCGTTGCTGCGGGGGCTACTGCCCCTGTTCGTCCCGGCGGCGCTGCCACCGTTCCTCGATGCGGGTCATCATCGACCGACGCTGCCGGCTGCGGCCGCGGGCCGCACCACCTGCACTTCCGGAGGCGGGCTGCTCACCAGGCTTGGGTGCCTTGCGCCAACCGGTGACCACGAGGACCGTACAGCCGAGCATGACGAGGAACCCCACCACGCTGACCCAGAGTACGTTCGGCACGATCACACCGGTCATGAGGAGCGCGATACCGACCACAATGCCTGCGACTGCCTGGTAGACCCGTCGACGGGTGTACGTGCGCAGTCCGCTTCCCTCAAGCGCTGTCGCGAACTTGGGATCTTCGGCGTACAGCGCTCGCTCCATCTGCTCGAGCATGCGCTGCTCGTGCTCCGAGAGCGGCACGGGAGTCCTCCTCATCCGTCGGTCGCGGGGGTGGCGACCAGGGGTCCCCTTCAGGATAGGCGGGGAATCGCCCCCGTGATACCCGCCCTCTACGCCGGCTTGTGAATGAAACACAGGCTGAACACAGCATCAGCCCGAATCAAGCACCCGCCGAAATCCGTACCGCCGCGGGGGCGGTCACTGAGGCGCTTATTCCCCACTGGCCCGTCCACCATGCCGGTCACTGCCCCGATCATACGGGCCGAAGCGGCGTATCGGAGGGTGTGTGGCCGACTCCGTGCCAGGAAGATCGCAGATCAGGCCTGCTTCTCGCCGAGCACGTGCAATTGCGTGGCGACCGCGTGGAAGGCGGGCAGCTCCGCGGCGGCCTCCTCCAGGCGCAGCAACGCCTCCACCGCGCCCGGCTCGGTGTCCACCAGGACCCCCGGAACGAGGTCGGCGAAGATCCGCACGCCGTGGACCGCGCCGACCGCCAGACCGGCCGAGCCGACCAGCTCGGAGAGCTGCTCGGCGGTGAAGCGGCGCGGCACCGGGTCGCCCGAGCCCCAGCGGCCGGCCGGGTCGGTCAGGGCCGTACGGGCCTCGGTGAAGTGCCCGGCCAGCGCGCGGGCGAGCACGGCCCCGCCCAGGCCGGCGGCGAGCAGACTGAGCGTGCCGCCGGGGCGCAGGGCGGCGACGGCGTTGGCCACGCCCTCGGCCGGGTCGTCCACGTACTCCAGCACCCCGTGGCACAGCACCACGTCGTACGCGTCGCGCTCGACGACCTCCAGGAGGCCCTGGGCGTCGCCCTGGACCCCGCGGACCAGGTCGGCGACGCCGGCCTCGGCCACCCGGCGCTCCAGGCCGAACAGTGCGTTCGGGCTGGGGTCGACCACCGTGACCCGGTGGCCCAGGCGGGCCACCGGAACGGCGAACTTGCCGGTGCCGCCACCGGTGTCGAGCACGTCCAGCACGTCCCGCCCGGTCGCCTTCACCCGGCGGTCGAGCGCCTCCTTGAGGACCTCCCACACCACGGCGGTGCGGAGGGAGGCACGGGGGCGGGAAGTGTCCGACACGGCTGATGGCTCCTCGGCGCGGTAGGGAAGGGGTGAGCCTTGCTGGCCCCACTCCGCCCTACCCTATTGCCTTCCGCCGCCGGTCAGCTCATCCCGCCTCGGGACGCTCCGGCCGGGGCTGGGGCACGGCCGGCCCCGCCGTCTGGACCCCGTTCGCGGCGAGGGGCGGCTGGGCCGGACGGATGGCGAGTATCCGCTCCACCAGGCGCAGGAACATCGAGACCGCGCGCACCAGGTCGTCCGCGTCCCGGCCGGTGGCCGCGTCCGGTATCCCCGCCTCGCAGCGGGCCCGCCGGGCGGCGCCGGAGGCGAAGAGCGCACTCCACTCCGCCAGTTCCGGCGCTATCTCCGGCAGCACCTCCCACGCGCTGCGGATGCGCGGCCGCCGCCGCGGGTGCACCGGTTCGGGCCGCCCGCGCGCGGCGAGCACGGCCGCGGCGGTGCGCAGTGCGGCGAGGTGGGCGGTGGCGTACCGCTCGTTGGGCCGGGTCAGCCGCGCGGCTTCGGCCAGGCCGCTGCGGGCCTTGTCGAGCAGGTCGAGTGCGGCCGGCGGAGCAGCCGACCTCCGCAGGACGGGGTGGACAGGGGACGGGGACGGTGTGGCCATGACGAACCTCCTGTCGATGCGTTCGTGCGTGCGGCGCGTTTCGGTGCGCGCTTCCCCCATCGTGACGGCCCCCACTGACAATCGCGCTGACCTGCGCTTTTGCGGTGCGAGGCAGGACAACTGCCCCTTTCTGTCCGTTCGGTGCGCCAAAAGGTGGTAGTTTTTGAACTGACCGGTCAGTTCAAAAGAAGGGGGACGGTGTGGACAGCCCGCACGGCGCGGCCGTCAAAGCCGAGGGCTTCGGACTCAAGGGCCCGCGCGGCTGGACCTTCCGGGGGGTCGGTATCGACGCGGCGCCCGGATCGCTCATCGCGGTCGAAGGCCCCTCCGGCAGCGGCCGCACCTGTCTTCTCCTGGCCCTCACCGGCCGGATGAAACCCACCGAGGGCCATGCCGAAGTCGGCCACCACCGCCTGCCGAAGAAGATGGCCGCGGTCCGCCGGATCGCCGCCCTCGGCCCGGTCCCCGGGGTCAATGACCTCGACCAGGCCCTCACCGTCGCCGAACAGCTGCGCGAGGGCGCCCTGCTCCAGCGCCGCTACGAGGGTCCCGTCCGCGCCCTGCTGCGCCCCCGCGCCGAGCGCCGCACCGACACGGAGGCCCGGATCGGCGCCGCCCTCGCCGCCGCGGGACTCGACCTCGAGACCCTGCCCAAGGGCCCGCGCACCTCCGTACGCGATCTGGAACGCCTGGAGACCGTACGGCTGTCCGTGGCCATCGCCCTGCTGGGGTCCCCGCGGCTGCTCGCCCTCGACGACCTCGACCTCAAGCTCTCGGAAGCCGAACGCGCCGAGGCCTGGGACCTGCTGCGCTCCCTCGCCGCCGCCGGCACCACCGTGCTCGCCGTGTGCAGCGAGGCGCCGGCCGACGCCGTGGTGCTGAGGACCGCCCCCGCGGACCCGTCGGACCCGGCGGACGGCGCGGACACCGGGACCAAGGCCGCGGACACCGGGACCAAGGCCGCGGACACCGGGGCCGCGGACACGGAACCCGCGGACACCGAAGACGCGGCCGCCGGACCCGCGGACACCGAAGACGTGAACGACGACACGAAGGGGACGGACGATGCGCTCGCCGAAGCTGGCCGCGCTTGAGCTGAAGCGGTTCGGGCGGGGGAAGCTGCCCGCGGCCGCTCTCGTCGCGCTGCTCCTGATCCCGCTGCTCTACGGGGCCCTGTACCTGTGCTCCTTCTGGGACCCGTACAAGAACCTCGACAGGGTGCCCGTCGCCCTCGTCAACGCCGACAAGGGCACGACCGTCGACGGCAAGCGCATCGACGCCGGCGGCGAGATCACCAAGAAGCTCCACGACAGCAAGACCTTCGACTGGCGCGAGGTGAGCGCCGAGGAGGCGGCGAAGGGGCTGGAGAAGGGGACGTACTACCTGTCCCTCACCATGCCCGCCGACTTCAGCGCGAAGATCGCCTCCAGCTCCGGCGAGGACCCCGCCACCGGGGCCCTGCAGGTCCGTACGAACGACGCGAACAACTACATCGTCGGCTCGATCTCGCGCACCGTCTTCTCCGAGGTCCGCGCGGCCGCGTCCACCAACGCCTCCCGCGGCTTCCTCGACAAGATCTTCGTCAGCTTCTCCGACCTGCACGACAAGACCGCCGAGGCCGCCGACGGCGCCGACCAGCTCAAGGACGGCGCGGGCAAGGCCCAACAGGGCGCGAAGGACCTCGCCGACGGCCTCGACACGGCCAAGGAGAAGACGGGCGAGCTCACCGGCGGACTGAAGAAGCTGGGCACCGCCGCCGGACAGCTCGAAACCGGCTCCAGGCAGGTCGCGGACGGCACCCAGGAGCTCGCGGACAAGGTCAACGGCGCCGCCGCCAAGGCCCGCCCCTTCGTCAAGGACCCCAAGAACCTGGCGGACACCGCCAAGCTGGTCGCCGACACCGCCCAGGTGGTCAACAAGCACCTCGACAAGTTCGCCGAGAAGGCCCCGGCCGCCGCATCCGCCGCCAGGAAGGCCTCCAGCGGGGCTGACGCCTACTACACGAAGCACTGCGTCACCCCGGGCGCGGAGCCGCACCTGGCCTCCTGCCCCGAGCTGAAGAAGGTCCGGGACGACGCCGCGGAGGCCGCCCTCCTCTCCGGCGACGTCAACACCCTCGTCGCCAACACCAACGGCGACATCGGCAAGATGCGCACCCAGCTGACCGACCTGGAGAACAAGGCCCGCGAGCTCGTCGACAAGGCCCCCGGCCTCGCCGGTGACCTCGACGCGGCCGTGGCCAAGGTCAACGCCCTCAACAACGGCGCCCACAAGGTGGCCGACGGCATGGTCCGGCTGCACGCGGGCATCGGCACCGCCACCGGCGGCTCCGGCGCCATCAACGCGGGCGTCGGCAAGCTCGGCGACGGCGCGCACACCCTCGACGGCGGCATGTACAAGCTCGTCGACGGCACCGGCGAGCTCGCCGGCGGCCTGCACGAGGGCGCCGGCAAGATCCCGGACTACGACCAGCAGCAGCGCGACACCCGCACGCAGGTCATGGCCGACCCGGTCCGGCTCGCCAACCAGTCCCTCCACAAGGCGCCCAACTACGGCACCGGCTTCGCCCCCTACTTCATCCCGCTCTCCCTCTGGGTCGGCGCGATGGTCGCCTACATGCTCATCGCCCCGCTGAACCGGCGGGCCCTGGCCGCGGGCGCCTCGCCCTGGCGGATCGCCTTCGCCGGCTGGCTGCCCGTGGCGGGCATCGGCATCGCGCAGGTGGGTGCCCTGATGTCCGTACTCCACTGGGGCCTGGGCCTGGAGATGGCCCGGCCCGCCCTCACCATCGGCTTCCTCATGCTGGTCACCGGCTGCTTCGCGGCCATCGTCCAGTGGTTGAACGCCAAGTTCGGAGCGGCCGGGCGGATCCTCGTCCTCGCCGTGCTGATGCTCCAGCTGACCTCGGCGGGCGGCACGTACCCCGTCCAGACCAGCCCCGGCTTCTTCAACTGGATCCACCCCTACCTGCCGATGTCGTACGTCGTCGAAGGACTGCGGCGCCTCATCACGGGCGGCGACCTCGCCCCCGTCTGGCAGGGCTGCGCGGTCCTGACGGCCTTCACCGTCGGCGCCCTCGCCCTGTCCGCGCTCGCCGCCCGCGGCAAGCAGGTGTGGACCATGGACCGGCTGCATCCGGAACTGAGCCTGTAGGGAGCGCTTGACCTGTGAGAATCAGCGCCATGGAAAGCAGCAGCACCGGTACGGGCACGGGCACCGGCGGGGGCGGTCGACGCCAGGCCACCCGCCAGAAGCTCTACGAGGCGGCGGTCACGCTCATCGCCGAGCAGGGGTTCTCCGCGACCACGGTCGAGGAGATCGCCGAGCGGGCGGGCGTCGCGAAGGGCACCGTCTACTACAACTTCGCGAGCAAGAACGACCTCTTCGAGGAGCTGCTGCGCCACGGGGTCGGCCTGCTGACCGCCTCGCTGCAGACGGCGGCGGAGGAGACGGAGGCGCGCGGCGGCAGCCGGGTCGAGGCGCTCGACGCCATGATCCGGGCCGGGCTCGTCTTCATCGACCGGTACCCGGCCTTCACCCAGCTCTACGTGGCCGAGCTGTGGCGGACCAACCGGGCCTGGCAGTCGACGCTCATGGTCGTACGGCAGGAGGCGGTGGCCGTCGTGGAGACGGTGCTGCGGGAGGGCGTCGAGCGGGGGGAGCTGAGCGCGGAGATCGACGTGCCGCTGACCGCCGCGGCCATGGTGGGGATGGTGCTGGTGGCGGCGCTGGACTGGCAGTCCTTCCAGAGCGAGCGGTCCCTGGACGACGTGCACTCGGCGCTGTCGCTGCTGCTGCGGGGGCGCGTCAGCGGGAACCGCTGACGTGTGGGCGCCCCCCAGTCGGCGGTGCCGTGCGGGGGGCGGCAGGCCGTACAACTGGTGGGGCCCGGCGCGGCGACTGAGTATCCGTACCTAGGCACGGAGATGAGTACGCGCGCGGATGGGCTCCCACCTGCGCGAACGCCAGACTGGGGGCAGCGGACAGGAGACCCGGTCCGCACCGCGGACACGGGGCCGCGGAGCGGACCGGGTGCCTCCTCCGGGTCCGCGGTGCGGTACCGCCGGCGCGGCGGGGCTCGGGGGGATCGAGCCTCGCCGCGTTTGCGCGTCCGCGGGTGTGCGGGTGGCCGTGACGGTGCCCCGGGCCCGCCGGTGCGGCGCCGTTGCCGGGGCTCCGCCCCGGACCCCGTACGTGCGCTCCGCGCCCGTGCCCTCAAACGCCGGGCGGGCTGAAATCAGCCCCGCCCCCGCAGCGGGAGGCGCAGGCGCAGCGCCGTCAGGCGGGCGGACAGCGTCGTGGCCAGGGCCGTCCAGCGGGCGGAGAGCGCCCAGCCGACCCGGGCCGCCGAGCGGGGGAAGAGGAGCGCGCGGAGGCGGGAGGTGCGGCTCGCCGAGGCCAGCAGGCCCGTGCGGGCGCGCAGGACGTCCTCCGCCAGGTCCGGGTAGCCCGCGGCCGCGCCCGGCGGTGCGTACAGGGCCCGTTCCACGGCGCCCGCGACCCGGTGGACCGCCCCGGCGGCCTCCGGCTCCAGGCGGCCCAGCTCCACGATCCGGCCCGCCGCCCGCCGGGGCGACAGCGCCCCGTCCGGCGGTACGCCCACGTCCCACGCGGCGTCGCCCAGCTCCCGCCAGGCAGCCGCCACCTCCCCGCCGCCCAGCCGGCGCGCGCGCAGCCGGCCGCGCCACAGCACCGGGAGGAGGGGGAGGGACAGGACCGCCGCCACGAGCGCCGCCCAGCCGAGGATCGCCGTCGCCGACGGTCCGTCGTCACCGGTGGGACCCTGTGCCTGGGCGGCCGCCCCGCACTCGCCGAGCTTCTTCAGCTCCGGCGGGCAGTCGTCCGCCTTCGACGGCGCGGCCGACGGCTCCGGCGCGACCTGCGAGGGCAGCGCCGCCGGGGCCGACGGCTGGGCGGCCGGGGCCACTGGGCGGGAGTAGTCCGGCACGTTGATGCCCGACCGGGGCGTCGGCTCGAACCGCGTCCACCCCACCCCCTCGAAGTACAGCTCCGGCCACGCGTGCGCGTCCCGCATGGACACGTTCACACTGCCGTCCGACTGCTTCTCGCCCGGGGTGAAGCCCACCGCGACCCGCGCCGGAATGCCCAGCGAGCGGGACATCGCCGCCATGGAGAAGGCGAAGTGGACGCAGAACCCCTCCTTGTCGGCGAGGAAGCGGGCGACCGCCTGGGGGCCGTTGCCGGAGGCCGTCTTCGTGTTGTAGCGGAAGCCACCGCTCACGGCGAAGAAGTCCTGCAGCTTCACCGCCCGCGTGTAGTCGTCCTTCGCGCCCTGCGTCACCTGGCGGGCCGTGTCGGCGACCACCGGCGGCAGGTTGTCCGGCAGCTTCGTGTACTCGTCCCGGACCGCCTTGTCCGGCGCGGGGGCCTTCTGCAGCTGCTGCGCCGTCGGCCGCAGCTGCAGGCTGCGCACCGTGTACATCGCGCCCTGGACGTTCTGGAACCTGTCCTTGCCCAGCTGGTCGCCGACCAGGGTCCGGCCGACCGGCTCGAACCGCCACTTCCCGCCGATATCCACCTGCGTCGCCGGGTACGGCATCGGCAGGTAGCGCTGCGTGTAGCTGTCCGCCGCCGAGATGCTGGTGCGCACCTCGAGGGCGCCCGCCCGGACCTTCTCGGCCACCCCGGGCGGATCCGGCAGCCGCTCCGGCACATCGGTCAGGGCCCGCCCGGAGGCCTCCCACTTGACCCCGTTGAACTCGTCGAGGGCCAGGATCCGCAGGTACTGCTCACCCTGCTGCGGGTTGTCCGTCCGGTACTTGAGCACCACCCGGTTGTCCTGCGCGTTCAGGTTGCTCTGGAGGGAGACCAGCGGGTTGACCGCCGAGATCGTCCCGCCCGCCCCGCTGCCGTCGCCCTCCGCCTCGCCCTGCCCGCCCAGCAGCCCACCGCCGAGCGCGGGCAGCGCCGCCGGCACCGCCAGCGCCAGCCCGAGGGCCACCGCGCCGATCCGCCGGCCGGTCCGCACGGGGGCCGTCGCCCGCCCGCCCGGGCCGCCGCCGAGGCCGGAGGCGGCCGACACCCGGTCGCGCGGTGCCCCGCCGAAGACCCGGCCCCACTGGGCGAGCCGGTCCCGGCCCTCGGCCAGCAGCATCATCAGGTACCCGGAGCCCGCCAGCAGGAAGGCGAACCAGGAGGCCTCCCCGCCGCCCGACAGGCCCGCGGCCACCGAGTACAGCGCGAGCAGCGGCAGCCCGGCCGCGGCGGCCGTCCGCAGGGTCACCGCCAGCAGGTCCACCAGCAGCCCGATCAGCAGCACCCCGCACACCAGCAGCAGCCGGATGCCGTCCGTCAACGGGGCGGGGATCGCGAACTCGCCCACGTCCTGCACACCGCGCCGGAACAGCGCTCCGAAGTCCGTCACCAGGTAGGCCACCGGCCCGGTGCCGCCGGTCCCGGCCTTGCCGCCGAAGAGGAACGCGAGCAGCACCAGCGACACCAGCAGCTGCGCGGCCACCGTCAGGGACCGCGCCAGCGGCACCCGCCGGGCCCCGGCCCCCACCGCGCTCTGCACGGCCAGCAGCAGGGCCGCCTGGAGCAGCCACCCCGCCGAGTCGACCAGCGGGACCAGCGACCACGAGGTGAGCAGGGCCGCCAGCGCCGCGAAGACCGTCACTCTCGCCCGCCCGCTCATGCCCGCCCTCCGGAGGTTCCCGCGTTCAGGTGCCCGGTACCGGCGTGGCGCCACAGTTCGCCGAAGGCCACCCCGGGAGGGGCGGCCAGCGCCGTCCAGCCCGCGTCGCGCAGCCTGCCCAGCCGCTGCTCGAGCGGGGGCAGGGCGTGGTCCTGCGCGGGCTGCCCGGCCCAGGTCGCGGAGTCGAGTACGAAAGCCACCGCACCCCCGGCACGCTGGCGCATCTTGGCCGCCATTTCGGTCTGTACGTCGTCCAGGTCTCCGAAGAAGGCGATGAGGAGCCCCTCGGCGCCCGCTGCGCCGAAACCGCCACCGCCACCGCCGCCGCGCACCGCGTCGTAGGCCCGGGAGAGGCCCGCGCCGTCCGAGTGCCCGACCACCGCGAGGGTGTCCATCATCAGTCCGGCGGCCTCCGCGGAATCGTGCCCGCCGGAGGTGAAGCCACCGCCGCTCTCGCCGGGCACCGAGTCGCCGGTGTCCGTGAGCAGCCGTACCGAGAAGCCCTGTTCCAGCAGGTGTACGAGGGCCGAGGCGGCCCCGGAGACGGCCCACTCGAAGGCGGAGTCGGGGCCCGCGCCGTCGAAGGCGATGCGCCGGGTGTCCAGCAGGACGGTGGCCCGGCTGCGCTGGGGCTGCTCCTCGCGGCGCACCATCAGCTCGCCGTAGCGGGCGGTGGAGCGCCAGTGCACCCGGCGCAGGTCGTCGCCGCGCCGGTAGGTGCGGGGGATCACGTCGTCGTCGCCCGCGAGGGCCAGCGAGCGGCGGCTCCCGTCGCCGTAGCCGGAGGCCTCGCCGGCCAGCCGCACGGGCGGCAGCTGCTCGGTGCGCGGGATGACGGTCAGGGTGTCGTAGGTGCTGAAGGAGCGGGTGAGCTCGACCAGCCCGAAGGGGTCGGTCAGCCGCAGCTGGAGCGGGCCGAGCGGGTAGCGGCCGCGCAGGTCGGAGCGGACCCGGTAGGACACCTCGCGGCGCCCGCCGGCCTCGACCCGGTCCAGGACGAACCGCGGCCGGGGCCCGAGCACGTACGGCACCCGGTCCTGGAGCATCAGCAGGCCCGTGGGCAGCCGGGAGACGTTGTCCAGGCGCAGCTGCACCCGGGCTTCGGCGCCCGCGGGCACCCGCCCCGGGGTCAGCCGGCGGCTGCCGGAGACCCGGTAGCGGGTGCGGTGCAGGGCGTAGACGCAGATCAGCGGCAGGGCGGCGAGCAGCAGGCCGACCCGGAGCAGTTCGCCCTGGCCGAGCACGTACGCGCACGCGGCGGCGGCGGCCCCGGCGGCCAGGAAGGAGCGGCCCCGGGTGGTCAGGCCGGACAGCGACGTGCGCAGCCCGCCTTCCGGGCGGCCGGCGCCGCGCGGGGCACCGGCGCTCATCAGAAGCCCCGGATGCCGGCGCCGGGCGGCATCTCGCCGCGGGCGTGCGCCGCCGGGACGGGGGTGCGCTGGAGGATCTCGCCGACGACCTGCTCGGCGGTGCGCCGGTTCAGCTGGGCCTGGGCGGTGGGCAGCAGCCGGTGCGCGAGGACGGGGGCGGCCAGTGCCTGGACGTCGTCGGGCAGTACGTAGTCCCGGCCGGCGAGCGCGGCGGAGGCCTTCACGGCGCGCAGCAGGTGCAGCGTGGCGCGCGGCGAGGCGCCCAGGCGCAGGTCCGGGTGGTGGCGGGTGGCGGAGACCAGGTCGACGACGTAGCGGCGGACCGGCTCGGCCACGTAGACCTCGCGGACGGCCTCGATGAGCTTGACGATCTCATGGGCGTGCGCGACGGCCGTCAGGTCGTCGAGCGGGGACAGCCCGCCGTGCACGTCGAGCATCTGGAGCTCGGCCTCGGGGCTCGGGTAGCCGACGGAGACGCGGGCCATGAAGCGGTCGCGCTGGGCCTCGGGCAGCGGGTAGGTGCCCTCCATCTCCACCGGGTTCTGGGTGGCGACGACCATGAACGGGCTCGGCAGCGCGTAGGTGGTGCCGTCGATGGTGACCTGGCGCTCCTCCATCGACTCCAGCAGCGCCGACTGGGTCTTCGGCGAGGCGCGGTTGATCTCGTCGCCGATGACGATCTGCGCGAAGATCGCGCCCGGCTTGAACTCGAACTCGCGGCGCTGCTGGTCGTAGATGCTGACGCCGGTGATGTCGGAGGGCAGCAGGTCCGGGGTGAACTGGATGCGCTGCACCGAGCAGTCGATGGACTTGGCGAGCGTCTTGGCCAGCATGGTCTTGCCGACGCCCGGCACGTCCTCGATCAGCAGGTGCCCCTCGGCGAGCAGCACGGTGAGCGCGAGGCGGACGACCTCGGGCTTGCCCTCGATCACGCTCTCGACCGACTGGCGCACCCGCTCCGCCGTGCTCGTCAGATCAGCGAGGCTCGCTCGGTCGTCATACGTGGTCACCTGGTTCTCCTCGGCCCATTCCCAGGGCCGACGCCCTCGGCGCATGAACCGGCCCACCCCAAACACGGACACCGGCCCCGGGAGGGTCCCGGGGGGTGTCTCCCCGCATTCTTGACGGCGTTACGGCCTTGTGTCACTCAGGAGCTGGGATCGATCTCCCGGAGGAGCCCGGTGTGCACGTCGAAGACGAAGCCTCGCACATCGTCCGTGTGCAGCAGGAAGGGGTTGGTGCGGACCCGCTGCATGGACTGGCGAACGTCCTGGTCGACGTCGCGGAAGGCCTCGACGGCCCACGCGGGGCGCTGGCCGACCTCGTCCTCCAGCTCGTGGCGGAAGTCCTCGGTCAGGCTTTCGAGACCGCAGCCGGTGTGGTGGATCAGTATCACCGTGCGCGTGCCGAGGGCCCGCTGGCTGATGGTGAGGGAGCGGATGGTGTCGTCGGTGACCACGCCGCCCGCGTTGCGGATCGTGTGGCAGTCGCCGAGTTCGAGGCCGAGGGCCTTGTGCAGGTCGAGGCGGGCGTCCATACAGGCCACGACGGCCACGTGCAGGACGGGCCGGGCGTCCATGCCCGGATCGGTGAATTTCGCCGCGTAGGCGCGGTTCGCCGCGACCAGCCGGTCGGTGACGGAGCGGCCGCCCGATGCCTCGGGCGCGGACTCGGCAGGCAGGGATGCGGAAGTCGTCATGGATACGACGGTAATGGTCACAGCGCGTGCGGGCACGGAGTGAGTGTGGACAAAGAAGGTCAACAAGCCTTGTTGTGAGCTAACCCACAGGGGTGAGGGGGAGGCGGCCGACCGGGTGATTCGCGGCATTTGCGGGTTCGGTGCCGGGGGCGCGCAGGGCGACGCGCACGGCGCGCGAGGCGGTTCGTTGACCCCGGCGACCGTTGCACTAAAGTGACGCGAACCGGCCGGAGCCCGGCCCTGACCGGCCGCCCGGCCCCGAAGACTCCGCGTGCGCGGCGCGTACGTACGCCTGTCGCGCCGTTATCTGAGAGGGCGCTTTGACTAGCGAGTCCCGACATGTCCCGGTGATGCTCCAGCGGTGCCTGGACCTGTTGGCCCCGGCGCTGGAGAGGCCCGGGGCCGTCGTCGTCGACTGCACCCTCGGCCTCGGCGGCCACAGCGAGGCCCTGCTGACCCGGTTCCCCGAGGTTCACCTGATCGGCCTCGACCGCGACAAGGAGGCCCTGCGGCTCTCCGGAGAGCGGCTCGCCCCCTTCGGCGACCGGGCCACCCTCGTCCACGCGATCTACGCCGACCTGGCGGAGGTCCTGGACGGCCTGCGCATCCCGACCGTCCAGGGCATCCTCTTCGACCTGGGCGTCTCCTCCATGCAGCTGGACGAGGCCGACCGCGGGTTCGCGTACGCCCAGGACGCGCCGCTGGACATGCGGATGGACCAGACGACGGGCATCAGCGCCGCCGAGGTGCTCAACACCTACGCGCCGGGCGAGCTCGTACGGATCCTGCGCCAGTACGGCGAGGAGAAGCAGGCCAAGCGGATCGTGTCGGCGATCGTCCGGGAGCGGGAGAAGGAGCCCTTCACCAACAGCGCCCGGCTGGTCGACCTGATCCGCGACGCACTGCCGCAGGCCGCGAAGCGGACCGGTGGCAACCCGGCCAAGCGGACCTTCCAGGCGCTGCGGATCGAGGTCAACGGCGAGCTGTCGGGGCTGGAGAAGGCCATCCCCGCGGCGGTGGACCGGATCGCGGTCGGCGGCCGGATCGCGGTGCTCTCGTACCACTCGCTGGAGGACCGGCTCGTGAAGCAGGTCTTCGCGGCGGGCGCGGCCTCCACGGCTCCGCCCGGGCTGCCGGTGGTGCCGGAGAAGTACCAGCCGAAGCTGAAGCTGCTCACGCGCGGCGCGGAACTGCCGACCGAGGAGGAGATCGCCGAGAACCGGCGGGCCGCCCCGGCGAGGTTCCGCGGAGTCGAACGCATCCGGGAGGCGCGGCTGTGACGGCCGCCGGGGGCGGGAGCGGCCGCGGCGGGAGGTTCGCCACGCTGACGCGGGGGCGGGCGGCCCGCGTCGGGCGGGCGCTCGGCGGGCCGGGGCGACCGGTGCGGCAGGGGCGCGCCCAGGCGGCGCGGATGCCGTTCGTCCTGCTGGTCGTGGCGCTGCTCGCCGGAGGACTGATCAGCCTGCTGCTGCTGAACTCGGCGCTGAACGAGGGGTCCTTCCGGCTGTCGAAGCTGAAGAAGGAGACCACCGCGCTCACCGACGAGGAGCAGGCGCTCCAGCGGGACGTGGACGGCTACTCGGCGCCGGACGCCCTCCAGCGGCGGGCCCAGGAGCTGGGTCTGGTCCCGGGCGGCAGCCCGGTCTTCATCGGGCCGGACGGCAAGATCACCGGCGCCGCGGCTCCGGCCGAGCCGCCGGCTCCGCCGTCCCCGCCGCCGTCCGCGGCCGCGACGCCGTCCGCCCAGCCGTCCGCGGAGCCGTCCGCGCAGCCCTCTGCGGCTACGTCCCAGCCGTCCCCGTCCCCGTCCGTGCCGTCGCAGTCGACCGCGGCGCCCGGTCCGACCCCGCAGCCCAACCAGCCTCCTGGAAGGTGACGTCGTGACGCGGATCCCTGCGGGGCCTTTCCCCACCCCGCCCTTCCACCGTTCCCCGGGCTCCGCCCGGACCCGACAGGCCGGGTGGGCGCAGCGCCGCTGCCGGGGGCTCTGCCCCCGGACCCCCGCGCCTCAAACGCCGGCGAGGCTGCAATTGCCGCTGTGCGGCAACCCAGCCGCCCCTGGCGGACGGCATCGGCCACATCCAGCCTCGCCGGCGTTTGAGGCGCGGGGTCTGGGGCGGAGCCCCGGGAAGCGGCCCGCAGGGCAGTGTCCGGCCGCCACGGTCGGGGCGGTGGCACGGTGAGGCCGCAGGAGCCGCCGCGGCGGCGGGTGCCCGGGCCGGCGTCGCGGGCGCGGGCCACGGCGCGGCCGGCCTCGCGGCCCGCGACCCGGCGGCCCGCCGCGCAGCGCAAGCCGCACACCATCCGGCTCGGCAGCCCGAGGCCCCGGCTGCGCCTCGTCAGCGTCGGGCTGACCCTGGTCATGGTCGCCTTCGTGGTCCGCCTCCTCCAGGTGCAGGCCGTCGACGCCTCCGCCTTCTCCGCCGAGGCCTCCAAGAACCGCTACACCAGCGTCAAGCTGGCCGCCGAGCGCGGGGAGATCACCGACCGCAAGGGCGTGGCCCTCGCCACCAGCGTCGACGCGTACGACATCACCGCCGACCCCAAGATGTTCACCCCGCAGGACAGCAAGGCCCCCGACGCCCCCGAGCAGGCGGCCGCCCTCCTCGCGCCCATCCTCGGCAAGGACGCCAAGGAGCTCACCGCCCGGCTGAAGACGAAGAACACCCGGTACGTGGTCCTCGCCCACCGCCAGACCCCCCAGGTCTGGAACCAGATCAAGGACCTCAAGAAGGTCTTCGCGGACAAGGCCGAGGCCGACAAGCGGAACAACGGCCCCGGCGCCAACGTCCTGGCCGGGGTGTTCAAGGAGGACAGCAGCATGCGCGTGTACCCGGGCGGCGACCTCGCCGCCGGGATACTGGGTTACGTCAACGCCGAGGGCAAGGGCGCCGGCGGCCTGGAGTCCTCCCTCGACAAGAAGCTGTCCGGCAAGGACGGCGAGGTCACCTACGCCCAGTCGGGCGGCCGCCGCGTCCCGACCGCCGGTTCCAGCGAGAAGCCCGCCGTGCCCGGCGAGGACATCGAGCTGACCATCGACCGCGACATCCAGTGGGCGGCGCAGAGCGCCATCACCGAGCAGGTCCAGAAGTCCGAGGCCGACCGCGGCTACGTCATCGTCCAGGACACCCGCACCGGCGAGGTCCTGGCCATGGCCAACGCCCCCGGCTTCGATCCCAACGACCTGACCCGCGCCCGTTCCACCGCCATGGGCAACGCCGCGCTCCAAGACGTGTACGAGCCCGGCTCCACCGCCAAGGTGATGTCGATGGCCGCCGTACTGGAGGAGAAGAAGGCCACCCCGGAGACGCACGTCGAGGTGCCGAACCGGCTGCACCGCGGCGACCGGCTCTTCAAGGACGACGTCGACCACCCGACCTGGTACCTGACCCTGAACGGGGTCCTCGCCAAGTCCTCCAACATCGGCACCATCCTGGCCACCGGCCAGCTCGGAGCCACCCAGTCCGAGGCCAACAAGGTCCTGTACTCGTACCTGGACAAATTCGGCATCGGACGGCCCACCGGTCTGAACTACCCGGGGGAGTCCCGCGGCATCCTCGCCAAGCCGGAGGAGTGGTCCACCTCCCAGCAGTACACGATTCCTTTCGGCCAGGGCCTGTCCCTCAACGCCATGCAGGCGGCCTCCGTGTACTCCACCATCGCCAACGGCGGAGTGCGGATCACCCCGACCCTGGTGCGCGGCACCAAGGGCCCCGACGGCCGCTTCACCCCGGCCCCGGCGCCCGAGCGGACCCCCGTGATCAGCCCGGAAACCGCCAAGACCCTGGCCGAGATGCTCGAGTCCGTCGTGGACGACCAGGAGGGCACCGGCACGAAGGCGAAGATCCCCGGCTACCGGGTCGGCGGCAAGACCGGCACCTCCAACCGGGTGGATCCGGCCACCGGCCGCTACAAGGGCTACACCGCCTCCTTCGCCGGGTTCGCACCCGCCGACAACCCGCGCATCACCGTGTACTGCGCGATCCAGAACCCCACGAAGGGCAGCTACTTCGGCGGTCAGATCTGCGGCCCGATCTACAAGAAGGTCATGGAGTTCGCCCTGAAGACCCTCCAGGTCGCCCCCACCGGTACGGCCCCCGCAGGGCTCCCGGTCGCCTTCGACCCCGGTCCGCAGCCCGCCCCGCAGCCCAGTCCGCAGCCCGGCCGGTGACCCACCGCCCGGCCAGAAAAGCGTGAGGCACCACCAGTGACAACGATCACCCCGAAACCCGGGAACCAGTCGGCCGCCGGCGGCGAGGCCGGGCCCTCACTTCGCGACCGGCCCGCCGCGCCCGGTACGCTCACCGCCGTGCCCCACGCTGATCAGCCCAGAACCACCCAGAAAGACGCCCCGGCAGTGCCGCCGGGAGCGCCCCGGCCCGTGTCCGCCCGCCCGACCCCTCTGGGCGAGCTGGCCACCCTGCTGGGCGTCCAAGCGCCAGGCGCGGCGCAGATCACCGGCATCACGCACGACTCCCGTGCGGTCCGCCCCGGCGACCTGTACGCGGCCCTGCCCGGAGCCAGGCTGCACGGCGCGGACTTCGCCGCTCAGGCGGCCGCCCTCGGCGCCGCCGCCGTGCTGACCGACCCCGCGGGCCGCGAGCGCGCCGCCGCGACCGGGCTGCCGGTCCTGGCCGTGGCCGACCCGCGCGGCCGGATCGGCGAGCTCGCCGCCGAGATCTACGGCCACCCGGGCGAGGACCTGCTCCAGATCGGCATCACCGGCACCTCCGGCAAGACCACCACGGCGTACCTCGTCGAGGGCGGCCTGCGCGCGGCGGGCCGCAGCACCGGACTGGTCGGCACCGTGGAGATGCGCATCGGCGACGAGCGCATCAAGTCCGAGCGGACCACCCCCGAGGCCACCGACCTCCAGGCCCTCTTCGCGGTCATGCGCGAACGCGGGGTCGAGGCCGTCGCCATGGAGGTCTCCAGCCATGCCCTGGTGCTCGGCCGCGTCGACGGCTGCGTCTTCGACGTCGCGGTCTTCAACAACCTGAGCCCGGAACACATGGAGTTCCACTCCGGCATGGAGGACTACTTCCAGGCGAAGGCGGGACTGTTCACCCCCCGCCGGGCCCGCCTGGGCGTGGTCAACCTCGACGACGAGTACGGCCGTCGGCTCGCCAAGGAGGCGACGATCCCCGTCACCACCTTCTCCGCCGCCGGCGACCCGGCCGCCGACTGGCGCGCCGAGGACGTGGTCTTCGGACCGGCGAGCTCCACGCTGACCCTGGTGGGTCCGGGCGGACAGCGCGTACGGGCCACCGCTCCGCTGCCCGGCCCGTTCAACGTGGCCAACACCGTCGCCGCGATCGTCACCCTCGCCGCCGCCGGCCTCGACCCGCAGACCGCCGCCGACGGCGTCGCCGCGGTCCCGGGGGTCCCCGGCCGGCTGGAGCGGGTGGACGCGGGACAGCCGTACCTGGCCGTCGTCGACTACGCGCACAAGACGGACGCCGTCGAATCGGTCCTGCGCGCCCTGCGCGAGGTCACCACCGGCAGGCTGCACATCGTCCTCGGCTGCGGCGGCGACCGCGACACCACCAAGCGAGGCCCCATGGGCGCCGCCGCCGCCCGCTACGCCGACGTGGCCGTCCTGACCTCCGACAACCCGCGTTCCGAGGACCCCCTCGCGATCCTCGCCGCGATGTTCGAAGGCGCCGTGTCGGTACCGCCCGCCGAGCGGGGCACCGTCCTCGTCGACGCCGACCGGGCCGCGGCCATCGCCGCAGCCGTCGCGCGCGCCGAGCCCGGCGACACCGTGCTGGTGGCGGGCAAGGGCCACGAGCAGGGCCAGGACACCGCGGGTGTCGTACGGCCCTTCGACGACCGCGAAGTACTGCGCGCCGCCATCCGGCACGCGCTGCGGGACGACGCACGCACGAACGAAGCACCGAAGAACGACGCGCTCGAGCAGGCCGAGGTGAACCAGTGATCGCCCTTTCCCTCGCCGAGATCGCCGACATCACCGGCGGGCGGCCCCACGACATACCGGATCCGTCCCTGCGGATCAGCGGGCCCGTCGTCATCGACTCCCGCCAGGTGGAGGCCGGCAGCCTGTTCGCCGCCTTCGACGGCGAACACGTCGACGGCCACGACTACGCCGGGCGCGCGATCGAGGCCGGAGCCGCCGCCGTCCTCGCGGCCCGGCCGGTCGGCGTACCCGCCATCGTGGTCCCCGATGTCGAGAAGGCGCTCGGCGCCCTCGCGCGGGCCGTCGTCGAACGGCTCGGCACCGACGTCGTGGCCCTGACCGGCTCGGCCGGCAAGACCTCCACCAAGGACCTCATCGCGCAGGTGCTCCAGGCCCACGCGCCCACCGTGTGGACGCCGGGCTCCCTCAACAACGAGATCGGCCTGCCGCTCACCGCGCTCAAGGCCACCGCCGAAACCCGGCACCTGGTACTGGAGATGGGGGCCCGCGGGATCGGCCACATCGCCTACCTCACCAGCCTGACCCCGCCGCGCATCGGGCTCGTCCTGAACGTCGGCACCGCCCACATCGGGGAGTTCGGCGGCCGCGAGCAGATCGCCCAGGCCAAGGGGGAACTGGTCGAGGCCCTGCCCTCCGAGGCCGAGGGCGGCATCGCCGTCCTCAACGCCGACGATCTGCTGGTGCGGGCCATGTCCGCCCGCACGAAGGCCCGTACGGTCCTCTTCGGCGAGGCCGAGGACGCCGACGTCCGCGCCACCGAGGTGCGGATGACGCCCGCGGGACAGCCCGCCTTCACACTCCACACACCGACCGGGTGCAGTGATGTGACCTTGCGGCTGTACGGTGAGCACCACGTGTCGAACGCGCTCGCCGCGGCCGCCGTCGCCCATGTACTGGGCATGTCCGTCGAGGAGATCGCCACCGCGCTCTCCGGGGCGGGCACCCTGTCCCGGTGGCGGATGGAGGTCACCGAACGGGCGGACGGCGTCACGATCGTCAACGACGCCTACAACGCGAACCCCGAGTCCATGCGGGCCGCCCTGCGCGCGCTTGCCGCGATGGGCGACGCCGCCAGGGCGAACGGGGGACGCACGTGGGCAGTGCTCGGTCCCATGGCCGAACTCGGAGACGCATCGCTGGCCGAGCACGACGCGGTGGGACGGCTCGCCGTCCGGCTCAACGTGAGCAGGCTCGTCGCAGTCGGGGGCAGGGAAGCGTCCTGGCTGCAACTGGGCGCATATAACGAGGGTTCGTGGGGTGAGGAGTCGGTGCTCGTGTCCGACGCGCAGGCGGCGGTCGACCTGTTGCGCAGTGAACTGCGCCCGGGTGACGTCGTGCTGGTGAAGGCTTCCAGGTCGATCGGACTGGAGCGGGTCGCGCTGGCGTTGCTGGAGCGCGAGGGCGAGGTCGCCGACCGATGAGGCAGATCCTGTTCGCCGGTGTCATCGGCATGTTCCTCACCATCGTCGGCACCCCGCTGCTGATCAAGCTGCTGGCCCGCAAGGGCTACGGCCAGTTCATCCGCGACGACGGCCCGCGCGGCCACGCCGGGAAGAAGGGCACGCCCACCATGGGCGGCATCTCCTTCATCCTGGCCACGCTCATCGCGTACGCCCTGACGAAGGTCATCACCGGCAGCGAGCCGACCTTCTCGGGCCTGCTCGTGCTCTTCCTGATGGCGGGCATGGGCCTGGTCGGCTACCTCGACGACTACATCAAGATCGTCAAGCGGCGCTCGCTCGGTCTGCGGGCCAAGGCCAAGATGGCCGGCCAGCTGATCGTCGGCATCGCCTTCGCGGTGCTCGCGCTGCAGTTCAAGGACTCGCGCGGGCTCACCCCGGCCTCCACCAAGCTGTCGTTCGTCACCGACTTCGGCTGGGCGATCGGCCCGGTGCTGTTCGTGGTCTGGGCGCTGTTCATGATCCTGGCCATGTCCAACGGCGTGAACCTCACCGACGGCCTCGACGGCCTGGCCACCGGCGCCGCCGTCATGGTCTTCGGCGCCTACACCTTCATCGGCGTGTGGCAGTTCCAGGAGTCCTGCATCAACGCGCAGACCCTGACGAATCCGAACGCCTGCTTCGAGGTGCGCGACCCACTCGACCTCGCGGTCGTCGCCTCCGCCCTGATGGGCGCCTGCTTCGGCTTCCTGTGGTGGAACACCTCGCCCGCCAAGATCTTCATGGGTGACACCGGCTCTCTCGCCCTCGGCGGCGCGCTCGCGGGCCTCGCCATCTGCTCCCGCACGGAGTTCCTGATGGCGCTGCTGGGCGGCCTGTTCGTCCTCATCACCATGTCGGTGGTCATCCAGGTCGGCTCCTTCAAGCTGACCGGCAAGCGAGTCTTCCGGATGGCTCCGCTCCAGCACCACTTCGAACTCAAGGGCTGGTCCGAGGTCCTGGTCGTGGTCCGTTTCTGGATCATCCAGGGCATGTGCGTGATCGTGGGCCTCGGTCTCTTCTACGCGGGATGGGCAGCCGACAAGTGAGCACCACCGACCTGGCCGGAGTACTCGGCCCAGACGCCCTGGGCCGGTTCGGCCTGCCCGGCCGGATCACGGTCGCCGGTCTCGGCGTCAGCGGCGTCAGTGCCGCCCGTGCGCTGGCCGCACTCGGCGCGACGGTGACCGTCGTCGACAACGGCGACGGCGACGCGCACCGGGCGAAGGCCGCCGAACTCGCGGAGCTCGGCGTCGAGGTCCGGCTCGGTCACCTGCCCGACGGCACCCGGGCCGGGGAGACCCTGCCCGAGGGCACCGAACTGGTCGTCACCTCGCCGGGCTGGCAGCCGCAGAGCCCGCTCTTCCTGGCCGCCGCCGAGGCCGGCGTCGACGTCGTCGGTGACGTCGAGGTCGCCTGGCGGCTGCGCGAGGCGGGCGTGGCGCTCCGCGCGGCCCGGGCGGCCGCGGAGGCACCCGTGAGCGGCGCGGCCGAATGGCTCGCCATCACCGGTACGAACGGCAAGACCACCACCACCCAGATGCTGGCGTCGATCCTCAAGGCGGCCGGCCTGCGCACCGCGGCCGTCGGCAACATCGGCACGCCCATCATCGACGTGGTCCTCGGCGAGCAGCAGTACGACGTACTCGCCGTCGAGCTCTCCAGCTACCAGCTGCACTGGGCGCCCTCGCTGCGCGCCCACTCGGCGGCCGTCCTCAACCTGGCGCCCGACCACCTGGACTGGCACGGCTCCATGGAGGCGTACGCAGCCGACAAGGGCCGGATCTACGAGGGCAACCGGGTGGCGTGCGTCTACAACGTCGCCGACCCGGCCACCGAGAAGCTGGTCGAGAACGCCGACGTCGAAGAGGGCTGCCGGGCGATCGGCTTCACCCTCGGCGCCCCCGGCCCCTCCATGCTCGGCGTCGTCGACGGCATCCTCGTCGACCGGGCCTTCGTGGAGAACCGGCAGAAGAACGCCCAGGAGCTCGCGCAGGTCGAGGACGTCAACCCGCCCGCCCCGCACAACATCGCCAACGCGCTCGCCGCGGCGGCCCTGGCCCGCGCCTTCGGCGTCGAGCCGCGCGCGGTCCGCGACGGGCTGCGCGACTTCCGCCCGGACGCCCACCGGGTCGCGCACGTGGACGAGGTCGCCGGGGTCACGTACATCGACGACTCCAAGGCCACCAACACGCACGCGGCCGAGGCCTCCCTCGCCGCCTTCGAGCCGGTCGTCTGGATCGCCGGCGGCCTCGCCAAGGGCGCCACCTTCGACGAGCTCGTACAGAAGTCCGCGAAGCGGCTGCGCGGTGTGGTGCTGATCGGCGCCGACCGGGCGCTGATCGCCGATGCGCTGGCGCGACACGCCCCCGAGGTCCCGGTCGTCGACCTCGACCGGACCGACACTGGGGCGATGCTCGCAGCGGTCCGGGAAGCGGCCCGCCTGGCCGAGCCCGGCGACACCGTCCTGCTGGCGCCTGCCTGTGCCTCGATGGACATGTTCGCGAACTACAACAAGCGTGGGGACGCGTTCGCCGACGCGGTGCGCGAACTGGCCGCCGAGAGCGCCTAGGCAGGGCTCCTGGAACAGGTCTCTCCGGCCGGCTGCTCGCCTCGTACGAGTGGAGGGGAAGGTCACAGATGCCGGCCAAGCAGATGCTGCCGGGGCGGCGGCCGTCCGCCGTGAAGGCGCAGGGCCGCAAACGCCCTGCGGTGGGTGCCGGGCGGCCCGCGGGGCGCGGTCCGCTGGCCGGACTGCGCCGTACGCAGCAGCAGTTGCGCAGGGCCTGGGACCGCCCGCTCACGGCGTACTACCTGATTTTCGGCAGCTCGCTGCTGATCACCGTGCTCGGTCTGGTGATGGTCTACTCGGCCTCCATGATCAAGGCCCTCCAGCTCGGCCTCGGCGACGCCTACTTCTTCAAGAAGCAGTTCCTCGCCGCCCTGATCGGCACCCTGCTGATGCTCGCCGCCTCCCGGATGCCGGTGAAACTGCACCGGGCGCTGTCCTATCCGGTGCTCGCCGGCACCCTGTTCCTGATGGTCCTGGTCCAGGTCCCCGGGATAGGGGTCTCGATCAACGGCAACCAGAACTGGATCTCCCTCGGCGGTCCGTTCATGCTGCAGCCCAGTGAGTTCGGCAAGCTGGCGCTGATCCTGTGGGGCGCCGACCTGTTGGCGCGCAAGGGCGACAAGGGGCTGCTGAGCCAGTGGAAGCACCTGCTGGTGCCGCTGGTCCCGGTGGCCTTCCTGCTGCTCGGCCTGATCATGCTGGGCGGGGACATGGGCACCGCGATGATCCTCGGTGCCGTCCTGTTCGGCCTGCTCTGGCTCGCGGGCGCCCCCACGCGGCTGTTCGTCGGCGTGATGGCGTTCGCCGGTGTGATCGTCGCACTGCTGATCAAGACCAGTCCGCACCGGATGGACCGGCTGGAGTGCATCGGCGCGACGGATCCGGGCAAGAACGACCTCTGCTGGCAGGCGGTCCACGGAATCTACGCCCTCGCCTCGGGCGGATGGTTCGGTTCCGGATTGGGCGCCAGTGTGGAAAAATGGGGACAACTGCCCGAAGCCCACACCGACTTCATCTTCGCCATCACCGGGGAGGAACTGGGCCTGGCGGGGACGCTGTCGGTACTCGCCCTGTTCGCGGCTCTAGGCTATGCGGGTATCCGCGTGGCCGGACGCACGGAGGACTCCTTCGTACGGTTTGCCGCGGGAGGCGTGACCACCTGGATCACGGCCCAGGCCGTGATCAACATCGGTGCGGTGCTCGGCCTGCTGCCGATCGCCGGAGTCCCGCTCCCGCTGTTCTCCTACGGAGGGTCGGCCCTGCTGCCGACCATGTTCGCGGTCGGACTGCTCATCGCCTTCGCGCGGGAGGAGCCGGCCGCGCGCGCGGCCCTCGCGATGCGACAGCCGAAGACCGGCTGGAGGCGGACCGGGGTGAGATGGAAGTCGATGAGACGGCGCGTCAAGAAGCGTCCGTCCGGAGAGCGGTGAATTTCGGTGCATGTCGTACTCGCCGGTGGGGGGACCGCCGGCCACATCGAGCCGGCGCTCGCCCTCGCGGACGCCCTGCGCAGGCAGGACCCTTCAGTGGGCATCACCGCCCTCGGCACCGAGCGCGGACTCGAAACCCGCCTCGTGCCGGAACGCGGCTATGAACTGGGGCTGATCCCCGCCGTTCCACTGCCCCGCAAACCCACCCCGGAGCTGATCACCGTCCCCGGGCGGCTGCGCGGCACCATCAAGGCCGCGGAGGAGATCCTCACCCGCACCAAGGCCGACTGCGTCGTCGGCTTCGGCGGCTACGTGGCCCTGCCCGGATACCTCGCGGCCAAGCGGCTCGGGGTGCCGATCATCGTCCACGAGGCCAACGCCCGGCCGGGACTGGCCAACAAGATCGGCTCCCGGTACGCGCACGCCGTCGCGGTCTCCACCCCCGACAGCAAGCTGCGCGGCGCCCGGTACGTCGGCATCCCGCTGCGCCGCTCCATCTCCACGCTCGACCGGGCCGCCGTCCGCCCGGAGGCGCGCGCCGCCTTCGGCCTGGACCCCAACCTGCCGACGCTGCTGGTCTCCGGCGGCTCGCAGGGTGCCCGCCGCCTCAACGAGACGATCCAGGCGGTCGCTCCGACCCTCCAGCGCTCCGGGATCCAGATCCTGCACGCCGTCGGGCCGAAGAACGAACTGCCGCGTGTCGACAACATGCCCGGGATGCCGCCCTATGTGCCGGTACCGTACGTGGACCGGATGGATCTCGCGTACGCCGCCGCCGACATGATGCTGTGCCGCGCGGGCGCGATGACCGTCGCCGAACTGTCCGCCGTCGGGCTCCCCGCCGCCTACGTCCCGCTGCCGATCGGCAACGGCGAACAGCGGCTCAACGCCCAGCCGGTGGTCAAGGCCGGCGGTGGCCTGCTCGTGGACGACGCGGAACTGACGCCCGACTGGGTGCTGAACCAGATCCTCCCGGTGCTGTCCGACCCGCACCGCCTGTACGAGATGTCCCGCGCGGCCGGTGAGTTCGGCCGCCGCGACGCCGACGACCTGCTGGTCGGCATGGTGTACGAGGCGATTGCGGCACACCGGTCCCGCTGACGCGGGAGAGCACAGACGCAGGAGGCAGGAGTGGCCGGAGCGACGACCGCACAGCGTGGCAGCCCGGGTTCCGACCGGTCTGCCCGCAAGGGCTCCGGTTCGCCCAAGCCGCCCAAGCCTCCGAAGTCGTCGAAGCCGTGGAGGAGATCAGGCCCGAAGGAGCCCGGCGCGCGGCTGCGCCGGGCCCCCGTGCTGGCCTCCGTGGCCGCCGCGGTGCTCCTCGCCGGGGGAGGCACCTGGGCGCTCTACGGCTCCTCCTGGTTCCGCGTCGAGAAGGTCGCCACGACCGGCACCGAGGTGCTCACCCCGGAGCAGGTGCTGGCCGCGGCGGCCGTTCCCGTCGGCGCACCCCTGGTGAGCGTCGACACCGACGAGATCGAGGAGCGGGTCCGCGGCCGGCTGCCGCGCATCGATTCGGTCGATGTGGTGCGCGCCTGGCCGCACGGAATCGGGCTGAAAGTGACGGAACGCAAACCCGTCCTGCTCATCAGGAAAGACGCCAACTTCGTCGAAGTGGACGCATCGGGTGTGCGATTCGACACTGTCGCGAAAGCACCCGCCGGCGTTCCGGTCCTCGAACTGGACGCGGGACGCTCGCCGAGCGCCCGCCGCTTCGACGAGGAACGGCTGCTGCACGAGGCCGTCCTCGTCGCAAGCTCCCTCCCGGCGCCGATCGCCAAGGAGACCGTGCAGGTCAAGGTGGGTTCGTACGATTCGGTGGTCCTGGAGCTCACGCGGGACCGGACCGTGGTGTGGGGGAGCGGCGAACAGAGCGACGCGAAGGGGCGTGCGTTGACCGCTCTGCTGAAAGCCGCGCCCAGGGCCGGGCGCTTCGACGTGAGCGTCCCCACCGCCCCTGCGGTGTCCGGGAGTTGACGTCGGGTCGAACAGCGGCGCACCCTGGTTGGCCAGCGATACGGGTGATCACATAGGGTGAAAAGAAAAACGGGAGGTTCGGCGTGTTCGTTGAACACGCGCTACTTGTCGACTTAGTGTCCTGTTCGGAAGTCCATGGGATCCCAGCAACATGACACACCCCTAACCCTAAACTTCAGGGTGAGGGTTCGGGTCGGCGCGTTCGGACCGTCCCCATTTCGGCATCAGTCGTCGCAACGCAGGCCGCGAGGCGACGACACGTAATCGAGGCGAGAGGCCTTCGACGTGGCAGCACCGCAGAACTACCTCGCAGTCATCAAGGTCATCGGTGTCGGCGGCGGTGGTGTCAATGCCATCAACCGAATGATCGAGGTCGGTCTCAAGGGCGTCGAGTTCATCGCCATCAACACGGACGCCCAGGCGCTGTTGATGAGCGACGCCGACGTCAAGCTCGACGTCGGCCGTGAACTCACCCGGGGCCTCGGCGCCGGAGCCAACCCGGCCGTCGGTCGCAAGGCGGCAGAGGACCACCGCGAGGAGATCGAGGAGGTCCTCAAGGGGGCCGACATGGTCTTCGTCACCGCCGGTGAGGGCGGCGGCACCGGCACGGGCGGCGCACCTGTCGTCGCCAACATCGCGCGCTCGCTCGGCGCCCTGACGATCGGTGTGGTCACCCGCCCGTTCACCTTCGAGGGCCGGCGCCGCGCGAACCAGGCGGAGGACGGCATCGCCGAGCTCCGCGAAGAGGTCGACACCCTCATCGTCATCCCCAACGACCGGCTGCTGTCCATCTCGGACCGCCAGGTCAGCGTGCTCGACGCCTTCAAGTCGGCCGACCAGGTCCTGCTCTCCGGCGTCCAGGGCATCACCGACCTCATCACCACCCCGGGCCTGATCAACCTCGACTTCGCCGACGTCAAGTCCGTGATGTCCGAAGCCGGCTCCGCCCTGATGGGCATCGGTTCCGCCCGCGGCGACGACCGCGCGGTGGCCGCCGCCGAGATGGCGATCTCCTCGCCGCTGCTGGAGGCGTCCATCGACGGCGCCCGTGGCGTGCTGCTCTCCATCTCCGGTGGCTCGGACCTCGGTCTCTTCGAGATCAACGAGGCCGCGCAGCTGGTGAGCGAGGCCGCGCACCCCGAGGCGAACATCATCTTCGGCGCCGTCATCGACGACGCGCTCGGCGACGAGGTGCGGGTCACCGTCATCGCCGCCGGGTTCGACGGCGGCCAGCCCCCGGCCCGCCGGGACAACGTCGTCGGCGCCGCGTCCACCAAGCGCGAGGAGCCGGCCCCGGCGCCGGTCCGCGCCCCGGAGCCGGTCCGGCCTGCCTTCGGCGGACTCGGTACGGTCACCCCGCGCGAGGAGCCCCCGGCTCCCGTCGAGGCGGCCCCGGTCGAGGCCCAGGCCCCGGCGCCGCAGGTGCCGACGGCCCGGCCGTACCAGGACAGCCCGGCCGAAGAGCTGGATGTACCGGACTTCTTGAAGTGACACCGGAGCAGCACCACGTGGGCGGCGCCCACTTCGCCTTCACCGACCGGTGGGGCGGAGTGAGCGCCGTTCCGTACGAAGAGCTCAACCTCGGCGGCGCGGTCGGAGACGACCCGGCCGCCGTTCGCGCGAACCGGGCGCTCGCGGCGCAGTCCCTGGGACTCGACGCGGACCTGGTGGTCTGGATGAACCAGGTGCACGGCCGGGACGTGGCGGTGGTCGACGGACCATGGCCGCTCGGGGAGGAGATCCCGGCGGTGGACGCGGTCGTGACCGCCCGCCGCGGGCTCGCCCTCGCCGTGCTCACCGCCGACTGCACGCCGGTCCTGCTCGCCGACCCCGTCGCCGGGATCGCGGGCGCGGCCCACGCGGGGCGGCCGGGGCTGGTGGCCGGAGTGGTCCCCGCGGCCGTCGAGGCGATGGCAGCCCTGGGGGCCGAACCCGGGCGGATCGTCGCCCGGACCGGCCCCGCGGTCTGCGGACGCTGCTACGAGGTGCCCGCCGAGATGCGGGAGGCGGTGGCCGAAGCGGTGCCGGCCGCCCGGTGCGAGACGAGCTGGGGGACACCGGCCGTCGACGTGGTCGCCGGAGTGCACGCGCAGCTCGTGGAGGTGGGGGTGGTGGACATCCGCCGATCCCCGGTCTGCACACTGGAGTCGCGGGACCACTTCTCGTACCGCCGCGACCGGGTGACCGGGCGGCTTGCCGGATATGTCTGGTTGGAACAGTAAATGACGGACCGTAAGTCGGAACTCGCGGAGAACCTGGCGCGGGTGGAGGAACGTATCTCGTCCGCCTGCGCCGCCGCGGGACGCGAGCGGGAAGAGGTGACGCTCATCGTCGTCACCAAGACCTATCCCGCGAGCGACGTACGACTGCTGGCGGAGCTGGGTGTCCGTCATGTTGCGGAGAATCGCGACCAGGATGCCGCCCCCAAGGCGGCGGCCTGCGCGGATCTGCCGCTCAGCTGGCATTTCGTCGGCCAGTTGCAGACGAACAAAGTCCGTTCCGTGGCGGGATACGCGCATGTGGTGCAGTCTGTCGACCGCCCCAGGCTCGTGACCGCCCTCTCGGCCGCCGCCTCGAACGCCGGCCGGGAACTCGGCTGCCTCGTGCAGATCGCCCTCGACGCCGAGTCGGGCGAGCGGGGGGCCCGGGGCGGCGCGGCGCCGGAGCAGCTCGCGGAGTTGGCGGACCTCGTCGCCGGGGCGCCGGGACTGCGGATCGACGGACTGATGACCGTGGCTCCGCTGGCCGGTCCCTACGCGGGACGCGAACAGGCCGCTTTCGAGCGCCTGATGGAATTGTCATCCCGCCTGCGCGGGGACCATCCGGCTGCCACGATGGTGTCCGCAGGGATGAGCTCGGATCTGGAACAGGCCGTTGCGGCCGGTGCGACACATGTACGCGTCGGCACTGCGGTACTCGGCGCGAGACCCCGGCTCGGGTAACGTCGCGAAGAAAGTCGGACCACAGCAGAAAATATGGTCATTCCCGCTGATGAGCGGGCAGACCACGTGGATCGCGGGCAGTTGGTGACATTCGTGACACGGCGGCACCTGCGACAGGGCGATCCACCACAGAGCGGAGGACTCGGAGAATGGCCGGCGCGATGCGCAAGATGGCGGTCTACCTCGGCCTCGTGGAGGACGACCGGTACGACAACCCGGGGTACGACCCCGATGACGAGTTCGAGCCCGAGCCGGAACCGGAGCGGGCCCGGGACCGCCGACAGCAGCCCGTGCACCAATCGCCCGTACCGGACGAACCGGTACGAGTTGTACAGCCACCGGTGCAGCGTGAACCTATCCCAATTCCGGTGGAAAACGGACGTCCTGCGCGAATCGCCCCCGTGGCATCCATCACACCTGACCGCACCAACCTGGAGAAGAACGCCCCCGTGATCATGCCCAAGGTCGTCTCCGAGCGGGAGCCGTACCGCATCACGACGCTGCACCCCCGGACCTACAACGAGGCCCGTACCATCGGGGAACACTTCCGTGAGGGCACCCCGGTGATCATGAACCTCACGGAGATGGACGACACTGACGCGAAGCGTCTCGTGGACTTCGCCGCCGGTCTGGTCTTCGGCCTGCACGGCAGTATTGAACGCGTGACACAGAAGGTGTTCCTGCTGTCGCCTGCTAACGTCGATGTCACGGCGGAGGACAAGGCCCGCATCGCGGAGGGCGGGTTCTTCAACCAAAGCTAGACCGATCCGTCAGACACGGGACCGGGAACAGAGCGAGAACGGGGAGAGGGAAGCGCGGGATGGGCGTCGCACTGGAAGTGGTCTACGTCGCGCTGATGTGCTTCCTGATCGTGCTGATCTTCCGACTGGTCATGGACTACGTGTTCCAGTTCGCACGTTCATGGACGCCCGGCAAGGCGATGGTGGTCGTCCTGGAGGCCACCTACACTGTCACCGATCCACCGCTCAAGCTTCTCCGGCGATTCATTCCGCCGTTGCGTCTCGGGGGCGTGGCACTCGACCTGTCCTTCTTCGTTCTGATGATCATCGTTTACATCCTCATCAGTTTCGTGAGCACCGCTGCGAGAAGCGTGTGAACGATGAACTTCCCCGCGGGCGCGGGGACAGTCCCGATACGGTCCTGCCCACTGCCGACGACTACGTAGAGGTGAAGAAGACATGCCGCTGACTCCCGAGGACGTGCGGAACAAGCAGTTCACGACCGTCCGCCTGCGAGAAGGCTATGACGAGGACGAGGTCGATGCCTTCCTCGACGAGGTCGAGTCCGAGCTGACGCGCCTGCTGCGCGAGAACGAGGACCTGCGCGCCAAGCTGGCTGCCGCCACGCGTGCCGCCGCGCAGAACCAGCAGCAGCAGGGCATGCGCAAGCCGGAACCCCAGGACCAGCGCGGCCCCGGCGCCCCCGTGCCCGCGGCCATATCCGGCCCGCCGCAGCAGCAGCAGCCCCAGATGGGCCCGCCCCAGCTGCCGGGCGGAGCGCCGCAGCTGCCGCCGGGCCCCGGCGGACACGGACCGCAGGGTCCGGGCCCCATGGGCGGCCCCATGCAGCAGCACCCCATGGGCGGACCGCAGGGCATGGGCCAGCAGCAGTCGATGGGCGGCCAGAACCCGCTCGGCCAGCAGATGCAGCCCATGGGCCAGCAGATGCAGCCGATGGGCCAGCAGATGCAGCCCATGGGTCAGCCGATGCACCAGCAGCAGCCGCAGCAGCTTCCGCAGCAGGGCCCCGGTGGCGACAGCGCCGCCCGCGTCCTGTCGCTGGCGCAGCAGACCGCCGACCAGGCGATCGCGGAGGCCCGCTCCGAGGCCAACAAGATCGTCGGCGAGGCCCGTTCGCGCGCCGAGGGCCTGGAGCGGGACGCCCGCGCCAAGGCCGACGCGCTGGAGCGGGACGCGCAGGAGAAGCACCGCGTCGCGATGGGCTCCCTGGAGTCCGCCCGCGCCACGCTGGAGCGCAAGGTCGAGGACCTGCGGGGCTTCGAGCGTGAGTACCGTACGCGTCTGAAGTCCTACCTGGAGTCGCAGCTGCGTCAGCTGGAGACCCAGGCCGACGACTCCCTGGCCCCGCCGCGCGGACCCTCCGGTCCGGCGCTCCCGCCGTCGCCGTCCCCCTCGATGGCTCCGGCCGGTGCGATGGGGCACTCGATGGGCGCTCCCTCGATGGGCGGCCCGTCGCCCATGGGCGGTCCGTCCCCGATGGGCGGAGGCCCGTCGTACGGCGGTCAGCAGCAGATGTCCCCGGCGATGACCCAGCCGATGGCTCCGGTGCGGCCGAACGCTCCGCAGCCGATGCAGGCGCCGTCGCCGATGCGCGGCTTCCTGATCGACGAGGACGACAACTAGGCGCCGCCGTTCTTGTCGGCAGTCGCTTCACGGGCCGGGCCCGGACCCCCTCAGGGGAGTCCGGGCCCGGCCCGTTTCCGTTGCCGGGCGCGGCGCCGCCGGGGTGGGGGTGCGGGCGGAGGGTTCCCTGCGGGCCGCTTCCCGGGGCTCCGCCCCGGACCCCGCGCCTCAAACGCCGGCGAGGCTGGATTTGGCTGGCGTAAGCCTGGATGTGCGCGCAGGACAAAGCCGTCCGTCGGGGCGATTCCAGCCTCGCCGGCGTTCGAGGCGCGGCGCGCAGCGCCGTAGGGGCTCGGGGCGGAGCCCCGGGGTTTTGCGGGTCCGGGCGGAGCCCGGCTTCGGGAAGGGGCGGGGTGGGGGAAAACGAAGCGGCCCGTACCCCCTGCCGAGGGGGTACGGGCCGCGGGCCCGGGCTACGCCTTGCGGAGGCGGAACGTCAGGCCGAGGGACTCGTCCGTGAAGGCCTCGCCGTACGTGGCGTCCGCCTCGCCGGAGGCGAAGTCCGTCGACAGCACCTCGTCCGCGATGAGCGCCGCGTGGTCCGTCAGGGCCGTCACCACCTCCGGGTCCGAGGAGGACCAGCGCAGGGCGATGCGGTCGGCCACGTCGAGGCCGGAGTTCTTCCGGGCCTCCTGGATCAGGCGGATCGCGTCACGCGCCAGGCCCGCCAGCCGCAGCTCCGGGGTGATCTCCAGGTCCAGGGCGACGGTCGCACCGGAGTCGGACGCCACCGACCAGCCCTCGCGCGGGGTCTCCGTGATGATGACCTCCTCCGGGGAGAGGGTGATCTCCTCCCCGTTCAGCGAGATGACCGCGGAGCCGGACCGCAGCGCCAGCGACAGCGCCGCCGCGTCCGCCGCGGCAACGGCCTTCGCCACGTCCTGCACGCCCTTCCCGAAGCGCTTGCCCAGCGCCCGGAAGTTCGCCTTCGCCGTCGTGTCCACCAGCGACCCGCCGACCTCGGACAGCGAGGCGAGGGAGGAGACGTTCAGCTCCTCCGTGATCTGGGACTGCAGCTCCGGGGACAGGGCGTCGAAGCCCACCGCGCCGACCAGCGCCCGCGAGAGCGGCTGGCGGGTCTTGACGCCCGACTCCGCACGGGTGGCACGGCCCAGCTCGACCAGGCGGCGTACCAGCAGCATCTGCTGGGACAGGGTCCGGTCGACCGCGGAGGCGTCCGCCTCCGGCCACGACGACAGGTGCACCGACTCGGGGGCGTCCGGGGTGACCGGGACGATCATGTCCTGCCAGACCCGCTCCGTGATGAAGGGCGTCAGCGGCGCCATCAGGCGGGTCACCGTCTCCACCACGTCGTGCAGCGTGCGCAGCGCGGCCGCGTCGCCCTGCCAGAAGCGGCGGCGCGAGCGGCGGACGTACCAGTTGGAGAGGTCGTCCACGAAGGCGGAGAGCAGCTTGCCGGCGCGCTGGGTGTCGTACGCCTCCATCGCCTCGGTGACCTCGGCGGTCAGGGTGTGGAGTTCCGAGAGGAGCCAGCGGTCGAGGACCGTGCGGTCCGCGGGGGCCGGGTCCGACGCGGAGGGCGCCCAGTTCGACGTACGGGCGTACAGCGCCTGGAAGGCGACCGTGTTCCAGTACGTGAGGAGGGTCTTGCGCACGACCTCCTGGATCGTTCCGTGACCCACGCGGCGGGCAGCCCACGGGGAGCCGCCGGCCGCCATGAACCAGCGCACCGCATCCGCGCCGTGCTGGTCCATGAGCGGGATCGGCTGGAGGATGTTGCCCAGGTGCTTGGACATCTTGCGGCCGTCCTCGGCGAGGATGTGGCCCAGGCAGACCACGTTCTCGTAGGAGGACTTGTCGAAGACGAGCGTGCCGACCGCCATCAGCGTGTAGAACCAGCCGCGCGTCTGGTCGATGGCCTCCGAGATGAACTGCGCCGGGTAGCGCTTCTCGAAGATCTCCTTGTTCTTGTACGGGTAGCCCCACTGCGCGAACGGCATCGAGCCCGAGTCGTACCAGGCGTCGATGACCTCCGGCACGCGGACGGCCTCCAGCTCGCAGCCCTCGGCGGTGCAGGTGAAGGTCACGTCGTCGATGTACGGGCGGTGCGGGTCCAGGGCGGACTGGTCCGTGCCCGACAGCTCCGACAGCTCCGCGCGCGAGCCCACGCAGGTGAGGTGGTTCTCCTCGCAGCGCCAGATCGGCAGCGGGGTGCCCCAGTAGCGGTTGCGGGACAGTGCCCAGTCGATGTTGTTGTTCAGCCAGTCGCCGAAGCGGCCCTGCTTGACGGAGTCCGGGAACCAGTTGGTCTTCTCGTTCTCCCGCAGCATCGCGTCCTTGACGGCGGTGGTGCGGATGTACCAGGACGGCTGCGCGTAGTAGAGCAGGGCCGTGTGGCAGCGCCAGCAGTGCGGGTAGCTGTGCTCGTAGGCGATGTGCTTGAAGAGCCGGCCGCGGGCGTCGAGGTCGGCGGTCAGCTTCTCGTCGGCCTTCTTGAAGAAGACGCCGCCGACCAGCGGGACCTCCTCCTCGAAGGTGCCGTCGGGGCGGACCGGGTTCACGACCGGCAGGCCGTACGCGCGGCAGACCGCGAGGTCGTCGGCGCCGAAGGCGGGGGACTGGTGGACCAGACCGGTGCCGTCCTCGGTCGTGACGTACTCGGCGTTCACGACGTAGTGGGCGGGCGCGGGGAACTCGACGAGGTCGAAGGGGCGCTCGTAGGTCCAGCGCTCCATCTCCTTGCCGGTGAAGGACTCGCCGGTGGCCTCCCAGCCCTCGCCGAGGGCCTTCTCCAGCAGCGGCTGGGCGACGACCAGCTTCTCGGTCCCGTTCGTGGCGACGACGTAGGTGACCTCGGGGTGGGCGGCGACCGCCGTGTTGGACACCAGGGTCCACGGGGTGGTCGTCCAGACCAGCAGGGCCGCCTCGCCGGCCAGCGGGCCGGAGGTCAGCGGGAAGCGGACGTAGACGGAAGGGTCGACGACCGTCTCGTAGCCCTGGGCCAGCTCGTGGTCGGACAGACCGGTGCCGCAGCGCGGGCACCAGGGGGCGACGCGGTGGTCCTGGGTGAGCAGTCCCTTGTTGAAGATCTCCTTCAGCGACCACCACACGGACTCGACGTACTCGGGGTCCATGGTCCGGTAGGCGTCGTCGAGGTCGACCCAGTAGCCCATCCGGGTCGTGAGCTCGGTGAACGCGTCGGTGTGGCGGGTCACGGACTCGCGGCACTTGGCGTTGAACTCGGCGATGCCGTACGCCTCGATGTCCTGCTTGCCGTTGAAGCCGAGCTCCTTCTCGACGGCGAGCTCGACGGGCAGGCCGTGGCAGTCCCAGCCGGCCTTGCGGGCCACGTGGTAGCCGCGCATGGTGCGGAAGCGGGGGAAGACGTCCTTGAAGACGCGGGCCTCGATGTGGTGCGCGCCGGGCATGCCGTTCGCGGTCGGCGGGCCCTCGTAGAAGACCCACTCGGGGCGGCCCTCGGACTGCTCCAGGGTCTTGGCGAAGGTCTTGCTCTCGCGCCAGAAGTCGAGGACGGCGTGCTCGAGGGCGGGCAGGTCGACCTGGGCGGGGACCGGGCGGTACTGCGGCGGTGTGGTCATGAGGCTGAACTCTTCCTCCGGCGGGGTGTCACTTCCGTCCGGAGGGACGAGAGCCGACTGCTGCTCCCGCGGTACCACCCTCCTTGGCCTCCGGACTGGTCCGGCGGCCCCCTCATTGGGGTGCGAAGCCGGTTCTACTCGCCGTACGGGCACCCCTGCGGGCTCCCTGCGGCTTTCTTCCGGCGGCTCCGGGGTGATCCTTCACGTCGCGCTCGCCCCCGGGCTCTCACCGTCCCCGGGTCGCTCCTGGCTGCGTCCGACGCTACTCGTCCCCATCCATGCCTCTCGCTGGGCCCAGTGTACGGGCCCGGGCGGCACGCGGCAGACCGGTTTACGGGGGCCCTTGGCGGGTCCGGCGGCCCGGCGCGGCGGGGTGCGCGGGACGGGCGGCGGGTGACCCGGATGGGCCGACGTGCCGGTACGGGAATCCGGTGGGGCGGGTGAGGCGGATTACCGGGCCTCCGGATGGGCACAACGGATGCAGGTTGGCCTCGACGGATGCGTGCCCCGTTGCCGTGGGGCTGGAGGCGATTTATCGTTCCGGCACGATTCGCGAGCATTGATCACAGTATGTGAAGGGGCCGCGGCCATGGTGGCGAAGAAGACCGCCGGGAGTACTGCGCAGAAGGCCGTCAAGGCTGTCGGGAAGGTCGCAGCGAAGGCCGCGGAGAAGGCAGCCGGGAAGGTGGCCGGGAAGAAGACGGCCGGGAAGGCGGCAGGGGCGTCGGTGACGGCGGCCGTGGACGCGACCCCGGCGACGGCTCGGGCCCCGGCTCCGGCCGGCAAGGCGACCGCTGCGGGCAAGAAGTCCGCCGCGACCAGGGCTCCGGCCAAAAAGTCCGCCGCGACCAAGGCGCCGGCCAAAAAGGCCGCCGCGACCAGGGCTCCGGCCAAGAAGGCCGCGGCGACCGGCGCCGCGGCAAAGAAGGCGACCGCCGCGAAGGCTCCGGCCAAGAAGGCGACCGTGAGCAAGACCCCGGCCAAGAAGGCCGTGGCCGAGGGGGCGGCGCAGGCCGCGAAGAAGACGGGAGTCCGCGAAGTGGTTGCCAAGAAGAGCACCGGTACGGCGAGGAAGACGGCGGCGGCCGCCACCAGCGGGCTGCCCAAGGCCCGCGCCACGGCGGCGGCCCTGGACCCCGGCGAGCTCGCCGTACGGCCCGGAGAGGACCCCTGGACGGCCGAGGAGGTCGAAGAGGCCCGCGCGGAGCTCTCCTCGGAGGTCCTGCGGCTGCGCCTGGAGCTGGACGCTTCGGAGACGGCCATCACCGACCTCATGCGGGACTCCGGTGACGGCGCCGGCGACGACCAGGCCGACACGGGCACCAAGAACATCACCCGGGAGTCCGAGCTGGCCCTCGCGGCGAACGCCAGCTCGATGCTGGAGCAGACCGAGCGTGCCCTGGAACGGCTGGAGGCGGGCACGTACGGCCTCTGCGAGAACTGCGGGCAGCCCATCGGCAAGGCGCGGATGCAGGCCTTCCCGAGGGCCACGCTGTGCGTGGACTGCAAGCAGAAGCAGGAACGCAGGCACTAGGAGGCGTCCGGCGGCTCGGGCGGACATCCCGCGGACGGGGACCCTGACGTACTCTCGTGTCTCGTCAGGGTCCAGGAGGAGCCTGGTTCGAGCGAGTTCGAGGGACTGACGTGGCAGAGGCGGAGCGCATCATCGGTACGCCGGAGGTCGGGGACGACACCCAGCCGGAGTCCGCCGAGCCCAAGGGGCGCCGGCGGATCGTGGCGCTGCTCGTCGTGGCGGTCCTCGCCTACCTGCTGGACCTCGGCAGCAAGATGCTGGTCGTGGCCAAGCTGGAGCACCAGCCTCCGATCCAGATCATCGGCGACCTGCTGAAGTTCGAGGCGGTCCGCAACCCGGGCGCCGCCTTCGGCTTCGGCGAGGCCTTCACGATCATCTTCACCTGCATCGCGGCCACCGTGATCGTGGTGATCGTGCGGCTCGCGCGCAAGCTGTACTCGCTGCCCTGGGCCCTCGCGCTCGGGCTGCTGCTGGGCGGTGCGCTGGGCAACCTGACCGACCGGATCTTCCGCTCGCCGGGTGTGTTCCGGGGGGCGGTCGTGGACTTCATCGCACCGGCCCACTTCGCCGTCTTCAACCTGGCCGACTCGGCGATCGTGTGCGGCGGCATCCTGATCGTCCTGCTGTCCTTCAAGGGCCTGGACCCGGACGGGACCGTCCACAAGGACTGATCGCGGGAATGGTCTTCTGTCGTGTCCTGCATACTCGACAGGTGAGTACGATTCCCGAGATCCGCACCCTGCCCGTACCCGAAGGCCTTGAAGGCGAGCGCGTCGACGCCGCCATCGCCCGTATGTTCGGATTTTCCCGGACGAAGGCGGCCGACCTCGCGGCCGCGGGGAAGGTGTCGGTCGACGGCAGCGTCGTCGGGAAGTCCGAGCGTGTGCACGGCGGCGCCTGGCTCGAAGTCGAGATGCCCGAGCCGCCGCGGCCGGTCGAGGTCGTCGCCGAGCCCGTCCCCGGCATGGAGATCGTCCACGACGACGACGACATCGTGGTCATCATGAAGCCGGTGGGCGTCGCCGCCCACCCGAGCCCCGGCTGGACCGGCACCACCGTCATCGGCGGCCTCGCCGCCGCCGGCTACCGGATCTCGACCTCCGGCGCGTCCGAGCGCCAGGGCATCGTGCACCGCCTCGACGTCGGCACGTCCGGCCTGATGGCCGTCGCCAAGTCGGAGCGCGCCTACACGTCGCTGAAGAACCAGTTCCGCGAGCGGGTCGTGGACAAGCGGTACCACGCGCTCGTGCAGGGCCACCCCGACCCGATGAGCGGCACGATCGACGCGCCGATCGGCCGGCACCCCAGCGCGGACTACAAGTGGGCCGTGACCCAAGACGGCAAGGCGTCCGTCACGCACTACGACCTGATCGAGGCCTTCCGCGCCGCCTCGCTGCTCGACATCAAGCTGGAGACCGGGCGTACGCACCAGATCCGCGTGCACATGTCCGCGCACCGGCACCCTTGCGTCGGCGACCTGACCTACGGGGCCGACCCGACGGTGGCGAAGCGGCTGGGGCTGACCCGGCAGTGGCTGCACGCGGTGCGGCTGGGCTTCGAGCACCCGTCGGACGGGCAGTGGGTGGAGTTCGAGAGCACCTACCCGGCGGACCTCCAGCACGCGCTGGACGTGATCCGCGCCGAGAGCGAGTGACGGCCTTCGCCGTCCGGGTCGCCGTCGGCGAGGACGACCTGGCGGCCTGCTTCGCGGTGCGGTCCGAGGTCTTCGTGGTCGAGCAGTCCGTCCCGGCGTCGATCGAGTACGACGCGTACGACGCGGGCGCGGTGCACGTGCTGGCGGTGGGGCCGGACGGTTCCGCGCTGGGCACCGGCCGGCTGCTCCACGGGGCCCCGGCGCTGGCCAAGACGGGCGACCCGGCGGTGGGTTCGCTGGGGCGGCTGGCCGTGCGGTCGGCTGCCCGGGGGCTGGGTGTCGGCGTGGCGCTGGTCCGCGCGATCGAGGCGGAGGCGCTTCGGCTCGGCCTGTCGGCGGTGGACCTGGGCGCCCAGACGCATGCGCTCGGCTTCTACGAGCGGCTCGGGTACGTGGCCTACGGCCCGGAGTTCCAGGACGCGGGCATCTCGCACCGGGCGATGCGGCGCGCGCTGCCGTAACGGGGCCACCCGGCCCTGCGGGGCTCCTGGGGCTCCGCCCGGACCCCGCGCCTCAAACGCCGGCGAGGCTGGATGGAGGCCCGGGGCGCAGCCCCAGGGGGTTGGGCGTCGCGGGGCCGCGCGCCACGTGTCTCAGGGCCGAGTGCCGACGGATACGGCAGGGTGGGGGAGTGGATCAGCTCGCTCTGCTCTTCGTACTGCTGCTCGGCGCCGTCGTCACCGTGCCGCTGGGGGACCGGCTCGGGCTGCCCGCGCCCGTCCTGATGACCCTCGGGGGAGTCGCGCTCGCGCTCGTGCCGGTCGTGCCGAACGTCGACTTCCCGCCCGAGTACATCCTGCCGCTCGTGCTGCCGCCCTTGCTGTACGCCTCCGCGCAGCGCACCTCCTGGCGGCAGTTCGCCGCCAACCTGCGGCCGATCCTGCTGCTGGCCGTGGCGCTCGTGTTCGTCACGACCGCCGCCGTCGCCGCCGTGGCCAACTCCGTCGTGCCCGGGCTGCCGCTCGCCGCGGCCGTCGCGCTCGGCGCGCTCGTGGCGCCGCCCGACCCCGTTGCCGCCACCGCCGTGGCCGGTTCGCTCGGGCTGCCCCGCCGGATGGTGTCGATCCTGGAGGGCGAGGGGCTCTTCAACGACGTGACGGCGATCGTGCTCTACCACGTCGCCGTCGACGCCGCCGTCAGCGGCAGTTTCTCCTGGCCCGACGCGCTCGGGGAGTTCGTGCTCTCCGCGGTGGTGGCCGTGGCCGTCGGGCTCGCGCTCGGCTGGGCGGCGAACCGGCTGATGGGGCGGCTCGACGACGCGACGCTCCAGATCGGCCTGACGCTGCTGGTGCCGTTCGTCGCGTACGTCATGGCCGAGGAGTTCCAGGGGTCGGGGGTGCTGGCCGTCCTGACGACGGCCCTGTTCCTCGCCGAGTACGCGACCGACGCCGACGACGTGCTGGGGAGGCTGGCCGGGCACACCTTCTGGGAGGTCGTCGACATGCTGGTCACCGGGGTGGCGTTCGGGCTGATCGGGCTGGAGCTCCACAACGTCTTCGGTGTGGCGGCGGGGCGGGAGTGGGAGATGGCCGGCTGGGCCGCGGCCGTCGTCGGGGTGGTGGTCGGGGTGCGGCTGGTCTGGCTGCTGCCGGCCGGCTGGCTCGCCAAGAAGCTGCACAAGCGGCGCGACTACGACGAGGAGATCCCGCTGAGCTGGCGGGAGAGCATGGTGATGTGGTGGGCCGGGATGCGGGGCGTGGCCTCGGTGGCCCTGGCCCTGGCCATCCCGCTCCGGACGGAAGGGGGCGAGCCGTTCCCCGCGCGGGACGAGATCGTCTTCATCGCCTTCGCCGTGATCATGGCGACTCTGCTGTTCCAGGGGCTGACCCTGCCGTGGCTGGTACGGAAGCTGGGCGTGGAGGCGGACACGGACGTGGAGCGGGCGACGCGGCGGCAGCTGGCGATCCGCGCCGCGAAGGCCGCGAAGCGGCGGCTGAAGGAGATCGAGGAGGTGGAGCAGCTCCCGGAGGACCTGGTGGAGGTGCTGTACCGGCGCGCGTACGACGTGGGGGCCCGCATCAGCCCCGACATGGTGGACGAGGAACGGCGGGAGGCCTACGCGCAGCGGGTGGAACGGATCCGGGACGTCCAGCGGATCCAGCGCGAGATGATGTCGGCCGCCCGCCACGAGGTCCTCGCGGCCCGCAGCGAACCCGGCGCCGACCCGGAGATCGTGGACCGGGTGCTGCGGCACCTCGACGTCCGCAGTCTGCGCAGCCCCTAGCTCTTCGACGACGGTCCCCGGCGGCGCAGCAGGGCCTGCAGCAGACGGACATAGGCGGTCCGCCGGGCGGGGTGGGCGAGGGCGTTCGTGCAGGTGAGCTCCGCGTGGTCCAGGCTCTCCTCCAGCAGGGCGTCGTGCAGCGGGCGCCAGAGCAGGGGCCAGGTCAGGCGGGCCAGCCCGGTGGTCCGCATCGCGAGGGTGTGCCGCAGGACGGTGCGCTCCTCGTCCACCGGGAGCACGGCGAACTCGTGGAAGCCGTGGAACCCGCGCGGCCCGGTGAAGGTGAACCGGACCCAGGTGCCGGGCACGTACGCCGTGACCGTGTAGCGGATCGGGCCGTGGCCGCCGGCCGCACCCGCCGCCAGCGGGCGGTCGAGCTGCATCCGGGGCCAGGGCTCGCCCGGCCAGAGGCGGTCCTTCCGGCCGGCGGACAGGCTGTCGACGAGCGCGCCCACCTCGCTCCCCTTCGCGGCCAGCAGACGTTCGTGCACGTTGTAGACGGCCATGCGTCGTTCCCTTCCCCTGAATTAGAGGATCTCCTCCAATTGAATTGGAGGGTACTCTCTGATTCATGGCGAGACCACCCCGGTTCGACACCGACCAGATCCTCGACGCAGCGGTCCGGCTGGCCGCCTCCGCCGGGCCGTCCGGAGTGACCGTGTCCGCCGTCGCCCAGGCGATCGGCGCCCCGAGCGGGTCCATGTACCACCGCTTCGCCGGGCGTACCGATCTGCTCGCCGAGGTGTGGCTGCGGACCGTCGAGCGGTTCCAGACCGGCTACTTCGACGCGCTCCACAGCGACCCCGACCCGCGCCGGGCCGCCCGCGCGGCCGCCCGGCACGTCGTCTCGTGGAGTCGCGCGCACCCGCAGGAGGCCGCCCTGCTCCTCCACGGCCCGGGCGAGTTCGGTCGCGCCGACTGGTCCGAGGAGCACGTCCGGCGGGCCGGCTCCGGCAACGAGCGCGTGTACGCCTCCCTCGGCGCCCTCGCCGCGTCCCTCGGCGTCACGGGCGCCCAGGGCCGTGAGCGCGTCGCGCTGGCCCTCGTCGACCTGCCGCTGTCGGTGGTCCGGCGCCATCTGCGGGCCGGCGAACCGCTGCCGCCGCACGCCGAGGACCTCACCGAGGAGTGCGCGGCCGCACTGCTCTACTAGCCCCCAGCGGGGTCAGTGGCGCGGGCGGGGTACGGCCTCGGAGGTGGTGACGCGAGGCAGGGCGTAGGGGTGGTGGGCGACCAGCCAGGTGATCAGGCCCTCACGGACCGCGCAGCGGACCGTCCACAGGTCGTCCGCGTCCTTCGCCGTCACCAGCGCGCGGACCTCCACCGTGTGCGGTGTGGTGTCCGTCACCACCAGGCCGCTGCCGCGGCCGTCCCACTCCGGAGTCTCCTTCAGGATCTGCTCGAGCCGGTCGCGCATCAGGTCGACGGGCGCGCTGTGGTCCAGGTGCCAGAAGACCGTGCCGGTCATCTGCGCACCGCCGCGCGACCAGTTCTCGTACGGCTTGCTCGTGAAATACGACACAGGCATCGTGATCCGGCGCTCGTCCCAGGTCCGGACCGTGAGGAAGGTCAGGGTGATCTCCTCCACCGTGCCCCACTCCTTGTCGACCACCACGGTGTCGCCGATGCGGACGGTGTCGCCGAAGGCGATCTGGAGGCCGGCGAAGAGGTTTCCCAGCGAGGACTGGGCCGCGATGCCCGCCACGATGCCGAGGACGCCCGCCGAGGCCAGCATCGAGGCGCCGACCGTGCGCATCGGCGGGAAGGTCAGGAGCATGGCCGCGGCGGCGACCACGACCACCGCCGCCGTGACCACCCGCTGGATCAGCGTGACCTGGGTGCGGACCCGGCGGAGCCGGGCGGCGTCCCGGGCCACGGCGGCGTAGCGCGCGTACGTGGAGTCGACTATGGCCGTCGCGATGTGCACGGCGAGCCAGGCCGCGGAGGCTATCAGCACCAGGGTGAGGAGGCGGCCGACGACGAAGGCGTGCTGGGGCAGGATGAGCGTGGCGCGGTAGGAGCCTCTGAGGAGCGTGGTGCACAACACCACCTGGAACGGCAGGCGGCAGCGGCGCAACAGGCCCCACAGGGGGGTCTCGGGGTGCCGGGCGTCGGCCCGGCGCAGCAGCTGGTCCAGCAGCCACCCGGCGACCAGGGTGACCACCAGACAGCCGCCGATCACCGCGACGGGGCGCAGGACGGTCTCCATATCCATGGGATTGAACGTAACCGGATGCGGTCTGCCGAAACTGGCACGATGGGAGGCATGAACATCATGCTTTTCCATTCGACGTACGGGCTGCGGCCCGCGGTGCACGCGGCGGCCGACCGGCTGCGCGCGGCCGGGCATCAGGTCCAGGTGCCGGACCTCTTCGAGGGGCGCACCTTCGAGACCGTCGAGGAGGGCATGGCCCACCGGGACGAGATCGGCCGTGACGAGCTGCTCAAGCGCGCGGTCCTGGCCTCCGCTCCCCACTCCGACCAGGGCCTGGTCTACGCGGGCTTCTCCTTCGGCGGCTCCGTCGCCCAGCACCTGGCGATGGCCGACGCGAAGGCGCGCGGCCTGCTGCTCCTGCACGGGACGGCGGACCTGGAGGACGGCGCCTCGGTGGACGACCTGCCCGTGCAGCTGCACATCGCCGACCCGGACCCCTTCGAGACGCACGACTGGCTGACGGCCTGGTACCTGCGGATGCAGCGGGCCGGGGCCGACGTCGAGGTCCACACCTACCCGGGGGCCGGGCACCTGTTCACCGACCCGGATCTGGACGACTACGACGCCGAGGCCGCGGAGCAGGCCTGGAAGGTCGCGCTGGGCTTCCTCGACAGCCTGTAGCACGCGCGTGCGGGGCACGGTCCGGCCAGTGCCGGACCGTGCCCCCCTTTTTTCTGTCAGCGGACCCGTCTTTATCGGGCGGTTCAGCCGCGGTAGGCGGTCCAGCTGCTCGTCATACGGGCGACCTGGCCGGGGGTGAACTGGTACATGCAGGAGTCGTACGTGTAGTCCATGAAGTTGTGGATCGGGTCCACGCCCGTCTTGCTGGCGCAGGAGTCCCGGCCGGTCGGGCACTCGAAGGCGGCGCTCTTCTCGGCCGGGGTGTCGGAGACGTAGTCGCCGTTGCCGTTACAGCCGCCCTGGAAGGTGTGGTACAGACCCATCCAGTGGCCGACCTCGTGGGTCGCGGTGTCACCCTCGTTGTAGTTGGCGGCGGAGCCGCCGGGCAGCGAGGAGTCGAGCACGACCACGCCGTCCATCTTGGGGCTGGAGGCGTAGGAGGTCGGGAAGGTCGCCCAGCCGAGCAGGCCGCCGCCGAGGTTGGCGGTGTAGAAGTTCAGGGCGCCGGCGCCGCCCTGGCGCAGGGTGTTCTTCATGTCCTTCTCGGCCTGCGAGCCGGAAGTGAGGTTGTACCAGGTGGCGTTGTCCGTGTAGTCGGTCCCGGCCAGCGTGAACTGGAAGTTGGTGTTCACATTGCCGGTGCCCTGGCCGCCGTAGGCCGCGTTGAGGACCGCCAGCTGGCTGTTGATCTGGGTGGACGACAGCTTTCCGGTGGTGCCGGAGTGGATCACGTGGAAGTACACGGGGATGCTCGTGACGGCCTCGGCGGCGCGCAGGCTGCGCTGCGGCTGGTTCTTGAGGGCCTTGTCCAGCTTCGCCTTGAGGTCGACGTCCATGGCCTTGGCCTGGGTGTCGGTGAGCTCGTTCGGCTCGGCCGCGTGCTGCTCCTGGGGGCGGGCGACACGGGCGTTGGCGGCCCCGGTGGCCCCTTCGGCGCAGACCTCGGCGGGGGTCTTGGCGGCCGCGATCGTCGTGGGGGCGGCGAGCGGCGTGAACGCCAGGGTTCCGGCCAGTACCGCCGTGCCCATGAGGCGGCGGCGAAGAAGGGGGGATATGCGGGCAATTGCGCGCACGTGTGCTCCTCGCGTGGGGGGTTTATCGGCCGAAGGATCTCCTCGACTGGCGCGAAGCTTATGGGTCCATGTCATATACAGGTCAAGCATCTGACGTAAAAGATTTGTTGCTTCTGACGCCGAAGGGGCGCCTGGTCTACACCAGGCACCCCTTCAGACAGGAGAATTGACGGATAATCAGCGAACCGGCTGGTATGCCCGTTCCACCTTCTGCGTACCGTTCAGCGTGCGGTACGAGCGGGTCCACGCGGCCGAGGCGTCCTGATTCCGCTTGTCGGACACCACGTAGTAGTCCATCTGCGACCGCTCGGCCGTCACGTCGAGCACGCCGTAGCCGTGCGCGTCCATGTCCAGCCACTTCACGTGCCAGTTGGCGGCCTTGACGGCCGACTCGGCGACCAGCGAGGCGGTGTCCGCCGGCACGTGCAGGATGTCGTCGAGGTTGTCGGAGGTCACCGAGGTGACCACGAACTCGGTGGCCGCCGTGCCCGAGCCCGGGTAGGTGGCCATGTTCACCGGGACCTCGTTCGCCCACGCCATGTGGATGTCGCCGGTCAGGAACACGGTGTTCCGGATGTTCCGGTCCCGCAGGTGGCCCAGCAGCTCCTTGCGGTCGTCGGTGTACCCGTCCCACTGGTCCACGTTCACGGCTATGCCGCCCTCGGGCAGCCCGAGCAGCTTCGCGAGCGGCGCCAGCAGGTGCGCGGGCAGCGAGCCGAAGGCCACCGGCGAGATCATCACCGAGGTCCCGACCAGCTTCCAGGTCGCGTCCGAGCCCGCGAGGCCGGACTTGAGCCAGTCCAGCTGGGCGCGCCCGGTCATGGTGCGCTCCGGGTCGTCCACCGAGCCGCTGCCGACCTTGGCCTGCTGCGAGCGGAAGGAGCGCAGGTCGAGGAGGTGCAGGTCGGCGAGGGTGCCGAAGCGCAGCCGCCGGTAGACGGTGCCCGCGATGGAGGCGCGTACGGGCATCCACTCGAAGTAGGCCTGCTTGGCGGCGGCCGCACGGGCCGCCCACTCGCCCTCGGCGCCGGGCGTGTGGTTCTCGGCGCCCCCCGCCCAGGCGTCGTTGGCGAACTCGTGGTCGTCCCAGATGGCGATGACCGGGTGCGAGTGGTGCAGCGCCTGGAGGTCGGCGTCCGTCTTGTACTTGCCGTGCCGGGTGCGGTAGTCGGCGAGCGAGACGATCTCGTTCTTCGGCTCGTGCGGCCGTACGACGTACTTCGCCTCCGGGTAACCCCCGGACTGGTACTCGTAGATGTAGTCGCCCAGGTGCAGGATCGCGTCGAGGTCGCTGCGGGCGGCCAGGTGCCGGTAGGCCGAGAAGTAGCCGGACTCCCAGTTGGCGCAGGAGACCACGCCGAAGCGGACGCCGGCGGTGCTCGCCTCGTGGGCCGGGGTGGTCAGGGTGCGGCCGACGGGGGAGACCGTGGTGCCGGCCGTGAACCGGTACCAGTACGGGGTGTGCGGCTCGAGCCCGCGCACGTCCACCTTCACGGTGTGGTCGGTGGCGGCGCTCGCGGTGACGGTGCCGCGGGCGACGATGCGGGAGAAGGCCTTGTCCCCGGCCACCTCCCAGTCCACCTGTACGGCGGGGCCGGCGCCGGAGCCCGGCACGGCCTCGGGGGTCGGGGTGACGCGGGTCCACAGGAGGATCCCGTCGGGGAGCGGATCGCCGGAGGCGACGCCGTGCAGGAAGGCCGGCGCGGCGGTGGCGGTGGTGGCGGCGTGGGCGGCCTGGGCGCCCAGCGCGGTCATCGGGGCGAGTGCGGCGGTGGCGGCCGCGGCCAGGACGACCGTACGGCGGCGTGGAGTCGCGGCGCCCGCGGAAGGCTCGGGAGAAGGAGAGAGATGACTGGTCACGGATGATCATATTACTGGCGGGTATGACCGTTGGTACATCCCTCTGAAGGCAACGGGCGGGCGAACTCCGGGAGTTCGCCCGCCCGCCGACGGTGTGTGGCCGGAATCAGCCGGCGAGTGCCTTGTCGATCGCCGCCGTGAACTGCTCCGCGGTCTGCGGGGTGTCGATCTTCTTGCCGTCCATCTTCAGCGTCGGCGTGCCCGTGACACCGGACTTGTTGAAGGCCTTGGACATGTCCAGCGCCCACCGGTCGTAAGTGCCGTCCTCGACGGCCTTCTTGAACTCGGCGTTGCCCTTGAGCGCCGGGACCGTGTCCGCGACCTTCAGCAGGTAGTCGTCCTTGGCGAAGCTGTCGACGGTCTCCTCGGGGTGCAGCTCCTTGGAGTAGAGCGCGGCCTTGTAGTCGAGGAAGGCCTGCGGGCTGACGTTCAGGGCCGCGCCGAGCGCGCTCAGCGCGTTCTTCGAGCCCTCGCCCTTGGCCATGTTGTCGATGAAGGTGGCGCCGAAGTAGCGGAGCTTGTACTTGCCCGCGTCCACGTCCTTCTTGACCTGCTCGCCCGCCGCCTGCTCGAACTGGGCGCAGGCGGGGCAGCGCGAGTCCTCGTAGAGCTCCAGGGTCTTCTTCGCCTCGGCCTTGCCGATGACGACGGTGAGGCCGTCCTCGCCCTCGGTGTTCTTCGGCTTGACCAGCTCGGCCTTGGCGGCCTTCTCCCAGTGGCCGGGCTGGTTGGCCTGGACGACGGCGTATCCGACGACGCCGGCCAGCGCGAGGACGGCGATGACGGCGCCGCCGACGATCAGCTGGCGGCGTGCCTTGTCCTTCTTGGCCTGCTTCTCGCGCTCGATGCGCAGCTTCTCGCGGGCGGCCGCCTTGTTCTGCTGGCTGTTGCGTGCACTCATGGTGATCTCCGTGGGAGGGGGACGAAAGGGGGGACTGCCGTACGTGCGTCAGGCGCGGGAGAGCGCGCCGAGCGCGGGAGGTCCCCGCCGTCCCACGGAGTGCGCGGGGAATCTCGTACGGGCCCCCGTGCCCGGCAGAGCAGGCCGCAGCACCCGCCGCACCGGCTCCGCGGCCGCGGCCACCACTGCCACGGCCAGCCGCAGCGGCCGGAAGGCGAAGGCGGCCACCGCCCGCAGGACCCGGCCCAGGGCCCGCTCGCCGGAGCTCAGCCACGCGGCGGCGAGCAGCCCGACCCCGACGTGGGCGGCGAGCAGCAGCCAGGGCGCCCACGGCCCGGGCGAGGCCAGCAGCGCGGCCGCGTCGGCGGCCGGTCCGGGCACCTCGGTCAGCGGAGCGCCGACCGGCGTGCCGCCGCACAGCGCGTCCAGGCCCATGGCGCGCAGCGGGCCCGAGACCGGGCCGCCCGCCGGGCCGTAGCAGACGTGCTGCCCGGCGGTGAAGACGGTGTCGGCGGCCAGCTCCAGCGGCACGAGCAGCCCGGCGACCGGGCCGAAGCCCCGCTCGCGGCCCGCCAGCGCGTAGGCGAGGGCGAACACGGCCCCGAAGGCACCGACGACCAGGGCGGGCGGCAGCGGCACCCGCGACATCAGGACGTGCGAGCCGGCCGAGAGCAGCACGACGAGCGCGCTGAACAGCGCGGCCCGCAGCCCTCGAAGTCCCACCCCTGATATGTCCATCGCCGCGAGTGTGCCACGACTGCCTGTGAAGGCAGGCCCTAGGGGGTGAGCCGGCCGTTGCGGAAGAGGTCCACGAAGATCTGGTGGTCGGCGCGGGCCCGGGCCCCGTAGGCGTGGGCGAAGTCCACCAGCAGCCGGGCGAAGCCCTCCTCGTCGGCCGCGATCGCCGCGTCGATGGCCCGCTCGGTGGAGAAGGGGACCAGCGTCTGGCCGCTCTCGTCGGCGTCCGCCGCCCCGTGCATGGTCGCCGTGGCCCGGCCCAGGTCCGCGACGACCGCGGCGATCTCCTCCGGGTCGTCCAGGTCCGACCAGTCCAGGTCCACCGCGTAGGGGGAGACCTCCGCCACCAGCTGCCCGGCGCCGTCCAGCTCCGTCCAGCCGAGCCACGGGTCGGCGTGGGCCTGGAGGGCGCGCTGGGAGATCACCGTGCGGTGCCCCTCGTGGTGGAAGTACTCCCGCACCGCCCGGTCGGTGATGTGCCGGGAGACCGCCGGAGTCTGCGCCTGCTTGAGGTAGATCACGACGTCGTTCTCCAGGGCGTCGCTGTGGCCCTCCAGCAGGATGTTGTAGGAGGGCAGGCCCGCGGAGCCGATGCCGACGCCCCGGCGGCCCACCACGTCCTTGACCCGGTAGGAGTCGGGCCGGACCAGGGACTCGTCGGGCAGGGTCTCCAGGTACCCGTCGAAGGCGGCCAGCACCTTGTACCGGGTGGCCGCGTCCAGCTCGATGGTCCCGGCCCCGGGCGCGAAGCGGCGCTCGAAGTCCCGGATCTCCGTCATCGAGTCCAGGAGCGAGAAGCGGGTGCGGGAGCGGGCGACGCGCAGGGCCCCCAGCAGCGGGCCCTCGGCGGTGTCCAGGGTGAAGGAGGGCAGGTCCTCGTTCTTCGCCCCCGTGGCCAGGGCGTGGATCCGCTCGCGGTAGGCCCCGGCGAAGATCCGTACCAGCTCGCTGATCTGGTCGTCGCTGAGCGCCTTGGTGTAGCCGATCAGGGCGACGGAGGCGGCGAACCGCTTCAGGTCCCAGGTGAAGGGGCCGACGTAGGCCTCGTCGAAGTCGTTGACGTTGAAGACCAGCCGGCCGTTGGAGTCCATGTACGTGCCGAAGTTCTCCGCGTGGAGATCGCCGTGGATCCACACCCGGCCCGTCCGCTCGTCCAGGTACGGGCCGCCGTGCCGGTCGCGCTCCAGGTCCGCGTAGAAGAGGCAGGCCGTGCCCCGGTAGAAGGCGAAGGCCGAGGCCGCCATCTTGCGGAATTTGACCTGGAAGGCGGCGGGGTCGGCGGCGAGCAGCTCCCCGAAAGCGGTGTCGAACACGTCGAGTATCTGCTCGGCGCGCTGTTCGTCGGTCGTCTCGGTAACCGCCATCGCGGATGCCTCCTGGTGGTGCGGGGCCGATCTGGGGCAGATCGCTTTCCGGACACTCGTCCTTGGTTCTGCAACGCATGACCGTACCCGTCGGTGCCCGTGATCTGTCACCCGGTCGACGTAGGATTCGTAGCTGCCGCCCCTCTCTCCCCGCCGGAGGACTCCCACCGTGACCAAGCCGCCGTTCACGCACCTGCACGTCCACACCCAGTACTCGCTGCTGGACGGTGCCGCGCGGCTGAAGGACATGTTCAACGCGTGCAACGAGATGGGCATGACGCACATCGCCATGTCCGACCACGGCAACCTGCACGGGGCCTACGACTTCTTCCACAGCGCCCAGAAGGCCGGAATCACCCCGATCATCGGCATCGAGGCGTACGTCGCCCCCGAGTCCCGGCGCAACAAGCGGCGCATCCAGTGGGGCCAGCCGCACCAGAAGCGCGACGACGTCTCCGGTTCCGGCGGTTACACCCACAAGACGATCTGGGCGGCGAACGCCACCGGCCTGCACAACCTCTTCCGGCTGTCCTCCGACGCGTACAAGGAGGGCTGGCTCACGAAGTGGCCGCGCATGGACAAGGAGACCATCTCCAAGTGGTCGGAGGGCCTGATCGCCTCCACCGGCTGCCCCTCCGGCGAGCTGCAGACCAGGCTGCGCCTCGGCCAGTTCGACGAGGCCCTCAAGGCCGCCTCCGAGTACCAGGACATCTTCGGCAAGGACCGCTACTTCCTGGAGCTGATGGACCACGGCATCGAGATCGAGCGCCGGGTCCGCGACGGGCTGCTGGAGATCGGCAAGAAGCTCGGCATCCCGCCGCTGGTCACGAACGACTCGCACTACACGTACGCCAGCGAGGCCGCCGCCCACGACGCCCTGCTGTGCATCCAGACCGGCAAGAACCTCTCGGACCCGGACCGCTTCCGCTTCGACGGCACCGGCTACTACCTGAAGTCCACGGACGAGATGTACGCCATCGACTCCTCGGACGCCTGGCAGGAGGGCTGTGCCAACACGCGGCTGGTCGCGGACCAGATCGACACCGAGGGCATGTTCAAGTTCCGGAACCTGATGCCGAAGTTCGACATCCCGGAGGGCCACACCGAGGTCAGCTGGTTCCGCGAGGAGACCATGCGCGGCATGCACCGCCGCTACCCCGGGGGCATTCCGGAAGACCGGATGAAGCAGGCCGAGTACGAGATGGACACGATCATCTCGATGGGCTTCCCCGGCTACTTCCTCGTCGTCGCCGACTTCATCATGTGGGCCAAGAACCAGGGCATCGCGGTGGGACCGGGCCGAGGCTCCGCGGCCGGCTCGATCGTCGCCTACGCCATGGGCATCACCGACCTCGACCCGCTCACCCACGGTCTGATCTTCGAGCGCTTCCTGAACCCCGAGCGCGTCTCCATGCCCGATGTCGACATCGACTTCGACGAGCGCAGGCGCGTCGAGGTGATCCGGTACGTGACCGAGAAGTACGGCGAGGACAAAGTCGCCATGATCGGCACCTACGGCACCATCAAGGCCAAGAACGCGATCAAGGACTCCGCGCGCGTCCTGGGCTACCCGTACGCCATGGGCGACCGGCTCACCAAGGCCATGCCCGCCGACGTCCTCGGCAAGGGCATCCCGCTCTCCGGCATCCTCGACCCCTCGCACCCCCGCTACGGGGAGGCCGGCGAGATCCGCGGGATGTACGAGAACGAGCCGGACGTGAAGAAGGTCATCGACACCGCCCGCGGTGTGGAGGGCCTGGTCCGCCAGATGGGCGTGCACGCCGCCGGCGTGATCATGTCCAGCGAGACGATCACCGACCACGTACCCGTCTGGGTGCGGCACACCGACGGCGTCACCATCACCCAGTGGGACTACCCGAGCTGCGAGTCGCTCGGCCTGCTGAAGATGGACTTCCTCGGCCTGCGCAACCTCACGATCATGGACGACGCCGTCAAGATGGTGAAGGCCAACAAGGGGATCGACATCGATCTCCTGGCCCTGCCGCTCGACGACCCCAAGACCTTCGAGCTCCTCGGCCGGGGTGACACCCTCGGCGTCTTCCAGTTCGACGGCGGCCCCATGCGCTCGCTGCTGCGCCTGATGAAGCCCGACAACTTCGAGGACATCTCCGCCGTCTCGGCCCTGTACCGGCCGGGCCCGATGGGCATGAACTCGCACACGAACTACGCCCTGCGCAAGAACAAGCAGCAGGAGATCACCCCGATCCACCCGGAGCTGGAGGAGCCCCTCGAAGAGGTGCTCGCGGTCACCTACGGCCTGATCGTCTACCAGGAGCAGGTGCAGAAGGCCGCCCAGATCATCGCCGGGTACTCGCTCGGCGAGGCCGACATCCTGCGCCGCGTGATGGGCAAGAAGAAGCCCGAGGAACTGGCGAAGAACTTCACCATCTTCCAGGCGGGCGCCCGGAAGAACGGCTACAGCGACAAGGCCATCCAGGCCCTGTGGGACGTCCTGGTCCCCTTCGCCGGCTACGCCTTCAACAAGGCCCACTCGGCCGCGTACGGCCTGGTGTCCTACTGGACCGCCTACCTCAAGGCGAACTTCCCGGCCGAGTACATGGCGGGTCTGCTCACCTCGGTCAAGGACGACAAGGACAAGTCCGCGATCTACCTGAACGAGTGCCGGCGCATGGGCATCAAGGTCCTGCCGCCGAACGTGAACGAGTCCGAGCCGAACTTCGCCGCCCAGGGCGACGACGTGATCCTCTTCGGCCTCACCGCGGTGCGCAACGTCGGCCAGAACGTCGTCGAGTCGATCATCAAGACCAGGAAGGCCAAGGGGAAGTTCTCCTCCTTCCCCGACTTCCTCGACAAGGTCGAGGCCGTCGTCTGCAACAAGCGGACCATCGAGTCGCTGATCAAGGCCGGCGCCTTCGACGAGATGGGCCACACCCGCAAGGGCCTGGTCGCCCACCACGAGTCGATGATCGACAACGTGGTCGCGGTCAAGCGCAAGGAGGCCGAGGGACAGTTCGACCTCTTCGGCGCAATGGGCGACGAGGGCGCGAGCGACGAGCCGGGCTTCGGCCTCGACGTCGAGTTCTCCGACGTCGAGTGGGAGAAGTCCTACCTCCTCGCCCAGGAGCGGGAGATGCTCGGCCTCTACGTCTCCGACCACCCGCTGTTCGGCCTGGAGCACGTGCTCTCCGACAAGACGGACGCCGGCATCTCCCAGCTGACCGGGGGAGAGCACTCCGACGGCGCCGTCGTCACCATCGGCGGCATCATCTCGGGCCTCCAGCGCAAGATGACCAAGCAGGGCAACGCCTGGGCCATCGCCACCGTCGAGGACCTGGCCGGCTCCATCGAGTGCATGTTCTTCCCCGCCACCTACCAGCTCGTCTCCACCCAGCTGGTCGAGGACACCGTCGTCTTCGTCAAGGGCCGCCTCGACAAGCGCGAGGACGTCCCCCGCCTGGTCGCCATGGAGATGATGGTCCCCGACCTCTCCTCCGCCGGGACGAACGCACCCGTGGTCCTCACCATCCCCACCGTCAAGGTGACCCCGCCGATGGTCACCCGGTTGGGCGAGATCCTGCGCCACCACAAGGGCAACACCGAGGTGCGGATCAAGCTCCAGGGGCCGCGGACCACCACCGTGCTGCGCCTCGACCGGCACCGCGTGCAGCCCGACCCGGCGCTCTTCGGCGACCTCAAGGTGCTGCTCGGCCCGTCCTGCCTGGCCGGATAACGCCGCTGGGTACGCGTGCGGAAGGGCCTGCCGGGCATCGCCGGGCAGGCCCTTCCGTCACTCGACGCGGTGGCGTCAGTTGTGGCCGAAGCGCTTCGTCTTGCTCTTGTGGGCCAGGTCCATGGGACTGGGCGCGTGCGACGTCTGCTCGGGAGAGGTCCCCGACGAGCTGCGCGACGCGTCCTGTCCGGACTGGCGGGCCTGCTGCTTCGGCTGCTTCTGCTGCTTGTTCTTGGCCATGGTGGAGCCTCCGTGAGGGTCTAGGGGCCAGGACCGCCTTCACACTCACACAGCACCAGAAACCGCGCATTTTGGATCATTACTGCGCGTAGCCGGTAGAACCGAGGGATCCGCCACGCCGATGATCGAGTTCCGGCCGTCAACACCCTTGCGGTCGGGCAGACTCGGGGGACCGCCGCATCACACAGAGGATCCCCAGGGAAGAGGGTGGAACGCGTGGACCGCTGCGTCGTCCTGGTGGACGCCGGCTATCTGCTGGGCGCCGCCGCAAGTCTTCTCGCAGGGGAGCCCTCACGCTCCCGCATCACCGTCGACCATGCCGCCCTCATCCAGGGCCTGCGCGAGCGGGCCGAGGCCGACACCCAGCAGCCCCTGCTGCGCATCTACTGGTTCGACGGCGCACCCGACCGGGTGCCCCAGCCCGAGCACCGGCGGCTGCGCGTCATGTCCCGCGTCACCGTTCGCCTCGGCGCCCTGACCCGCAGCGACGGCCGCTGGGCGCAGAAGGGCGTCGACGCCGCCATGCACGCCGAACTCACCGAACTGGCCCGCAACCGCGCCTGCTCCGACGTGGTCCTCGTGACCGGCGACGGCGACCTGCTCCCCGGCCTGATGTCCGCCAAGGAACACGGGGTCGCCGTCCACCTGTGGGCCGTCCAGGCCGCCGACGGGGACTACAACCAGTCCGAGGACCTCGTCGCGGAAGCCGACGAGCGCCGCGTCCTCGACCGCGCCTGGATCACCCGGGCCGTCCGCGCCAAGGACACCGGGCTGTGCTCACCGCCGCCCGCACCGCGCCCCGACATCGCCGCGATCCTCTCCGCCCCGCTGCCCGAGGCCGCACTCGCCGAAGCCGCCCGCAACGGCGCGTCCACCGCCGGGCAGGAGGAGGAGGACGGCGTCCCCGTACCCGCCCCGGCCACCGGCGGGGGCGGCGGCCGCAGCGTCCCCACGCCCAAGGACCTCGCCGGCGCGCTGCGGGCCCCCGGCCAGCAGGCCGGACCCCCCGCCGGGCAGAGCGCCGGCCATCCCCCGGCCGGCAGCGCCCTGCGCTGGTCCTCCGACAAGGGCTGGATCGACCGGGCCGGACCGCTGGGCGAGCCCGCCGAGACCGCCTCCCTGCCCACCCTCGCCCAGCTCACCAGCGCCGAACAGCGCTGGGCCGACCGGGAGGAGGACATCACCACCGTCGGAGGGGACCCGTTCGAGGTGGGACAGGTGTTCGCCCGGCGCTGGATGGAGCGCCTCCCCGAGACCGTGCACCTGCAGAAGCTGGCCACGATGTACCCGCGCATCCCCCACCGGATCGACGGCGAGCTGCTGCGCTACGCCGCCCGGTTCGGGCTCCTCGCGCACAAGGACGACCAGATCGACGAACACGACCGCTACGCCATCCGGGCCGGATTCTGGCGGGAGATCGACGTCCGCGCCGCCGCCGAGCACGTGGCCGCCGTACCGGCCGCGGCTCCGGGAGCGGCCCCGCTGACACCCACGGCCCCGGCGACCCCGGCGGCCGAGTAGGGGCGGAAGCCGCGTAGGCTGCTCCCTCGTGAGTACGGGCACAGCACAGGCGCAGAGCAGTACGGCGGCGGCCGCGGGAGCGGCCTCCGACGTGGTCTGCGAGGTGCGTGACCTCGTCAAGACCTACCCCGCCGTACGCGGCCGGCGCGGGGCCCCCGCCCTGCCCGAGACCCGCGCCAACGACGGGATCCACCTGGAGGTCCGGCGCGGCGAGATCTTCGGCCTGCTCGGCCCCAACGGCGCCGGCAAGTCCACCCTGGTCCGCCAGCTCACCGGGCTGATGCGGCCCGACGCCGGCTCCGTGACCCTGCTCGGCCACGACCTCGTACGCCACCCCCGGCGGGCCTCGCGCCTGCTCGCCTACCTCGGGCAGGAGTCCACCGCGCTCGACGAGCTCACGGTGGCGCTGGCCGCCGAGACCACCGGGCGGCTGCGCGGGCTCGGCGTACGGGAGGCGCGGGCCGCGCGCGACGCCGTACTGGAGGAGCTCGGACTCACCGCGCTCGCCGGGCGGCCCCTGACGAAACTCTCCGGCGGGCAGCGGCGGCTGGCCTGCTTCGCCGCCGCACTGGTGGGGGAGCGGCCCGTCCTGGTCCTCGACGAACCCACCACCGGCATGGACCCCGTGGCCCGGCGGGCGGTGTGGTCCGCCGTGGACCGGCGCCGCGCACGGCACGGCGCCACCGTCCTGCTCGTCACGCACAACGTCATCGAGGCCGAGACCGTCCTCGACCGGGTCGCCGTCATCGACCAGGGCAAAGTCATCGCCTGCGACACCCCGGCCGGCCTGAAGGCCAGGGTCTCGGGCGAGGTCCGGCTGGAACTGGTGTGGCGCGAGGCCGCCCCCACGGGCATGCCGGAGGTCGACGCGCTGCGCGCGCTCGCCGTCGAGTCCGGGCGCCGCTGGGTGCTGCGGATGGAGCCGGACGCGGCCCGGGCGGCGGTCGCCGCGGTGACGGGCGGGCCGGCCTTCGCCGCCCTCGACGACTTCACGCTGACCACGCCGAGCCTGGAGGACGTGTACCTCGCGCTCGGCGGCAAGACGAACGGGCTGGTGAAATCGTGAGCACCCTCTCCACGGGCGCCGCCGCACCGCTCGCGCCCCCGGCGCGGCTGTTCCCCGCCCTCGCCGCCGTCTACCGGGCCCAGCTGTCCCGGGCGCGGGTGGCGCGGATCCCGCTGCTGTTCGTGGCCACCTTCCAGTCCGTCGGCATCATGGTCCTCATGCGGGGGGTGGTGGACGGCGGCTCCGAGGCCCGGGCCGTGGTCGCCGGGTCCTCCGTGCTCGTCGTGGCCTTCGTCGCGCTGAACCTGCTCGCCCAGTACTTCGGGCAGCTGCGGGCGGGCGGCGGACTCGACCACTACGCCACCCTGCCGGTGCCGCCGGCCTCGGTCGTGCTGGGCGCGGCCGCCGCGTACGCCTCCTTCACGCTGCCGGGGACGCTGGTGACGGCCGTCTTCGGGTGCGTGCTGTTCGGGCTGCCGATGGGCGGGCTGTGGATCCTGGCCGCGGTGGTGCCGCTGGCCGGAGCCGCGCTCGCCGGGCTGGGGGCCGCGCTGGGGCTGCTCGCGCCGCGGCAGGAACTGGCCACGCTGGCCGGGCAGCTCGGCATGTCGGCGGCGCTGCTGCTGGGGGTGCTGCCGCCCGAACGGATGCCGGACGTGATCGTCTGGGCGCGGGACCTGCTGCCGTCCACGTACGGGGTGGAGGCCTTCGCGCGGACCTTCGCGCCCCGCCCGGACTGGGCGGCCGTGGCGTTCGACCTCGGGGTGTGCGCGGCGGTGGGGGTCCTCTCGCTGGCCGCCGCCACGTGGGCGTACCGGCGGGCGGCGGTCCGCTGACGCCGGTGCCGGGCGCACCTGGCACGATGTGGGGGTGACCGAAGCCGTGACCCCGCCGATCCCGCCGTCCCCCGTCGACCCCTCCGGCCCTCCGCCGGAGAAGCTCACCGCGGCGGACTTCCGTGACGGGGCCACCGTCTGCCTGGTCGTGGGGGTGGCCGGTCTGCTCCTCGGGGCGCTGTGGGTGTGGCTGGCGCCGCGGGTGCAGTACGTCTCCAACGGGGAGGCGGTGTTCCTGCGCAACAGCGAGAGCGAGGCCCGGATCGGGTCCGACGGGACCTTCTTCCTGCTGGCGGCGGGGCTGGGGCTGCTGAGCGCGGCCGGTACGTTCCTGTGGCGCCGGCGCGGTGGCGTGCCGCTGGTCGTCGGACTGGCGTTCGGGTCCGGCTTCGCCGCGCTGGTGGGGTGGCGGTTCGGGCTGTGGCTGGCGCCCTCCCCGGACCTGGGGGCCGCGGCGCTGAAGGCGGGCAAGGGGGTCCCGTTCGACGCCCCGCTCCAGCTGCTGGCCCACGGGGCCCTGCTGGCCTGGCCGATGACCGCCGTCCTGGCCCACCTGGCGCTGACCGCCCTTTGGACCCCCCGGGACCCAGCCCCGACCAAGGACTGGGCGGGCGTCTACCCCCCGCCCCACGTCCACGCGACCCCGACCCCGCCGGAGCCCCCGCGGCCCTGATCCGGCCCGGACGACCCGGGGCTCCGCCCCGTACCCCGCTCCTCAATCGCCGGAGGGGCTGGATTTCGCTCCTGCCGTCTGCCCCGTACCGGCCGGATTCGCTCCCGCCTGGCGGCGGCAATTCAGCCTCGCCGGCGTTTGAGGCGCGGGGTCTGGGGCGGAGCCCCAGCAGCGGCGCTGCACCCGCCGGTCATGTTCAGCCTCGCCGGCGTTTGAGGCGCGGGGCCTCGGGGGTTTCAGGGGCGGGCTACCGGGGCCAGGACGGCGGCCGTCAGGGCGGCCAGGTCCGTGGGGGTGAGTTCGACCTCCAGGCCGCGGCGGCCCGCCGAGACGCAGATCGTGGCATGGCCGGAGGCAGAGGCGTCCAGGACCGTGCGCAGGCGCTTGCGCTGCCCCAGCGGGGAGATGCCCCCCAGGACGTACCCCGTGCTGCGTTCCGCCGCGGCGGGGTCCGCCATCGACGCCCGCTTGCCGCCGACCGCCGTCGCCAGGGCCTTCAGGTCCAGCGAGCCGGAGACCGGCACCACCGCCACCGTCAGGGTTCCGTCCACGTCCGCCACCAGCGTCTTGAAGACCTGGTCCGGCGAGACGCCGAGGGCCTGCGCCGCCTCCTCGCCGTAGGAGGGGTGGGACGGGTCGTGGTCGTACGCGTGCGTGGTGAAGGGGACGCCCGCCGCCGTGAGGGCGGCGATCGCCGGGGTGCCCGCCGCCTGCTTCGTCTTCTTCGGCATCAGTTCGGGCTCGTCGGGGCCCGGGTCAGGTCGACCGCCGGCAGGGAGGGGAGGTGACGGATGACCGCTGTCTCCGTGCGGAGCAGTTTCAGCTCCTCCGCCAGACGCGTCGCCGTGTCCGGGGCCTGGAGCAGCCGCTGCTTCGCCGGGATGTCCAGTACCGCCGCCGCTGCCACCAGGTAGGAGACCACCGACGGCTCGTCGGGGAGCTCCGCGCCCGTCAGCGACCGCTCCCGCGCCCCGGCGAGCCGCTTCTGGTACGTGCGGAACGCCCGCAGCACCCCCTCGGCCAGCGCTCCCGCGCCCTCGCCCGTGTCCTCCGGGAGTTCCTCCAGTTCCGCCGTGAGGAAGGGGCCCGAGGCGTCGACCGACAGCAGCCGGACCCGTGTGGTGCCGGTCGCCAGGACCTCGAAGCTGCCGTCCTCCCGCTCCCGGATCGTCGCCGCGTCCGCGATGCAGCCCACCCGGTGGAACGCCTGGACCGGGTCCGCGCCGAAGCCCGCGGCCGGGCCGCGCTCGGGCAGGGCCGTCTGGTCCGGCAGGCCGGGTGCCGTCGGCGCGACCTCCCGGCCGTCGCGGATGGCGACGACCGCGAAACGGCGCGGCTCGTCGTCTCCCGTCTTCAGCAGCTCGCGCATCATGGCGCGATAACGCTCCTCGAAGACGTTCAGCGGGAGGACGAGTCCCGGGAACAGCACCGAGTTCAGCGGGAAGAGGGGCAGGCGAACGGTGGTCACGAGGCACAGGGTAGTGGCCCGGCGGCCGGCCCCGTCACCCCCGCCTCAGCAGCCGCGACGCGCCCGCCGCCACCGTCGTGGCCAGGATCCACCCCAGGATGACCAGGGTCGCCGCACCCCACTGCCAGCCGCCGGCCACCTTCCACTGGCCCTCCTGGCCGAGGTCGATCACCGGGAGCAGGAGGTCCAGGGCGTACAGGGCGGCGTTCCACTCCGGGTGCTCGTCCGCCTTGATCGGCTCCGGCCTGTGCTGCCAGAACAGCAGCGCCCCCGCCGCCCACAGGACCGCCATCCACAGCGCGGCCCGGCCCGGCCGGTACCCGTAGACCACCGTCCAGTCCTGGAGGTAGCCCCACGCCCTGGCCGCCGGGGGCAGGGTGGCCCGGCGGCGCCGCTGCTTGGCGAGCAGGACCTCGCGGGCGTCCGCGTCCTCGCCGCTGGCCCGCAGGACGGCGGCGAGGCGCTCGTACGGCTCCGGGGAGTACTCCACGGTGGCCGCCTCCACCCAGGCCAGCCGCCGCGCCAGCGGGAAGTGGCCGCGGGGTGCGAGGGTCTCGTACTCGAAGCCCTCGATCGACACCCCGCCGGGGCCCGGCCAGCTGGTGGAGGTGTCCACGAGCTTGACCACCTTGGCCCCCGACACCACCACGCGCCCGCGCTCCGGCCGCTCGCCCACGAAGCGGAACTCGGGAGTCTGGATCCTGCGCAGCGAGATCTCCTGCTCGTCGGTGAGCACGAACCGGGCCCCGTAGAAGTCGATCGCGTCGCCGAAGCGGCCGTCGTCCAGCCGCAGCCCGCCCCGGCACTCGAAGCGCTGCGCCCGCTGCCCGCGGGTCGGTGTCTGGCCCAGGCCGTACGGGGGAGTGGAGGAGCCCGATCCGCCGGGGCCGTAGTCCAGGGCGATCGAGGTCAGGTACAGGGTCCGCTCCACCGTCAGCTGCGGGGCGTTCAGCGCGTGCCGCCCGTACGGATTGCGCAGGCGGGCCCCGCGCAGGTTCATCGACACACCGACCTTCGCGCCGCGCAGGCTCAGCTCCCCGTACGTCTCCAGCAGCTCGCCCTGGAAGTCCTGTGCCACCGACATCCCGTCGGCCGTGATGGCCCTGTTCTTGCCGTCCCGCTGCACGACGGCCTGGCTGATCAGCAGGTCGGTGCCGATCTGCGCATCGGTCAGCCGGATGCCCCGCGCCATCCGGCAGCGCGGCAGGTGCAGATCGCCCTCCGTGTGCAGGCGGGCCGCCTCCAGCCGGGGTATCGCGCAGTTGATCAGGCGCAGGGTGCCGAAGCGGGCTTCGGAGAGCTGCACCTCGCTGTCGAAGCGGCAGGCCTGCAGCTCCACGTACGGGCTGACCGTGCCCCCGGACAGGTCGAGCCGCCCGGTGATCCGGACGCCCCGCAGCTTGAGCGAGGCCACCCTGCCCGGCACCGGGGGCGGCCCGTGGAGCAGCAGCAGGGCCACGACAGCCGCGCGGACGCAGCGCTCGGGGCCCCAGACGTGCTCCCCGTGCGGATCGTCGCGGACGGCGGCGCGCACGCTCAGATCGCAGACACTGCCCGTGCGGTACGCCTGCCACATGCGGTGTTCGGCAGCGGTGAGATCCGCCGGTTCCTCGCCCGGGCGTGCCTCGGTCATGGCGGCCCCCCTCCGCTGTCACGTACGCGTATTCGAAATGGATGCATGGGAACGCTATCGGGGGCCTGTGACACCCGGGGCGTGTATCAGCCAGTGATACGGGCGAACGGTCGCGGTGGGCGGTCTGAGAGAATTGGGGGGTGATCTCTCGTATCGACCTGCGCGGTGACGCCCTCCCCGAGGGCGGCGCCCTGCGCGACCTGCTGCCCCGTGCCGAGTTCGACGTGGAAGCCGCCCTGGAGAAGGTGCGGCCCATCTGCGAGGACGTCCATCATCGTGGCACGGCGGCGCTGATCGAGTACGCGCAGAAGTTCGACGGGGTCGAGCTCTCGCAGGTCCGGGTGCCCGCGGAGGCCATCAAGGCCGCCCTGGAGCAGCTGGACCCGGCCGTCCGCGCCGCCCTGGAGGAGTCGATCCGGCGCGCCCGGATCGTGCACCGCAATCAGCGCCGCGGCGAGCACACCACCCAGGTGGTCCCCGGCGGCACCGTGACCGAGAAGTGGGTTCCGGTGGAGCGCGTGGGGCTCTACGCCCCGGGCGGCCGTTCGGTGTACCCCTCCTCCGTCGTCATGAACGTCGTACCGGCGCAGGAGGCGGGCGTCGAGTCGATCGCGCTCGCGTCCCCGCCGCAGAAGGAGTTCGGCGGCCTGCCGCACCCCACCATCCTGGCGGCGTGCGCGCTGCTCGGCGTGGACGAGGTGTACGCGGCCGGCGGCGCCGTGGCAGTCGCGATGTTCGCCTACGGCACCGAGGACTGCCTCCCGGTGAACATGGTGACCGGCCCCGGCAACATCTGGGTCGCCGCCGCCAAGCGCTACTTCACCGGCAAGATCGGCATCGACACCGAGGCCGGCCCGACCGAGATCGCGGTCCTCGCGGACTCCACGGCCGACCCGGTGCACGTCGCCGCGGACCTGATCAGCCAGGCCGAGCACGACCCGCTCGCCGCGGCCGTCCTCGTCACGGACTCCGCGGAGCTCGCGGACGCCGTGGAGAAGGAGCTGGAGCCGCAGGTCGCCGCCACCAAGCACGTCGAGGACCGGATCAAGCCGGCGCTCGCGGGCAAGCAGTCCGCGATCGTGCTGGTCGACAGCCTGGAGGACGGCCTCAAGGTCGTCGACGCGTACGGCGCCGAGCACCTGGAGATCCAGACCGCCGACGCCGCCGCCTGGGCCGCTCGCGTGCGCAACGCCGGCGCGATCTTCGTCGGCCCCTGGGCCCCCGTCTCCCTCGGCGACTACTGCGCCGGGTCGAACCACGTGCTGCCCACCGGCGGCTGCGCCTGCCACTCCTCCGGCCTGTCCGTGCAGTCCTTCCTGCGCGGCATCCACATCGTCGACTACACGCGCGACGCCCTGGCCGAGGTCACCCACCACGTGGTCACCCTGGCCGAGGCCGAGGACCTGCCCGCGCACGGCGCCGCCCTCAAGGCGCGCTTCGGCTGGAAGGTGCCGACCGCATGAGTTCCATCGGCATTGACGACCTCCCCATCCGGGACGAACTGCGCGGCAAGTCCCCCTACGGCGCCCCGCAGCTCGACGTGCCCGTCCAGCTGAACACCAACGAGAACCCGTACGAGCTCCCCGCGGAGCTCGTGGCGCGGATCGCCGAACGCGTGGCCGAGGCCGCCCGCACCCTCAACCGCTACCCCGACCGGGACGCGGTCGAGCTGCGCACCGAGCTGGCCGCCTACCTCACCCGTACCGGCAAGCACCCGGTCGCCAAGGAGAACGTCTGGGCCGCCAACGGCTCCAACGAGGTCCTCCAGCAGCTGCTCCAGACCTTCGGCGGACCGGGCCGCACCGCGATCGGCTTCGAGCCCTCGTACTCGATGCACGGGCTGATCGCCCGCGGCACCGGGACGGGCTGGATCTCCGGCCCGCGCCGGGAGGACTTCACCATCGACGTGGCGGCGGCCGAGCAGGCCATCGCGGAGCACGCCCCCGACGTCGTCTTCATCACCTCCCCCAACAACCCCACCGGCACCGCGGTCGAGGCGGAGACCGTCCTCGCCCTCTACGAGGCCGCGCAGGCCGCCAAGCCCTCGCTGGTTGTCGTGGACGAGGCCTACGTGGAGTTCAGCCACCGGGACTCGCTGCTGCCCCTCATCGAGGGCCGGCCGAACCTGGTGATCTCCCGGACCATGTCCAAGGCCTTCGGCGCCGCCGGTCTGCGCCTGGGCTACCTGGCCGCGCACCCCGCCGTGGTCGACGCCGTCCAGCTGGTGCGGCTGCCGTACCACCTGTCGGCCGTCACCCAGGCGACCGCGCTGGCCGCCCTGGAGCACACCGACACCCTGCTCGGCTACGTCGAGCAGCTCAAGGCCGAACGGGACCGCCTCGTCACCGAGCTGCGGGCCACCGGCTACGAGGTCACCGAGTCCGACGCGAACTTCATCCAGTTCGGGAAGTTCGAGGACTCGCACACCGCCTGGCAGAAGATCCTCGACCAGGGCGTCCTGGTCCGGGACAACGGCGTACCGGGCTGGCTGCGGGTCACCGCCGGCACCCCGGCCGAGAACGACGCGTTCCTGGAAGCGGTTCGCGCACTGAAGAAGGAGCAGCACGCATGAGCCGCATCGGACGGGTCGAACGGACCACGAAGGAGACCTCGGTCCTCGTCGAGATAAACCTCGACGGCACCGGCAAGGTCGACGTCTCGACGGGCGTGGGCTTCTACGACCACATGCTCGACCAGCTCGGCCGCCACGGCCTCTTCGACCTCACGGTCAAGACGGACGGCGACCTGCACATCGACAGCCACCACACCATCGAGGACACCGCCCTCGCGCTCGGCGCCGCCTTCAAGCAGGCCCTCGGCGACAAGGTCGGCATCTACCGCTTCGGCAACTGCACCGTGCCGCTCGACGAGTCACTCGCCCAGGTGACCGTCGATCTGTCCGGCCGCCCCTACCTCGTGCACACCGAGCCCGAGAACATGGCGCCGATGATCGGCGAGTACGACACGACGATGACCCGGCACATCTTCGAGTCCTTCGTCGCGCAGGCGCAGATCGCCCTGCACATCCACGTCCCGTACGGCCGCAACGCCCACCACATCGTGGAATGCCAGTTCAAGGCCCTCGCCCGCGCCCTGCGCTACGCCGCGGAGTTCGACCCGCGCGCCGCCGGAATCCTTCCCTCCACGAAGGGCGCGCTCTAACCGTGACCGGTCTTTCGACCATCCTGATCGTCGTCGGCCTCTTCCTGGCCGGCGGCGTCTACTCCTTCCAGAAGCAGCAGATGCCCAAGTCGGTCGTCGTCCTGCTCGCCATCGGCTCCGCGATGTGTCTGGTCGCCGGAGTCCTGCGGATCCAAGGAATCTGGGCATGAGCGCAGCCACCAAGACCGTCGTGGTCTTCGACTACGGCTTCGGGAACGTCCGCTCCGCCGAGCGCGCCCTCGCGCGCGTCGGCGCGGACGTCGAGATCACCCGCGACTACGACAAGGCCATGGACGCCGACGGCCTCCTCGTCCCCGGTGTCGGCGCCTTCTCCGCCTGCATGAAGGGCCTGCGGGACGTCCGCGGCGACTGGATCATCGGCCGCCGGCTCTCCGGCGGACGCCCGGTCATGGGCATCTGCGTCGGCATGCAGATCCTCTTCGAGCGCGGCATCGAGCACGGGGTGGAGACCGAGGGCCTGGACGAGTGGCCCGGCACGGTCGGCCCGCTCAAGGCCCCCGTCGTCCCCCACATGGGCTGGAACACCGTCGAGGCCCCGGCCGACAGCCAGGCCTTCGCCGGGCTCGACGCCGACGCCCGGTTCTACTTCGTGCACTCCTACGCCGCGAAGGACTGGAGCCTGGAGGTCACCAACCCGGTGATCCGCGCCCCCAGGGTCACCTGGGCCACCCACGGCGAGCGCTTCGTCGCGGCGGTGGAGAACGGGGCCCTGTGGGCCACCCAGTTCCACCCGGAGAAGTCCGGCGACGCCGGAGCCCAGCTCCTCACCAACTGGATCGAGACCCTCTGATGACTGCGACGCAGAAGAAGCTTGAGCTCCTCCCCGCGGTCGACGTCCGCGACGGGCAGGCCGTCCGCCTCGTGCACGGGGTGTCCGGCAGCGAGACCTCCTACGGCTCCCCGCTCGAGGCGGCCCTCGCCTGGCAGCGCTCCGGCGCCGAGTGGCTGCACCTCGTCGACCTGGACGCCGCCTTCGGCACCGGTGACAACCGCGCGCTGGTCGCCGAGATCACCCGCGCCATGGACATCAAGGTGGAGCTGTCCGGCGGCATCCGCGACGACGCCACGCTCGCCGCGGCCCTCGCCACCGGCTGCACCCGCGTCAACCTCGGCACCGCCGCCCTGGAGACCCCCGAGTGGGCCGCCAAGGCCATCGCCGAGCACGGCGACAAGATCGCCATCGGCCTGGACGTCCGCGGCACCACCCTCAAGGGGCGCGGCTGGACCAGCGAGGGCGGCGACCTCTACGAGACCCTCGCCCGCCTCGACTCCGAGGGCTGCGCCCGCTACGTCGTCACCGACATCGGCAAGGACGGCACGCTCACCGGCCCCAACCTGGAGCTGCTGAGGAACGTCTGCGCCGCCACCGACCGGCCCGTCGTGGCCTCCGGCGGCATCTCCTCCCTCGACGACCTGCGGGCACTGTCCGAGCTGGTCCCGCTGGGCGTCGAGGGCGCGATCGTCGGCAAGGCCCTGTACGCCAAGGCCTTCACCCTGGAAGAAGCCCTGAAGGTGGTCTCCGCATGAGCTCGCCCGACGCAGTACGCCGCATCTCCTCCGGCGGCGCCTACGAGGACGTCATCGGCTACTCCCGCGCCGTCCAGCTCCCGAACGGCCTGGTCCTGGTCTCCGGCTGCACCGCGGCCGACGCCAACGGCCCGTACGACCAGGCCATCGGCGCCTTCGGCGTCGCCTTCAAGGCCCTCGCCCAGGCCGGTCTCGGCCCCGAGCACGTGGTCCGCACCCGGATGTACCTCACCCACGCCCGGGACGTGGACGAGGTGGGCCGCGCCCACAAGGAACTGTTCGACGCGGTCCGCCCCGCCGCATCGATGATCATCGTGTCCGGCTTCGTCGACCCGAGCATGGTCGTCGAGGTCGAGGTCGAAGCGTACGGAGGTGCGGCATGACCCTCGCCGTACGAGTGATCCCCTGCCTGGACGTGGACAACGGCCGCGTCGTCAAGGGAGTCAACTTCCAGAACCTGCGCGACGCCGGGGACCCGGTGGAGATGGCCAAGCTGTACGACGCCGAGGGCGCCGACGAGCTGACCTTCCTCGACATCACCGCGTCCTCCGGGAACCGCGAAACCACCTACGACGTGGTGCGCAGGACCGCCGAGCAGGTCTTCATCCCGCTGACCGTGGGCGGCGGCGTCCGCACCGCGGACGACGTGGACAAGCTGCTGCGGGCCGGCGCGGACAAGGTGGGCGTCAACACGGCCGCCATCGCCCGCCCCGAGCTGATCCAGGAGATCGCGGAGCGGTTCGGGCGGCAGGTGCTGGTGCTCTCGGTCGACGCGCGCCGGACCGCCTCCGGGTCCTTCGAGGTCACCACGCACGGCGGCCGCAAGGGCACCGGCATCGACGCGGTCGAGTGGGCGCACCGGGCGGCCGATCTGGGCGCCGGGGAGATCCTGCTGAACTCGATGGACGCGGACGGTACGAAGGACGGCTACGACACGGAGATGATCGCGGCCGTACGCAAGCACGTGACCGTCCCGGTGATCGCGTCGGGCGGCGCCGGGCGGCTGTCGGACTTCCCGCCGGCGATCGAGGCCGGTGCCGATGCGGTGCTCGCGGCCTCGGTGTTCCACTTCGGCGATCTGCGGATCTCCGAGGTCAAGTCGGCCCTTCGCGAAGCGGGGCACCCGGTCCGCTGACGCCTCGCCCCTGGCCGGCCGGGGGTGTGGGGCCGCTGCGCGGAGCCGGTCCCCCACCCCGCCCCTTCCCGAAACCGGGCTCTGCCCGGACCCGGTCCTCAAACGCCGGACGGGCTGAAAGCCCCTGGGGCTCCGCCCCAGACCCCGCGCCTCAAACGCCGGCGGGGCTGATTTCCGCCCGCCCAGCGTTCCAAGCGCGGGTGCGGGGCGGAGCCCCGGCAGCGGCGCTGCAGCCGCTAAATACCCAGCTCGGCCACCGTCAGCTTGGCCACGGCCTCCTTCTCCCCGTCCAGCGAGACATCGGCGGCGGCCTGCCGGCCAAAGCAGAACAGGGTCAGCTCACCCGGCTCGCCGGTCACCGTCACCACCGGCGTCCCCTTGTGGGCAACGGCGGTCTGGCCGTTCGGGCGGCGCAGGACCAGGCCCACCGGCGCGCGGCGGCCCGTCAGGCGGGCCAGTTTCTCCAGCCGGGACCACAGCGCGTCCGAGAACACCGGGTCCAGCTCCCGCGGGGTCCAGTCCGGCTGGGCCCGTCGCACGTCCTCCGCGTGGACGTAGAACTCCACCGCGTTCGCGGCCTCGTCGATCTGCTTGAGGGAGTACACCGACATCTTCGGCGGCCCCGTGCGGATCAGCTGGATGAGTTCCTCGTACGGCTTGGCCGTGTACTCCTCCATCGCCTTGTCCAGGCGGGCCTTCAGCACGTTCAGCAGCAGGCCCCCCGCCGCGTCCGGGCGCCGCTCCCGCACCACCACGTGCGCCGCCAGTTCCCGGCAGGTCCAGCCGTCGCACAGGGTCGGCGCCTCCGGCCCGGCCGCCTCCAACAGGTCCGCCAGCAGCAGTCGTTCGCGCTTCGCATGGGTAGACATGCGGTTCAGCCTACGGCTGGATCACGCCGCGTGCCTGCTCATCAGGCGGACAGTGATCCTTGTCCGGCATTCCCGCCCGGCACAATGGCCGCATGAGTACGTCCCCCCGCTCCGGCAACCTCGATCCCGCCGTCGCCGCGCGCCTCAAGCGCTCCGCCGACGGCCTGGTACCGGCCATCGCCCAGCAGTACGACACCGGTGAGGTGCTCATGCTCGGCTGGATGGACGACGAGGCACTGCACCGCACCCTGACCACCGGCCGCTGCACGTACTGGTCCCGCAGCCGCCAGGAGTACTGGGTGAAGGGGGATACTTCCGGCCACTTCCAGCACGTGAAGTCCGTCGCCCTCGACTGTGATGCCGACACCGTGCTCGTCAAGGTCGACCAGGTCGGAGCCGCCTGCCACACCGGCGCCCGCACCTGCTTCGACGACGATGTCCTCCTTCGCCGCGACGCCGACTAGGTAGGTTCCCACGCCATGGATCTTGAGACGTTCCGCAAGCTCGCGGCCGACCGCCGCGTCATCCCCGTGAGCCGCAAGCTGCTGGCCGACGGGGACACCCCCGTCGGTCTCTACCGCAAGCTGGCCGCCGAACGCCCCGGCACCTTCCTGCTGGAGTCCGCCGAGAACGGCCGCTCCTGGTCCCGGTACTCCTTCGTCGGCGTGCGCAGCGACTCCACGCTGACCGTCAAGGACGGCCAGGCCCACTGGATCGGCACCCCGCCCGTGGGCGTCCCCACCGGCGGCGACCCGCTCGAGGCCCTGCGCGCCACCGTCGAGGCCCTGCACACCCCCCGCGACCTCGCGGGCGGCATGCCCCCCTTCACCGGCGGCATGGTCGGCTACCTCGGCTACGACATCGTGCGCCGCCTGGAGCGCATCGGCGAGCACACCGCCGACGACCTCGAACTGCCCGAGCTGACCATGCTCCTCACCTCCGACCTGGCGGTCCTCGACCACTGGGACGGCACCGTCCAGCTCATCGCCAACGCCATCAACCACAACGACCTGGACTCCGGGGTCGACGAGGCCTACGCCGACGCCGTCGCGCGCCTCGACGCCATGGAGGCCGACCTCGGGCGGGCCGCCCCGTACGCCCCGGCCCCCCTGCCCGCCTCCGAGCTGCCGCCGTTCTCCGCGCTGTGGGGCGGCGAGGACTACCAGGCCGCCGTCGAGGACATCAAGGAGCGGATCCGGGCCGGCGAGGCCTTCCAGGTGGTGCCCTCGCAGCGGTTCGAGACCCCCTGCGAGGCCTCCGCGCTCGACGTGTACCGGGTGCTGCGGGCCACCAACCCGTCCCCGTACATGTACCTCTTCCGCTTCGAGAACGGCTTCGACGTCGTCGGCTCCAGCCCCGAGGCGCTGGTCAAGGTCGAGGACGGGCGGGCCATGGTCCACCCCATCGCCGGCACCCGGCACCGCGGCGCCACCCCGCAGGAGGACAACGACCTCGCCGAGGAGCTGCTGGCCGACCCCAAGGAGCGCGCCGAGCACCTGATGCTCGTCGACCTGGGCCGCAACGACCTCGGACGGGTCTGCGAGCCCGGCTCCGTCGAGGTCGTCGACTTCATGAGCATCGAGCGGTACTCGCACGTCATGCACATCGTGTCCACCGTCACCGGGCGGGTCGCCGAGGGCCGGACCGCCTTCGACGTGCTCACCGCCTGCTTCCCGGCCGGCACCCTGTCCGGCGCGCCCAAGCCCCGCGCCATGCAGATCATCGAGGAGCTGGAGCCCTCCCGCCGCGGTCTGTACGGCGGCTGCGTGGGCTACCTGGACTTCGCCGGCGACTCCGACACGGCGATCGCCATCCGCACCGCGCTGCTGCGCGACGGGACGGCGTACGTCCAGGCCGGCGCCGGGGTCGTCGCCGACTCGGTGCCCGAGCTGGAGGACCAGGAGTGCCGCAACAAGGCCGCCGCCGTGCTGCGCGCGGTGGGAGCGGCGAACCGCCTCCACCGCTCCTGAGGGCGTAGGGGATAGTGGGGTACGTGAGTGCCGTACCCCCGCCCCGAACTCCTGCCGAGGCCCCCGACAGCAAAGGCGGCCGCCGCAGCGTGGCCGTCGCCCTGCTGCTCGGCACGCTCGGTGCCACCGTCGTCCTGCTCGCCTCCGGCCGGATCTGGGCCCGGGGCACCACCGCCTTCGGCGGCGACTCGCTCGTGCTGACCGCGGACGGGCGGGCCGTCACCGGCCTCCCCGCGGCGCTGGCCATCGTGGGGCTCGCCGCCCTGGTCGCCGTCTTCGCCGGACGCGGCAAGGGCCGGGTGCTGGTGTCGGGGCTGCTGGCGCTCAGCGGCCTGGGCGCGGCCCTGACCGCGCTCTTCGCCGCCGACGGCCGGCGGGCCCTCGATGCGGAGGCCGCCCGTACGACCGCGGACACCGCGGCCCAGGCGGCCGGGCTGACCCAGACGGCGTGGCCGTACGTCACCGCCGTCGGCGCCGTCCTGATCCTGGCCTCCGGGCTGCTGGCGCTGCGCTTCGGCCGGAGCTGGCCGGCGATGGGCGGCCGCTACGAGCGCGACGGCAGCCCGCGTGCCCGCAAGGCCGCGGCGGTGGATCCGGACCGGCCGGAGGATCTGTGGAAGGCTCTGGACCGGGGCGAGGACCCGACCCACTGACCCGGCCCGGCTCCCGTCCGGTGAGCCGGCCCGCCGATCGGGCCGCGGTGACCGGCCGACTGGCCGACCCCCGTGGACGGTGACCCCGCCCCGTGCGGGACAATGACATCGAGCGTTCGACACTGACCGCACGTTCGACACAGCAGCGTGACAGAGCAAACGAGGAGCAACTCATGGCGGGCACGAGCCACGGACACACCCCGGCCGCCTGGACCGGTGTCACCATCGCCTTCATCGGTTTCTGCATCTCCGGCGCCTTCATGGTGATCGCGAACCCGCTGGGCTTCTGGGCCGGTCTCGTCGTCGTCGCGATCGGCGGTGTCGTCGGCATGGCCATGAAGGCCGCGGGCATGGGTGCGCCGAAGGCCTCCCACAAGGACCTCGCCGAGGTCATCGCCGCCGGCAAGGTTCCCGCCAAGGTCTGAGCGGTACCGAGCAAGCCGAAAGGCGCGGCCCCGTGGGGCTGCGCCTTTTGTCATGACCGGAGAGAATCGGCGCGTGGACGCCTCCCGTACCCCCGATGTCGTACCGCCGCCGCCGGCGCCCCCGGCCTCCCGCGCCCGGCGGCTGGCCGCCCCGGCGCTCACCCTGGCCGCGGCCGTCTCCGCCTTCGCGTACGTGGGCGCCGTTGACCCCAACGAGCCGGGCCACTACCCGGTCTGCCCGCTGTTCCGGCTGACCGGAATCCTGTGCCCCGGATGTGGCGGTCTGCGCAGCGCCCACGCGTTCGCCCAGGGCGATCTGATCACTGCTTTCGGGGCAAATGCCCTCGCCGTCGCCGGCTACTTCGCCTTCGCCGGATTCCTGGCCCTGTGGCTGGTTCGGGCCGTCCGCGGCGGCCCCGCGCCCCGGATCGTCCTGCGGGCGCCGTACTGGTGGGCGATCGGTGCCGTGGCCCTGGCTTTCGCCGTTGTCCGGAATCTTTCTTTCGGTTCCGCGCTCGCTCCCTGAGGCCCGTATCCAGGCCGAATGAAGCCCTGATTCCGAATGTCCAGTTACTGGGACGGCGTCAACCGCGTGCGGAGTGCAAGGCCACCTGCGGATACCATTTGATTGCCGACCTTGCAGTGGAACGTGTCTGCAAGGCGGCCGACCGTCATCGACCCGGAAGGGGGCCGCTCGCGTGAGTGTGCTCGACGAGATCATCGAAGGGGTCCGCGAAGACCTTGCCGAACGGCAGGCCCGCGTGAGCCTCGACGAGCTCAAGGAGCGTGCCGCCAAGGCGCCCCAGGCCAAGGACGGCGTCGCCGCACTGCGCGGTGACAGCGTCAAGGTGATCTGCGAGGTCAAGCGCTCCAGCCCGTCGAAGGGCGCGCTGGCCGCGATCGCCGATCCGGCCGGACTCGCCGCCGACTACGAGGCGGGCGGTGCGGCGGTCATCTCCGTCCTCACCGAACAGCGCCGCTTCGGTGGCTCGCTGGCCGACCTGGAGGCCGTCCGCGCCCGCGTGGACATCCCGATCCTGCGCAAGGACTTCATCGTCACGGCGTACCAGCTCTGGGAGGCCCGCGCCTACGGCGCCGACCTCGCACTGCTGATCGTCGCGGCCCTGGAACAAGAGGCGCTCGTCTCCCTCATCGAGCGGGCCGAGTCCATCGGCCTCACCCCGCTCGTCGAGGTCCACGACGAGGAAGAGGTCGAGCGCGCGGTTGCGGCCGGCGCCAAGATCATCGGCGTGAACGCCCGCAACCTCAAGGACCTCAAGGTCGACCGCTCCACCTTCGAGCGCGTCGTCGGCGAGATCCCGGCCCACATCGTCAAGGTCGCCGAGTCCGGCATCCGCGGGCCGCACGACCTGATCGCCTACGCCAACGAGGGCGCCGACGCCGTCCTGGTAGGGGAGTCCCTGGTCACCGGCCGCGACCCGAAGGCGGCCGTGGCCGACCTCGTCGCCGCCGGGGCCCACCCCGCCCTGCGCCACGGCAGGAGCTGACCCGTCCTCATGACCCACGACCGCCCCTCCGTCCGCACGTCGCACGTGCCGCAGGCAGCTCGCCGCGGCCCGGTCGGCGTGCCGACGGCGCACGCGCCCCTGGCGCGCGGCTGCCGCCCCCGCGGCTGCCGCGCCCCGGCCCGGCGCGTGCACGGGCGGCGGGTCCGGTACGTGATCGGCTCCGAGCCCGGTCAGGTCAACGGCATGCGATGGCGCCGCGGAAGCGCGCCGTAACGAGGAATCGCGCGGTCCCCACCGCGCGGAACCGCTACGGCCCGCTGCCCCGGGCCGCCGGCCCCGGGCAGGGGCCGCTCCGCAGCGTATTCAGGCACGCCGAAAGGTGTGTGTGTCACGGGCGGGCGGCGCAATACGGTGAAGAGCACTTCCGCCGCATCTCGCACCCGTAGGAGCACTGGACATGTCCAGCGAGTTCTTCATTCCGGACCCGGAGGGTCACGTCCCGAACGCCGAGGGTTACTTCGGCGACTTCGGCGGCAAGTTCATCCCGGAGGCGCTCGTCGCCGCCGTGGACGAGGTCGCCGTCGAGTACGACAAGGCCAAGGGCGACCCGGCCTTCGCCGCCGAGCTCAACGAGCTGATGGTCAACTACACCGGCCGGCCCAGCGCCCTCACCGAGGTGCCCCGGTTCGCCGAGCACGCCGGCGGCGCACGGATCTTCCTCAAGCGCGAGGACCTCAACCACACCGGCTCGCACAAGATCAACAACGTGCTGGGTCAGGCGCTGCTCACCAAGCGCATGGGCAAGACCCGCGTCATCGCCGAGACCGGCGCGGGCCAGCACGGTGTCGCGACCGCCACCGCCTGCGCCCTGTTCGGCCTCGAATGCGTCATCTACATGGGCGAGATCGACACCCAGCGCCAGGCGCTGAACGTCGCCCGCATGCGCATGCTGGGCGCCGAGGTCATCGCGGTGAAGTCCGGCTCCCGGACGCTGAAGGACGCCATCAACGAGGCCTTCCGCGACTGGGTCGCCAACGTGGACCGCACCCACTACCTCTTCGGCACGGTCGCCGGACCGCACCCCTTCCCGGCGATGGTCCGCGACTTCCACCGGGTCATCGGCGTCGAGGCCCGCCGCCAGATCCTCGAGCGCGCCGGCCGGCTGCCCGACGCCGTCGCGGCCTGCGTCGGCGGCGGCTCCAACGCCATCGGCCTCTTCCACGCCTTCATCCCGGACACCGACGTCCGCCTGGTCGGCTTCGAGCCCGCCGGGCACGGCGTGGAGACCGGCGAACACGCGGCCACGCTGACCGCCGGCGAGCCCGGGATCCTGCACGGCTCCCGCTCCTACGTCCTCCAGGACGAGGAGGGCCAGATCACCGAGCCGTACTCCATCTCGGCCGGTCTGGACTACCCGGGCATCGGCCCGGAGCACTCCTACCTCAAGGACAGCGGGCGCGGCGAGTACCGCGCGGTCACCGACGACGCCGCCATGCAGGCCCTGCGCCTGCTCTCCCGCACCGAGGGCATCATCCCGGCGATCGAGTCGGCGCACGCCCTCGCGGGCGCCCTCGAGCTGGGCAAGGAGCTGGGCAAGGACGGCCTGCTGGTCGTCAACCTGTCCGGACGCGGTGACAAGGACATGGACACGGCCGCCCGCTACTTCGGGCTGTACGACGCCGACGGCGAAGTCGCCGAGAACGAGTTCTCCGAGGGGGACGACAAGTGAGCGCCACGCACGGGCAGGGCAACATCGAGCTGCTGAGCGCCACCCTCGCCAAGGCGAAGTCCGCTGACCGGGCCGCGCTCGTCGCCTACCTCCCGGCCGGGTTCCCGACCGTCGACGGCGGCATCGAGGCGGTCAAGGCCGTCATCGCGGGCGGAGCGGACATCGTCGAGATCGGGCTGCCCCACAGCGACCCGGTGCTCGACGGGCCCGTCATCCAGACCGCCGACGACATCGCCCTGCGCGGCGGCGTCAAGATCGCCGACGTGATGCGCACGGTCCGCGAGGCGCACGAGGCCACCGGGGCCCCGGTCCTGGTGATGACGTACTGGAACCCCATCGACCGCTACGGCGTCGAGCGGTTCACCGCCGAACTGGCGGCGGCGGGCGGCGCGGGCTGCATCCTGCCCGACCTGCCGGTCCAGGAGTCCGCCCTGTGGCGCGAGCACGCGGAGAAGCACGGTCTGGCGACCGTCTTCGTCGTGGCCCCCAGCAGCAAGGACGAGCGCCTGGCCACCATCACCGAGGCCGGCTCCGGCTTCGTCTACGCGGCCTCCCTCATGGGCGTCACCGGCACCCGTGAGTCCGTCGGCAACCAGGCCCAGGACCTGGTCCGCCGCACCCGCGCCACGACCGAACTCCCGGTCTGCGTCGGCCTCGGCGTCTCCAACGCCGCCCAGGCCAAGGAGGTGGCCGGCTTCGCCGACGGGGTGATCGTCGGCTCGGCCTTCGTGAAGCTGCTGCTGGACGCGCCGGACCTGCCCGCCGGGCTGGACGCCGTACGGGCGCTGGCGGGCGAGCTTGCGGAAGGCGTACGCAGGTCCTGACGCCGGGCGGGTTACGGGAGGGTTCTGTAGCCCGATCGGGTGGAAGTGGGAGCAGGGAGGCACGCGAGTGCCTCCCTGCTTCGTTTGGCCGAACGTGAGCGAGAAGAACGACGACGGTGCGAACCGCGATGCGACGAAACGATCGGCCCGCGAGCGACTCCAGATGGAGCGCGAGCGGCAGAAGAACCGGGACAAGCGCCGGCGGACCCTCATCGTGTCGGCGGCGGTGGTCGGCGTCCTGGGCCTGGCCGCCGTCGTCGGCCTGATCGCGGCGAACACCGGCAAGAGCGACAAGGCCGCGAAGGAGGGGCCGGTGGTCGCTCCCTCCGGGGCCACCGGCAAGGACGCGCTCGCCATCCGGACGGGCAAGGACGAGGCCAAGTCCACGCTGACCGTGTGGGAGGACTTCCGCTGTCCCGCCTGCAAGGCCTTCGAGGAGAACTACCGGGCCACCATCCACGACCTGGAGGCCAAGGGGCTGCTCAAGGTCGACTACCACCTGGTCACGCTCATCGACGGCAACATGGGCGGCAGCGGATCGCTGAAGGGCGCGAACGCGGCGGCCTGCGCGCAGGACGCCGGCAAGTTCTCCGCCTACCACGACGTCCTCTTCCAGAACCAGCCGCAGGAAACCGACGACGCCTACGCCAAGAACGCCAAGCTGCTGGAACTGGCCGGCAAGGTGGAGGGGCTCGACACCCCCGCCTTCCGGTCGTGCGTCGAGGACGGCACCCACAACAGCTGGGTGGGCAAGTCGCAGGAGGCCTTCCGCGCCGGGAAGTTCCGTGGCACGCCGACCGTGCTGCTCAACGGCAAGGACATCTTCTCCGACCAGGCCAATCCGGTGACCCCGCAGAAGCTGAAGGAGCAGGTGGAGGCCGCGGCCAAGGGCGCCTCCGGCGCCCCGGCGGCGACGGGCGCCGCCAAGGCCTCACCGTCGGCAACGCCGTCGGCCACGCCCTCGGGGCGGGCCTCGAAGTCGCCCTCGAAGAGCGGATCGGCGGGCGCGGGGGAGGGCTGAGAGCCCGGCGGGGCGGCGGGGACCCGGCCGTGTCCGTGTGTGGATTTGGTTTCGGCTTGCCGGGCGGTTGCCGTCTGCACCGCCCGGCAGGGTAGCGTCGGGTCTGCCATGGACATTGCTTACATCCCCAGTCCGTCGACCGGCGTGATCCATCTCGGACCGATCCCGCTCCGCGGCTACGCGTTCTGCATCATCATCGGCGTTTTCGTCGCCGTCTGGCTCGGCAACAAGCGCTGGGTCGCGCGCGGCGGAAAGCCGGGCACGGTCGCGGACATCGCCGTGTGGGCGGTGCCGTTCGGCCTGGTCGGCGGTCGCCTCTACCACGTGATCACCGACTACCAGCTCTACTTCGGCGAGGGCCGCAACTGGGTCGACGCCTTCAAGATCTGGGAGGGCGGCCTCGGCATCTGGGGCGCGATCGCGGTGGGCGCGGTGGGCGCCTGGATCGGCTGCCGGCTGCGGGGCATCCCGCTCCCGGCCTGGGCCGACGCCCTGGCCCCCGGCATCGCGCTGGCCCAGGCCTGCGGGCGCTGGGGCAACTGGTTCAACCAGGAGCTGTACGGCCGCGCCACCGACCTGCCGTGGGCGCTGGAGATCAGCGAGGGCCCGAACCGGGTCGCGGGCACCTACCACCCGACCTTCCTGTACGAGTCGCTGTGGTGCATCGGGGTCTCGGTGCTGGTCATCTGGGCCGACCGGCGCTTCAAGCTCGGGCACGGGCGGGCGTTCGCGCTGTACGTGGCCGCGTACTGTGCCGGGCGCGGCTGGATCGAGTACATGCGGGTCGACGAGGCCCACCACGTGCTGGGGCTGCGGCTGAACGTCTGGACCGCGATCGTGGTGTTCGTGCTCGCGGTGGTCTACTTCGTGCTCTCGGCGAAGCTGCGCCCGGGGCGTGAGGGGGTTGTCGAACCCGACGCCTCGGGCAGTGGGGGCGACAAGGACGCGGCGCCGGCGTCGGCGTCGGCGTCGGCCGAGGGTGAGGCGGGTTCCGGCGATGCCGCTCCCGCTGACGCGGCCGAGGTGAAGGACTCCGTGCCCGGGGAGGGCAAGCCCGTCGATCCGGACGGGGCCGGGCCGAAGGACTCCACGCCCGGGGAAGGCGGGGCCGCGGAGGCCCCCGAGGCCAAGGCGACCGTCCTGACGAAGGGCGCGCCGGCGGCCGAGGCCGAGGGTGAGGCTCCGGAGGCCGGGAAACGCTGACCGTACGGTCCCGAAAGGGGGCGCCGCGCACCCTGCGGGGCCCCCTTCGGCGTACCCGGGCGGGGTTGTGCGGTGCGGTGCCGCTGCGCGGAGCGGTCCCCTACCCGCCCTTCCACCGTTCCCCGGGGCGCAGCCCCGGCCCCCAACACGGGCGCTCCGCGCCCGTCGCCTCAAACGCCGGCGGGGCTGAAACTTCCCCCCCGCCGGGGGCACATCCAGCCTCGCCGGCGTTTGAGGCGCGGGGTCTGGGGCGGAGCCCCCGGGACGCGGTCCGCGGAATGCCGCGTAACCGCTTCCTCGGGCCGTTTCCGTGCGGCCGGGCCATTTCAGCCTCGCCGGCGTTTGAGGCGCGGGGTCTGGGGCGGAGCCCCAGGACGCGGTCCGCAGGGGACTGGCGGCCCGCGGCACCCCGTGGGGGCCGGGGCATGGCCCCGGTGGCGGGGGTCAGTGGGGGGACGTGCGCGCGGCGAGCGCAAGGGTGCGGTGGGCCGCAGCGACCACCGCCGGGTCCACGAAGCGGCCGTCCGGGAGGGCCAGTGCCCCCGGCGTGGCACGGGCCGCCGTCACGATCTCCTCCGCCGCCGCCACCTCCGCGGGAGCCGGCAGGTAGGCCCGCTCGATCACCGGCAGCTGCCGCGGGTGGATCGCCGCCCTGCCGAGGAAGCCGAGCGAGCGGCCCCGCGCGCAGGAGACGGCCAGCGCCTCCAGGTCCCGGATGTCCGGGAAGACGGACTGGGCCGGCGGCGCCAGCCCCGCCGCGCGGGCCGCGACCACCACCCGGGAGCGCGGCCAGTCCAGCCCCGCCTCCGCGCTCACGCCCAGATCGGCCCGCAGATCCGCCTCTCCGAGCGACAGCCCGCGCAGGGCGGGATGCGCGCGGGCGATCTCGTACGCACGCTCCACCCCCAGCGCCGACTCCAGCAGCGCGTGCAGGCAGACCCCGCCCGTGCGGTCGGCGGCGGCCACCACCTGCTCCGGCGCGCTGATCTTCGGCAGCCGCAGCCCCGCCAGGCCGTGCAGCCCCCCGAGGGCGGCGAGGTCGGCGCCGCCCCAGGGGGAGTCGAGCGGGTTGACGCGTACGTGGACGGGGACCGGCTGCCGCTCGCCGAGGCGTTCGGCCGTGGCGGCGCGGGCGTACTCCTTGCGGGAGACCGGAACCGCGTCCTCCAGGTCCACGATGACGGCGTCCGCACCGCTGTCGAGGGCCTTGGCGACCACCTCCGGGCGGTCGCCCGGTGCGTACAGCCAGGTCAGGATCACAGCGCCCCCTCCCTCCGCAGAGCGGTGATCTCGGCCTCCGTCAGGCCGAGCTCCGTCAGGACCTCGTGGGTGTCCGCGCCGTGCGGGCGGCCCGCCCAGCGGATCGCGCCGGGGGTCTCGGAGAGCCGGAAGAGGATGTTCTGCATCCGGAGCGGGCCGAGTTCCGGGTCCTGGACCTCGGTGACCGTGTCCAGCGCCGCGAACTGCGGGTCGGCCATCACGTCCCGTACGTCGTAGACCTGCGCGACGGCGGCCTCGGCCTCCTCGAAGGCCGCGATGACCTCCTCGGCCTTGTGGCGGGCGATCCAGCCGCCGACCGCCTCGTCCAGGACGTGCGCGTGGGCCGCCCGGCCGGCGCCGGACGCGAACCAGGGCTCGGCGATCACCTCGGGCCGGCCCACCAGCCGCATGACCCGTTCGGCGACGGACTGGGCGGAGGTGGACACCGCCAGCCAGCGATCGTCGGCACTGCGGTAGGTGTTGCGGGGGGCGTTGTTCGTGGAACGGTTGCCCGTGCGGGGCTGGACGTAGCCGAGCTGGTCGTACCAGAGCGGGTGCGGGCCGAGCACGGTGAGGATCGGCTCGATGATGGCCAGGTCCACGACCTGCCCGTGCCCGGTGCGGTCGCGGCCGGCGAGCGCGGTCATCACGGCGTAGGCGGTGGTGAGCGCGGCGATGGAATCCGCGAGACCGAAGGGCGGCAGCGTCGGCGGCCCGTCCGGCTCGCCGGTGATCGCGGCGAAGCCGCTCATCGCCTCCGCGAGGGTGCCGAAGCCGGGGCGGTGGGCGTAGGGGCCCTGCTGGCCGAAGGCCGTGACGCGGGTCAGGACCAGCCGCGGGTTCGCGGCGGACAGCTCGGGCCAGCCCAGACCCCACCGCTCCAGGGTGCCGGGGCGGAAGTTCTCGATGACGACGTCGGCGGTGGCTGCCAGGCGCAGCAGGGTGTCCCGGCCGCCGGGGGCGGACAGATCGAGGGTCATCGTCCGCTTGTTCCGCCCGAGCAGCTTCCACCACAGGCCGACGCCGTCCTTGGCCGGGCCGTGCCCGCGCGAGGGGTCGGGGCGGACGGGGTGCTCGACCTTGATCACCTCGGCGCCGAAGTCCCCGAGGAGGGTGGCGGCCAGCGGGCCCGCGAACAGGGTGGCGAGGTCGAGGACGCGCAGTCCTTGCAGCGGTCCGGCGGCCTCCGGGTCGGGGGCGCGGGAGGGTGCGGCGCCGGCTCCTGTTGCGGCGGCTGTCACGACGAGGCTCCGGGCGCGGCGGCCGCCCCGGTCCCGGCGCCCGGCCCGGCCGGGGCGGCCGCGTCGGTTTCGGCTCGGCTCGGCATCGAGTCCTGGGCGCCGGGGCGCTGGACGGACAGGGCGGCGGCGCAGGAGGCCCAGGCGAGGGCGTCGGCCATGGGGCGGCCCTCGCCCAGGGCCACCGCGAGGGCGCCGACGAAGGTGTCCCCGGCCGCGGTGGTGTCCACGGCCCGGACCCGTGGCGCTGGCACGGTCAGCGCCTCCCGGCCCCGGGCGGCGTACAGGGAGCCGGCCGCACCGAGGGTGATCACCACCTCGGGGACGTCCTGCAGGAGGGCCGCGGCCGCCTGGCGGGGGTCGGTGAGCCCGGTCAGGGCGGCGGCCTCGTGCTCGTTCGGGACCAGCAGGTCGGTCGCGGCGAGGAGTTCGGCCGGCAGCGGCTGCGCGGGGGCCGGGGTGAGGACCGTACGGACGCCGTGGGCGCGGGCGGCCACGGCTCCGGCGAGGACGGCCTCCAAGGGGAGTTCGAGCTGGAGGAGCAGGGCGTCGCAGGCGGCGATCCGGGCGTCGTCGTCCGCCTCCAGACCGGTGACGTGGGCGTTGGCGCCGGGGATGACGATGATGCTGTTGGCGCCCTCGTCGTCCACCGTGATGTGGGCGGTGCCGCTGGGGCCCTCGACGGTGCGCAGGGCCGCCGTTTCGACCCCGGCCGCGGTGAGCGCGGAGCGCAGCCGTACGCCGAACTCGTCGGCGCCGACCGCGCCGATCATGACCACCTCCCCGCCGAGGCGGGCCGCGGCGACGGCCTGGTTGGCGCCCTTGCCGCCGGGGACCGTACGGAAGGAGCGGCCGGTGACGGTCTCCCCGAGGCGGGGGGCTTTGGGGACGTAGGCGACGAGGTCCATGTTCGTACTGCCGAGCACGGCGATGGCCGTCATGAGTGTGGTGCCTCCTGTGCGGCGAGGTGGTGGGTGAGGCGGGCGAGGGCGTCGAAGCCGATGCCGTCGAAGCCGGGGACGCTGGTGGAGAGGCGGTTGTTGAGCGGTGCGGTCCAGCGGTGCGGGAGGTTCCGCGGTGAGCCGGCCAGGATCCCGGCGAGGGCGCCGGCGGTGGCGCCGTTGGAGTCGGTGTCCCAACCTCCCGACACCGCACGGCAGATGGAGCCGGTGAAGTCGCCGTCCGCGTGGGTGAGGGCGGCGGCGAGCAGGGCGGTGTTGGGGAGGGCGTGCACCCAGTGGTGGTGGCCGTAGCGGGCGTGCAGCCGGTCCACGACGCGGTCGAAGTCGGCCTCCCGCTCGGCCGCCGCGATCCCGTGGCGGACGGCCTCGGCGAGGCGGGAACGGGGCGGTACGACGGCCAGGCCGGCCCGGAGCGCGGTGTGCACGTCGGCGCGGCCGCCGGCGGCCTCGGCGGTGGCGGCGGCGACGAAGAGCGCGGCGTACACCCCGTTGGCGGTGTGGGTGAGGACGGCGTCACGGTGGGCCTGGGCCGCGGCCGCGGCCGGATCGCCGGGGTTGGTCCACCCGTGGACGTCGGCCCGGATGAGGGCGCCGATCCACTCGCGGAAGGGGTTGTGGTGGGTGGCGGTGAGCGGGGGCTCCAGGCCGTGCAGCAGATTGCGGTAGGCGACGCGCTCGGCGGTGAAGGTCCGGCCGGCGGGGAGTTCGTCGAGCCAGAGGCGGCCGACGTCGGCGGTGGTGAAGCCCTTGCCGTGCCGCTGGAGGAGCAGCAGGCCGAGGAGGGGGTAGTTGAGGTCGTCGTCCTCGGGCATGCCGTCGATGTTCTCGGCGAGGGAGGTCGGGGCCGAGCGGCGGTTCCAGGGGTGGGCGGCCAGTACCTCCGGCGGGACGCCGCGTTCGGTGAACCAGTCGTCCAGCGGCCAGTTCCCGGCGGCCCGCGCGAGGGCCCGGATCCCGTCGAGCGGCAGCTTCTCGACGGGCTTGCCGAGCAGGCACCCGGCGGCCCGCCCGAGCCAGGCGGCTTCCAGCCGGGTCTGCAGGGGGGCGGGGTGGGCCGCGGGCGCGGCGGTACGGGGGACCCCGTCGCCCGGCCGACGGGGAACCCCGTGGCCCGGCCCCGGGCCCGGGTCCGCCTCGGCGCGGGGCCGGGCGTGCGCCGGGGCACCTCCTCGGGCGCCGAACGTGGCCTCGGGGTCGGACAGTGATGCGGTACGGCGTTCGGCGCCCTGCGGGGGCGCCCCGGCACCCACCCGGCCCCGCGCCGAGCCGGGGGCGGAGTCGGAGTCGGGGTCCGGGGCGGGCCGGGTGGCGCGGATGGACTGCCAGGAGGTGGGTTCGTCGGGGGCGAGGGGGGAGGGGAGGCGGGCGAGTTCGTCCAGGAGGCGGCTCGCGAGGGCGCGCAGTTCCGCGGATGCCGGGCCGGGGGAGGCGCCGGCCCGCCCGGGGGCCGGGTGCCCGCCGGCCGCCGCCCAGGTCCGCCGGACCGCCTCGGCGTCCCGGCCGTCCTCGGCGGCCTGCCGTAGCTCGTGCCCGATCAGGTCCTCGGGCTGTACCCAGGTGACCCGCAGCGGCCCGTCGCCGCCTGCCGGGACGGCACGCCCGGGCGGGGTCGCGGGCGCCGGCCCGGGGCGGAGAGGGGACTGCGACCCGGGGAAACCGCCGCCGTCGGGGCGATGAGGCGCTGCCGCCGGGAAAGCGGCCCCGGACCGGTGTCCCGCGGGCGCGGGCGACGGGCTGCGGCCGGACCGGGGGCCGCGTTCCGCGGGGTGGGCGGTGGCGGTGGGGCGGCGGCCGGGGGCTTCGGCAGGGGCCGTCGGCCTGGCCGGGGCGGGTCGGGGTTGGGGTTCTCGGGGGAGGCTGGTGGCGGTGGGGCGGTGGGTGGGGGCTTCGGTGGGGGGCGTTGGCCTGGCTGGGGTGGGTCGGGGTTGGGGTTCTCGGGGGAGGCCCGTGGTCGTGGGGCGGTGGGTGGGGGGCGGGGGTGTCATCGGGGGTCCGTGAGGGCGGCGAAGGCGGCTTCGTGGGCGCGGCGGCGGGCGCGGTCGAGGGTGAAGACCTCGCGGGCCACCGCCGCCAGGGCCGCGGCCGGGGCGTGGAGGTCGAGACGGCTGGCCTCGGCGACCTGCTTGGCCCAGGCCGCCGGGACCGCGGCCTCGCCGCCCAGCGCCCCGGCGACGGCGCCGGCCATGGTGGCGATGGAGTCGCAGTCCCGGCCGTAGTTGACGGCGCCGAGCACGGAGGTCTCGTAGCGGCCGTCCGCGATCAGCAGCATCCCGAGGGCGATCGGGAGTTCCTCGATGGAGTGCAGGCGGGAAGGGCGGCGGGCGCCCAGCGAGGGGGCGCGGTAGTCCGGGCCGACCGAGTCGTACGGGGCCACCGCGGCGCGGAGCGGGACCAGGGCCGACTCGAAGTCCCGGTGCGCCGAGGCCGCTTCGGCGACGGCGGCGATGGCCGCCCGGGTGCCGTCCTTGGCCAGGGACAGGGCCGTGTCCACCACCGAGGCGGCCGTCGCACCCGGCACGCATGCCGCCGCGACCGCCGCCGCGAACACGCCCGCCGCCTCCCGTCCGTACGACGACTGGTGGGCGCCCGCAATGTCCAGCGCCTCCGCGTACGCGCCCGCCGGATTGCCCGCGTTGACGATCCCGACCGGCGCCATGTACATCGCCGCACCGCAGTTGACGATGTTGCCGCTGCCCGCCTCGCGGGGGTCGGCGTGCGCGTAGTGCAGCCGGGTCACGATCCACTTCTCGGCGAGGAAGATCCGCTGCAACGGCAGGGCCTCCGCCTCCAGTTCGGGGATCCAGCGGGGGTTCGTCATCAGATCGGGGACCAGGTGGTCGGCGACGGCGTAGGCGTCGAGGTGGTCCCGTACGGCCTCGTAGACCCGTACCAGCGCGTGCGTCATCAGCGTGTCGTCGGTGACGTGCCCGTCACCCTTGTGGTACGGGGCGATGGGGCGGGCGGTGCGCCAGTCCTCGTGCCACGGGCCGACGATGCCGTGCACGCGGCCGCCGTGCCGTTCCACGATCTGGTCCGGGCTCCAGCCCTCCACCGGGCCGCCGAGTGCGTCGCCGACGGCGGCTCCGACGAGAGCGCCGCAGGCCCGGTCCTCCAACGTGAGCGTCATGTCCGAATCATCCCTTGGGTGCGGTGAGTTCCGTGCGACCGAGGAGCGTGGCGAGCTCCACGAGATCGGTTCCGGCGAGGCGGGGGAGGGCGCAGCCGGAGAGGGTGCGGCAGGCCTCGCGCCAGGCGGCGGGGATCGAGTCGCCGCCGCCGAGGGCGCCGGTGAGCGCGCCGGCGAGGGCCGGGGCGGAGTCCGCGACGCGGGACAGGCAGGCGGCGGCGGGGACGGCCTCGGTCACCCTGCCGCGGGCGGCGGTCGCGAGGGCGAGGGCCACGGGGACGGTTTCGGCGGCGGCGATCCCGTAGCTGTAGACGTGGTCCACGATCTCGTGTTCGAGGGTGGGGACGATGGCGAAGGCGCCGCCGCCGAGACCGTCCGCCCGGTGGGTGCGGGCGAGTTTGACGGCGTGGCGGGCGTTGCGGGCGATCTCGGTGGATGCGGGGAGCTGTTCGAGGGCGGCGTCGACGGCGGCGTCCACGTCGGGGGTGGCGAGGGCGGTGGCGACGGCGGCGGCCATGGCGCGGGCGCCGTGGACGCCGTCGCCGTCCTGGGTGTAGCGGGCGTCGAACTCGGCGAGGTCGGCCGCCGCGCGGGGGTCGCCGGGGTGGACGACGGCGAGGACGCAGGCGCGGATGCAGGCGGCGTCGTCGAAGTAGTGCGGGTTGTCGTGGCCGGTGGCGGGCGGGCGCAGGCCGGCGGCGAGGTTGCCGAGGCCGGCGCGGACGGAGATGCGGGCGCGGAGGGGGAGGACGGCGGATTCGACCTCGGGCGCGCGGTCCGCCGCCGCGGCGATCTCGGAGGCGAGGGCGTTCCAGGCGAGGTCGATGGCGGCGCGCATCCGCCTGGACCGGGAGAGGTCGCTGAGCAGGACTCCGGCGGCGGTGAGGACGGACTCGGCGGCGAAGGCGGCCCACTCGGCGTCGTCGCTCGGTCCGAGGCGGAGGGGTTCGGGGGGCTGGTTGAGGGCGATGGGGACAGGGAGGGTGGTGGTGGCGTTCTGCTCGGCGAAGGTGTCGAGCTCGCGGGTGAGGCGGCGGGTCCACTCGGGCATGCGGCTGGCGCGGTGGCGGGCGGCGGGCCAGCCGGCCGCGTCGCCCGCGGCCAGCCCGAGCAGCAGCCCTTCGATCCGCCGCCCCCCGGCGCCGCCGCCCCGCACCTCGACGCGGACGACGACACTCCCCGAGTCCGTCCTGGCGTCCGTGCCGAGCTGAGTGGTTGTGGCCCCGGGGTCCGTTCCGGGCTCCGCGCCGACCTGGGTGGTTTCCGTCGGCGGCCGGGGCGCAGGGGTTCCGGGTTCGGGGCGTGTGGGGGTGGCGGGCTGGAGGTCCGGGAGGGGCAAGGCGCCGGGCTCGGCGCGCAGGAGGAAGGTGCCGGGCGTGGGGGGCACCGGTTCCGGGACGGCGGAGGTGGTGGGCACCCGTTCCTGGGCGGCGGCGGCGGCGGAGGAGGAGGTGGTGGTGGGCACCGGTTCCGGGACGGCGGAGGTGGTGGGCACCGGTTCCGGGGCGGTGGCGGTGGCGGGTGGGGCCGAGTCTGCCGGGGTCATCTGGGGGCCTCGTATTCCGGGGTGAGGAGGTCCGCGATGTCCAGGACGTGGTAGCCCCGCATCGAGGGGAGGCAGCTGCCGCGGACCGGGCCGATGGCCGAGGACCAGGGGAGGGGGACGGCGCCCGCGCCGCAGAGGGCGCCCGCCAGCGCGCCCGCGACCGCCGCCGTGGTGTCGGCGTCGCGGCCCATGTTCACCGCGGTCAGGACGGAGGAGGGGAAGTCGCCCCGGCATGCCGCGAAGGCGCCGAAGGCCAGGCCCACGGCCTCGGGGGCCAGGTCCGTCCACGGGTAGCCCCCGATGACCACCGCCGAGCGCACCGCCCGCTCCCCCCTCGGCGCGGCGGTGACGGCCCGGCGCAGGGAGCGGGCCGTCCACGAGTCGGAGGGGATGACGGACAGCGCCGCCGAGACCACCGACGCGGGGCTGCCGCCCGCCATGGCCGCGGCGACGCCCGCCGCCACCGCCTGGCCCCCGTAGATGCCCTCGCCGTCGTGGCTGACGGAGCCGTCGATGGCGACCAGCCGGGCCGCCTCCGCCGGGCGGCCCGCCGCGAACACCCCGAAGGGGGCTGCCCGCATGGCGAGCCCGTCCGACCAGGCGTGCCGGTGCTGGGCCGAGATCGGGGCCGCCAGGCCGCGCCGGAGGTTTTCGAGGGTGCCGCGCTCGCTGAAGCCGGCCCCGCGGAATGGGCCCTCGTCCAGGTCCGCGATCCAGTGGTGCCACGCGCGCTCGACGTGCGCGACGGTGAGCGCCGATCCGTGGCGGGCCAGCAGCAGGCCCGAGAAGATCGCGTACTCCGTGTCGTCCGTCCCCGCCGGGTCGTCGGAGACGAAGCCCTCGATGCGGCCCCACTTCGCGCGGATCTCCGACGGTTTCATGTTCTCGGCGGGGGCGCCCAGCGCGTCCCCCACCGCGAGGCCCAGAAGAGCGCCCCTGGCCCGTTCGAGGAGGACCTGCGGATTGCATGCAATCAGCTCCATGGCGCGCCTCTCCATTTGGTGGGACCCATCGTGAGCCCTTGGGGGATTTGTGCCATGGCAGGTGGTTTGTCGCTCGTCGCGAAACACCCCGCGAACGTCCCCGTCACCCGGTCGCCGACCCGCAAAACCGCAGGTAAGTACGGCCTACCTTGCTGGCGGGCCACAAAAATCGTGCGTACTTTCGAGGTGTCCAGGGGGAGCGGCGTGTCTCGCGGCGCCCGTTCGCACACATGGGGAGACATCCGTATGTCCATCATCGACATCGAAGCACCGCTGCACACCGCGCACCGGGACAACCACACCCACCGCGATGTCAACGGCGGATGGCTGCGCCCGGCCGTCTTCGGTGCCATGGACGGACTGGTCTCCAACCTCGCGCTCATGACCGGCGTGGCGGGCGGCGCCGTCGCCCCGCACACCATCGTGATCACCGGGCTCGCGGGCCTCGCGGCCGGCGCCTTCTCGATGGCGGCCGGCGAGTACACCTCCGTGGCCTCGCAGCGCGAACTGGTCCTCGCCGAACTGGACATCGAGCGCCAGCAGCTGCGCAAGCACCCCGTCGACGAGATGGAGGAGCTGGCCGAGCTCTACGTCTCGCGCGGTGTCGAACCGGCCCTCGCCCGCGAGGTCGCCATGCAGCTGTCCCGTGACCCCGAGCAGGCGCTGGAGATCCACGCCCGCGAGGAGCTCGGGATCGACCCCGACGACCTGCCCTCGCCGCTCGTCGCCGCGGTCTCGTCCTTCGGCTCCTTCGCCCTGGGCGCGCTGCTCCCCGTACTGCCGTACCTGCTCGGTGCCACGTCCCTGTGGCCGGCGGTGCTGCTGGCGCTGGCCGGGCTCTTCGCGTGCGGCGCGGTCGTCTCGCGGGTCACCGCCCGGTCCTGGTGGTACAGCGGACTGCGGCAGCTGGTCCTGGGTGGCGCGGCCGCCGGTGTGACGTACATCCTGGGCACCTGGATCGGTGGAGCCGTAGGCTGATCGAGCAGGGAGTGCCACACTATGCAGAGCTCCGCATAAGTAATCCGTTACCCTGCGGTTTCGATCCTGTGTCCAGCGGGCATCAGATCGGGGCGCCCGGGCAATGAAGCCCGCCACGCGCCGGGACCTTCGTCCCCCGTCAACTTTCTGCAGCGTCGCCGAAGGTCCCCTTCTTTTCTGCCTCGTGCATTGTCCGCATGCTGGAATGGCATATCCGCTTCTCGGGATTGCCGCCATCATGTAACCTGCACGAAATTTCGCAGAGGGCCAACGTCGTCCCTCGGCTATGCACATATGCCACGACGACGACGGGAGAGCCGATGCGTTCCGCATCCACGCACTCCGCGACCGGCCCCAGCACCACTGCCTGGTCGCCCATGGACGGTCGCCCCGCCCAGCAGGGCATGTACGACCCGCGCAACGAGAAGGACGCCTGTGGCGTCGGATTCGTGGCGAACCTCACCGGCGAGGCGACCCACACGCTCGTTGAGCAGGCGCTGACCGTATTGCGGAACCTCGAGCACCGCGGCGCGACCGGCTCCGAGCCGGACTCGGGCGACGGCGCCGGAATCCTGTCCCAGGTGCCCGACGCGTTCCTGCGCGAGGTGGCCGGTTTCGACCTTCCCGAGGCCGGCGCGTACGCCGTCGGCATCGCCTTCCTCCCCGCCGACGGCTCCGCACAGGCCGTCGCCGTGGAGCAGATCGAGGCCATCGCCGCCGAGGAGAACCTGACGGTCCTCGGCTGGCGCGAGGTTCCGGTGACGCCGGACCTGCTCGGCAACGGCGCCCGCGCCACCATGCCGGCCTTCTCCCAGCTGTTCGTCTCCAACGGGAGCACGGGCATCGAGCTGGACCGCAAGGCCTTCGTGCTGCGCAAGCGCGCCGAGCGCGAGGCCGGGGTCTACTTCCCGTCGCTCTCCGCCCGCACCATCGTCTACAAGGGCATGCTGACCACCGGCCAGCTGGAGCCCTTCTTCCCGGACCTCTCCGACCGCCGCTTCGCGTCGGCGCTCGCCCTGGTCCACTCGCGGTTCTCGACGAACACCTTCCCGTCCTGGCCGCTCGCCCACCCGTACCGCTTCGTCGCGCACAACGGCGAGATCAACACGGTCAAGGGCAACCGCAACTGGATGAAGGCCCGCGAGTCCCAGCTGGCCTCCGGCGTCTTCGGCGACGGCGCGCTGGACCGCATCTTCCCGATCTGCACCCCGGACGCCTCCGACTCGGCCTCCTTCGACGAGGTCCTGGAGCTGCTCCACCTCGGCGGCCGGTCGCTGCCGCACAGCGTGCTGATGATGATCCCGGAGGCGTGGGAGAACCACACCTCCATGGACCCGGCCCGCCGCGCGTTCTACCAGTACCACTCCACGATGATGGAGCCCTGGGACGGCCCGGCCTGCGTCACCTTCACCGACGGCACCCAGGTCGGCGCGGTCCTCGACCGCAACGGTCTGCGCCCCGGCCGTTACTGGGTCACCGACGACGGCCTCGTCGTCCTCGGCTCCGAGGTCGGCGTGCTCGACATCGACCCGGCCAAGGTCGTCCGCAAGGGCCGCCTCCAGCCCGGCAAGATGTTCCTCGTCGACACCGCCCAGAAGCGGATCATCGAGGACGACGAGATCAAGAACGAGCTCGCCTCCGCCGCGCCGTACGCCGAATGGCTGGAGACCGGCGAGATCGAGCTGTCGGACCTGCCCGAGCGCGAGCACATCGTGCACACCCACGCCTCGGTCACCCGCCGCCAGCAGACCTTCGGCTACACCGAGGAAGAGCTGCGCATCATCCTCGCGCCGATGGCCCGCACCGGCGGCGAGCCGCTCGGCTCCATGGGCACGGACTCGCCGATCGCCGCCCTGTCCGAGCGCCCCCGGCTGCTCTTCGACTACTTCACCCAGCTCTTCGCGCAGGTCACCAACCCGCCGCTGGACGCCATCCGCGAGGAGCTCGTCACCTCGCTGCTGTCCTCGCTGGGCCCGCAGGGCAACCTGCTGGAGCCGACCGCCGCGTCCTGCCGCAGCGTCACCCTGCCCTTCCCGGTGATCGACAACGACGAGCTGGCCAAGCTCATCCACGTCAACGCCGACGGCGACATGCCGGGCATGAAGGCCGCCACCCTCTCGGGCCTCTACCGGGTCTCCGGCGGAGCCGAGGCGCTGGCCGCCCGGATCGACGAGATCCGCGCCGAGGCCGACGCCGCCATCGAGGCCGGCGCCCGCCTGATCGTCCTCTCGGACCGCCACTCGGACGCCGAGCACGCGCCGATCCCCTCGCTGCTGCTCACCTCCGCCGTGCACCACCACCTCATCGCCACCAAGCAGCGCACCCAGGTGGGTCTGCTGGTCGAGGCCGGTGACGTCCGCGAGGTCCACCACGTCGCGCTGCTCATCGGCTACGGCGCCGCCGCCGTCAACCCGTACCTCGCCATGGAGTCCGTCGAGGACCTGCTGCGCGCCGGTACCTTCCTGTCCGGCCTGGAGCCGGAGCAGGCCATCAAGAACCTGATCTACGCGCTCGGCAAGGGCGTCCTGAAGGTCATGTCCAAGATGGGCATCTCCACCGTCGCCTCCTACCGCGGCGCCCAGGTGTTCGAGGCCGTCGGCCTCAACGAGGAGTTCGTCAACACGTACTTCTCGGGCACCGCCACCAAGATCGGCGGCGCCGGCCTGGAGGTCGTCGCCAAGGAGGTGGCCGCCCGCCACGCCAAGGCGTACCCGGCCTCCGGCGTCCCGGCGACGCACCGCGCGCTGGAGATCGGCGGCGAGTACCAGTGGCGCCGCGAGGGCGAGCCGCACCTGTTCGACCCGGAGACGGTCTTCCGCCTCCAGCACTCCACCCGCAACCGCCGGTACGACATCTTCCGGCAGTACACGGACCGCGTGAACGAGCAGTCCGAGCGCCTGATGACGCTCCGCGGCCTGTTCGGCTTCAAGTCCGACCGCCCGTCGATCTCCATCGACGAGGTCGAGCCGGTCTCCGAGATCGTCAAGCGCTTCTCCACCGGCGCCATGTCGTACGGCTCCATCTCCAAGGAGGCGCACGAAACCCTCGCCATCGCCATGAACCAGCTGGGCGGCAAGTCCAACACCGGTGAGGGCGGCGAGGACCCGGAGCGCCTGTACGACCCGGCGCGGCGTTCGTCCATCAAGCAGGTCGCCTCCGGCCGCTTCGGCGTGACCAGCGAATACCTGGTCAACGCGGACGACATCCAGATCAAGATGGCGCAGGGTGCCAAGCCCGGCGAGGGCGGCCAGCTGCCCGGCCACAAGGTCTACCCGTGGGTCGCCAAGACCCGGCACTCCACCCCGGGCGTCGGCCTGATCTCCCCGCCGCCGCACCACGACATCTACTCCATCGAGGACCTGGCTCAGCTGATCCACGACCTCAAGAACGCCAACCCGGCGGCACGCATCCACGTGAAGCTGGTGTCGGAGGTCGGTGTCGGCACCGTCGCCGCGGGTGTCTCCAAGGCGCACGCGGACGTCGTCCTCATCTCCGGCCACGACGGCGGTACGGGCGCCTCCCCGCTCACCTCGCTGAAGCACGCGGGCGGTCCCTGGGAGCTCGGCCTCGCCGAGACCCAGCAGACCCTGCTGCTCAACGGCCTGCGCGACCGGATCGTCGTCCAGACGGACGGCCAGCTCAAGACCGGCCGCGACGTGGTCATCGCCGCGCTGCTCGGCGCCGAGGAGTTCGGTTTCGCGACCGCGCCGCTCGTCGTCTCCGGCTGCGTCATGATGCGCGTCTGCCACCTGGACACCTGCCCGGTCGGCATCGCCACGCAGAACCCGGTCCTGCGCGACCGCTTCTCCGGCAAGCCGGAGTTCGTCGTCAACTTCTTCGAGTTCATCGCGGAGGAGGTGCGCGAGCTCCTCGCCGAGCTGGGCTTCCGCACGATCGAGGAGGCCGTCGGCCACGCCGAGCTGCTCGACACGACGAAGGCCGTCACGCACTGGAAGGCCCAGGGCCTCGACCTCGAGCCCCTCTTCTACGTGCCGGAGCTGCCCGAGGGCGCGGTCCGCCACGCCCTGATCGAGCAGGACCACGGTCTGGAGAAGGCCCTCGACAACGAGCTGATCGAGCTCGCGGCCGACGCGCTGGCCGCCGACTCCGCCGAGACCGCCCAGCCCGTCCGGGCCCAGGTCGCCATCCGGAACATCAACCGGACCGTCGGCACCATGCTCGGCCACGAGGTCACCAAGAGGTTCGGTGGCGCGGGCCTGCCCGACAACACCATCGACCTGACCTTCACGGGCAGCGCCGGCCAGTCCTTCGGCGCCTTCCTGCCGCGCGGCATCACGCTGCGCCTGGAGGGCGACGCCAACGACTACGTCGGCAAGGGCCTCTCCGGCGGCCGCATCGTGGTCCGCCCGGACCGCGGCGCCGACCACCTCGCCGAGTACTCCACCATCGCCGGCAACACCATCGGCTACGGAGCCACCGGCGGCGAGATGTTCCTGCGCGGCCGCACGGGCGAGCGCTTCTGCGTCCGCAACTCCGGCGCCCTGGTCGTCTCGGAGGGCGTGGGCGACCACGGCTGCGAGTACATGACCGGCGGCCAGGCGGTCGTCCTGGGCGAGACGGGCCGCAACTTCGCGGCCGGCATGTCGGGCGGCGTCGCGTACGTCATCGACCTCGACCCGGACAACGTCAACGTCGGCAACGCGGAGGCGGTCGAGACCGAGCTCTCCGACACCGACAAGCAGTGGCTGCACGATGTGGTGCGCCGCCACGAGGAGGAGACCGGCTCGACCGTGGCCGCGAAGCTCCTGGCTGACTGGGACGCCGCGGCGGCCCGCTTCAGCAAGATCATCCCGACCACGTACAAGGCAGTGCTCGCCGCCAAGGACGCCGCTGAGCTCGCCGGACTCTCGGAATCCGAGACCACGGAGAAGATGATGGAGGCGGCGACCCATGGCTGACCCGAAGGGCTTCCTCACCACCCCGCGCGAGACCGCCTGTTCCCGTCCCGTGGCCGAGCGCCTCAAGGACTGGAACGAGGTCTACGTCCCCGGCTCCCTCCTGCCGATCATCAGCAAGCAGGCCGGCCGCTGCATGGACTGCGGCATCCCGTTCTGTCACAACGGCTGCCCGCTCGGGAACCTGATCCCCGAGTGGAACGACTACGCCTACCGCGAGGACTGGGCGGCGGCGTCGGAGCGGCTGCACGCCACGAACAACTTCCCGGAGTTCACGGGCCGCCTGTGCCCGGCCCCGTGTGAGTCGGCGTGCGTCCTCGGCATCAACCAGCCGGCCGTCACGATCAAGAACGTCGAAGTCTCGATCATCGACAAGGCCTGGGACAACGGCGACGCCACCCCGCAGGCGCCCGAGCGCCTGTCCGGCAAGACGGCCGCCGTCATCGGCTCCGGTCCGGCCGGTCTGGCCGCGGCCCAGCAGCTGACGCGGGCCGGTCACACCGTGGTGGTGTACGAGCGCGCGGACCGCATCGGCGGTCTGCTCCGCTACGGCATCCCCGAGTTCAAGATGGAGAAGGTGCACATCAACCGCCGCATCGAGCAGATGCGCGCGGAGGGCACCAAGTTCCGCACCGGCATCGAGATCGGCCGCGACCTGACCGCGACCGACCTGCGCAAGCGGTTCGACGCGGTCGTCATCGCGGCCGGTGCGACGGTCTCCCGCGACCTGCCGGTCCCGGGCCGTGACCTCAAGGGCATCCACTTCGCGATGGAGTACCTGCCGCTCGCGAACAAGGTCCAGGAGGGCGACTTCATGGCGCCCCCCATCACGGCCGAGGGCAAGCACGTGGTCGTCATCGGCGGCGGCGACACCGGCGCGGACTGCGTGGGCACCGCCCACCGCCAGGGCGCGCTGTCGGTCACGCAGCTGGAGATCATGCCGAAGCCGGGCGAGGAGCGGAACGCGAACCAGCCCTGGCCGACCTTCCCCATGCTGTACAAGGTCACCTCGGCGCACGAGGAGGGCGGCGAGCGGGTCTACTCCGTCTCCACCACCCACTTCGAGGGCGACGAGGACGGCAACGTCCAGGCGCTGCACCTCGTCGAGGTGGAGTTCAAGGACGGCAAGCTGGAGCAGAAGCCCGGAACCGAGCGCGTCCTCCCCGCGCAGCTGGTCACCCTGGCGATGGGCTTCACCGGCACCGACCAGTCCAACGGCCTGGTGGAGCAGTTCGGCCTGGAGCTGGACGCCCGCGGCAACATCGACCGCGACGCCTCCTACGCGACCAACGTCGACGGCGTCTTCGTCGCCGGCGACGCGGGCCGCGGCCAGTCGCTCATCGTCTGGGCCATCGCGGAAGGCCGCTCGGCCGCCCGCGGCGTGGACCGCTACCTGACCGGCAGCAGCACCCTCCCGTACCCGGTCAAGCCGACGGACCGTTCACTGACGGTGTAACCCCGTCACCCCTCCCCCCGGGGAGACCCCTCATACGGTCCGTACAAAGGCGTACGGAAACCTGACGCAGCGCCCGCCATGTCCCCGACCAGGGATGGCGGGCGCTGTGGCGTTCGGGGGGCGTATGCGGCATCGACCACGTCAAGTAGCGGTCTCGACACGTGCCTTGGCGTGCTTCAGCGACCGGTACGCGGACGGGGTGAGGCCCGTCTGGCGCAGGAGGTGGGCGCGCAGGGAGTCGGCCGTGCCGAGGCCGCTGCGTGCAGCTACCTGGTCCATCGGCAGGGTCGTGGTCTCCAGGATCTCGCGGGCGCGGTCCAGGCGCTGGTGCAGGAGCCACTGGAGGGGGCTGAGGCCCGTTTCGGCGCGGAAGCGGCGGGTCAGTGTGCGGGTGCTCGTGCCGGCATGGCCGGCCAGGTCGGCGAGGGTGGTCGGTTCGTCCAGGCGGGCCAGGGCCCACGCGCGGGTCGGCGCGAGGGAGGTGCCGCGCTCGGGCGGGAGCGGGGTCTCGATGAACTGGGGCTGGCCGCCCGGGCGGATCGGGGCCGCCACCACCAGGCGGGCCGTCGCGTTCGCGACCGCCGCCCCGCAGTCGCGGCGGACCATGTGCAGGCACAGGTCGATCCCCGCCGAGAGCCCGGCCGAGGTCAGGACGCCGTCGTCCTCGACGAACAACACGTCGGGTCGTACGTCCACCTCCGGAAAGAGGCGGCGGAACTCCTCCGACATCGTCCAGAACGTCGTCGCGCGCCGTCCGTCGAGGAGCCCGGCCTGCGCGAGGACGAACGCGCCCGTGCAGATGGAGGCGATGCGCAGGCCCCGGGAGGCGGCGGCCCGCAGGGCATCCAGCACGCGTGGGTCGGCGTCGGTCCGCGAACCGGTGCCCGTCACCATCACCGTGTCGGCCCGGTCGATCGCGTCCAGCCCGTGCGACACCACGACGGCCATGCCGGTCATCGCCTCCACCACGCCAGGGGTGACCGTACAGACCGTCACCTCGTAGGCGGGCTGCCCACCGACGCGCGTCGCGCCGAAGACCACGTCCGGGATCGACAGGTCGAAGGTGGTCACCGGCGGGAGGGCGATGACCGCGACGCGGTGCGGGCGAGGGGGCGTCATGGCTCGAACCTCCGGATTCTTGGCATTCCGGCCACTACTGTACGGGGCCGTCCGGCGCGAGAGTTGGTCCGCTCACAGACGCAACACTGCTGATTGATAAGGGAGTACGGGCATGGCCCTGCACGTCATCGTCGGCGCCGGAGCGATCGGCACCGCCACAGCCCGCCTGCTCGCCGAGTCCGGGGAGCGGGTCCGGATCGTCACGCGAAGGGGCGGCGGCCCCGAGCATCCGCTCGTCGAGCGGGTCTCCGCCGACATCGGCGACACCGGTCGTCTGGTCGAGCTGCTGCGCGGAGCGAAGACGCTCTACAACGCCGCCGCGCCCGCCTATCAGGACTGGCGGACCGCCTTTCCGCCGCTCGCCGCCTCGCTCCTCACCGCCGCCGAGCGCAGCGGGGTCCCCTACGTCCTCGTCGGCAACGTGTACGGCTACGGGGAGCCGCGCGGCCCCCTCACTCCCGACCTGCCCATGCGGCCCAACTCCGACAAGGGGCGGGTCCGCGCCGCCATCTGGGAGGAGGCCCTGGCCGCGCACGAGGCCGGGCGGGTGCGGTTCGCCGAGGTCCGGGCGGGCGACTTCATCGGCGCGACCGCAGTGGGCCTGTTCCCCCTGGCGGCCGTACCCGCCGTGCTCGCCGGCACCGAGGCGGTCCTGCCGGTCGGCCTGGAGCACCGGCACGCATGGTCCGCCGTGGACGACGTCGCCCGTACGCTCGTCGCCGTCGGCGGGCGGGAGGACGTGTGGGGCCGGGCCTGGCACGTGCCGTCCACGTCCGAGCTGTCCCCCAGGGACCTGATGGGGCGGCTCGCCGCGATCGCCGGCGCCCCGGAGCCAAGGCTCAGGACCATGACCCCGCGGGAACTGGACGCGGCCGTCGCCGCGGACGCGGTGATGGCCGAGATCCCCGAGATGGCGTACCAGTACGACCGGGAACTGCTCCTCGACTCCTCCGATACCGAGCGCCTGCTCGGCGTACGGGCCACTGAAGAGGAGCTCGTGCTCAAGGAGATGGCGCGGAGCGCGCGGCGGGCGGGAGCAGGCCTACCCGCGAGTATTGACTAATAGTCAACGCGCGCCCACGCTCGGGGCGAGCCGTCGTCGTCTTTGGTGGGGGAGGTCGTCCCGTGCGTACCGATGAGGAAATGGGCCGTCTGGAGGCGGAGTTGGGGGGTGTTCGGCCTCCCGCCTCGTTCGCGGGGCTGGACGCCGGGGAAGTGGCGGTGCTCGCCGACGCGCTGCGGGACGAGCGGGCGCGGCGGGCCGGGGGGCTGAACGAGGCCGCCGAGGAGGCGCTCAGGCTGGTGCCCGCGCTCGCGCGGGGGGCCGTGCGCAAGGTGTTGTTCCGGTGAGCGCCGCGGGGCGGGCCGAGGTCGAGAAGGCGGGCCGGCTGCTGGGGCTGGACGCCACCGAGGTCGGGTTCCTCGCGGGGCTGCCGGGCGAGGACGTGCGGGCCTTTCGGGAGCGGGCCACCGCCGTGCTGTTCGACGGCGCCCCCGAGATGCTCGACCGGATCGCCGCCGCGACCAGGCTGGTGCCCGCGGGGGTGGCCGCCGCCATCTCGCAGAAGGCGCTCGGCCCCCGCCTGGCGGCCGCCGTCGCGGGGCGGCTGGAGGCCGGGCGGGCCGCCGACATCATCGAGAAGCTGCCCGTGTCCTTCACGGCGGAGTCCTGCGCCCACCTGGACCCGCGGAAGATCGCCGCGATCGTGGACCGGCTCGACGAGGGGCTCGTCGTACGGATCGCCGTCGCGCTCGCCGAGAACCGCGACCACCTCACGATGGGCCGGTTCGTCGGCCACATGCGCGACCAGGTGCTCGCGCGGATCCTCGAGCAGGTCGACGACGCGGATGTGTTGAGGGCCGGGTTCTACGCCGACCTGCCCGAGCGGCTGCCCCGCATCCTCGAACTCATGGGTGACGAACGGCTCGGCTCGGTGGTCCGCACCGCCTCGGCCGCCGGGCTCTGGGAGGAGGCCCTCGCCGTGGCCGCCATGGTCGGAGGGGAGCAGCGGCTGCGGATCGCCCGGCTCACGGCCCGCCTCGACGCGGCCTCGCTGGACTCACTCGTGCGGGTGACGCACGATCAGGGGCTGTGGGAGACGCTGCTGCCCCTCGTCGCCCTGCTCGGAGCGGAGGACCGGCTCGCCGTCGCACGGCTGGACTCGCTGCGGGATCCGCAGGTGCTGGCCGGCGTGGTCCGGGCCGTCGTGGCGACCGGGCTGTGGGGCGAGTTCCTGCCGCTGGTCGGCGTCCTGCCCGACGAGGCGCGCAAGGTCGTCGCGGACGCCGCCGCCGCGCTCGGCGACACCGAACTGGACGGACTGGTCCGGGAAGTCGACAAGCAGGACCTGTGGGAGCCGGTGCTGCCCCTCGTCGAGCTGATGGACGAGGACGGCAAGCAGCGGATCTTCGACCTGCCCGCCTTCCGGGACCAGCCGGCGAGCCCGGAGCCGTAGGCCGTACGGGCCTTCCGCGGGGCTCCTGAGGTCAGTTGAGGGGCCCCGCCGCACGGTGACTCTGGTAACTATCCGGATCATGGCCCCCATCCGAACCCTGCTGAGCGGCCTCCTCGGCGCCGCCCTGCTGGTCCCCGTACTCCCCGCCGCGACGACCGCCGCCGCCGACGCGCGGACCATCGACTACGGCGGCCTGCGCCTGGCCGTCCCCGCCGACTGGCGGATCGTCGACCTCGAGCTCGACCCCGACGCCTGCCTGCGGCTGGATCTGCCCACCCTCTACCTCGGCCGCGCCGGAACCCAGCGGCGGTGCACCGGCCGGGCCGTCGCCGGCCGCGCCGACACCCTCCACCTCGAACCCCTCGACGGAGCCCCGCCGCGCGCCGACATCCCCACCATCACCGTCGACTCCGGAACCGTGCCGCCCGAGGACCCGCCCGAGACCGACAGCAACGAGCTGCGCTACGCCCTGACCCGGCCCGGGGTCATGGCCACCGTCTCCTACGGGGAGGCGCCCGACGCCGTGCGCCGGGTCCTGGCACGCGCCCGCGCCGTGACTCCCTCGGGCCCCAAGCCCCCCGCCGAGCCCGCGGTGGCCGCCGGAGGCGACACGCCCCGTACCGCACAGCCCCCCTTCACCGGCGAGGGCTTCGACGCCTGCACCGCCCCGAACCAGCAGTCCATGGACACCTGGCGGGCCGATTCCCCCTTCGGCGCGATCGGCATCTACATCGGCGGCCGCGCCCGGGCCTGCGCCCAGCCGCAGCTCACGGCCGACTGGGTGCGGCGGCAGTCCGACGCGGGCTGGCACCTCATGCCGATCTGGGTCGGCCCCCAGCCCTGGCACAGCTCCAGCACCGGCCTGTCCACCGACCCCTCCGAGGCCGACGCCCAGGGCCGGTCCGCCGCCGACGGCGCGGCGGCCGCCGCCGAATCGCTGGGCCTGCCCCCGGGCACCGTGCTCTACAACGACGTGGAGGGCTACACCGACCGTGCCACCTGGGACGCCCCGGTCGTCGCCTACCTGACCGCCTGGACGGTCCGCCTGCACGAGCTGGGCTACCGCTCCGCCGCCTACGTGTCGGCGGGCTCCGGGGCCAAGGCGCTGAGCGCCCACCACCACCAGGCACCCGAGGCCATGCCGGACGTGCTGTGGGTCGCCCGCTGGAACGACTCGCCCTCCGTCGGCGACGCCGACATGGGCCTGCCCGCGGGCACCACCCAGTGGGCCGGCCGGCGCCGCGCCCACCAGTTCCGCGGCGACCACGACGCCTCCTACGGCGGGGTCACCATCAACATCGACCGCAACTGGGTCGACGTCGACCCCTCCGTCCTCGGGACCGGCGCCCTCTTCCCGCTCAGCTAGCCGAACCCTCCGACGCCGGCGGGTCCTCCCTCGGCGGTTCGTCGTCATTGCCCCGGCGGATGGTGCGCAGGCCGCGCGCCGGGGTCCAGGACCGCACCACCAGATCGTCCCCCTCCACGCCGATGCGGACCACCTCCGTCAGATCGGCGTGGAACAGGTGGAAGGGGTGCGGGGTCTCGGTCTCCTCCGCGTACCGGTGCAGCTCGGGCGGATCCACCAGTTCCACCGCGCGCCCGGAGATCCGTACGTCCCCGTCCGCCATCTCCTCGCCCGCACCCGGATTGGTGTGCAGGGCGAACCGCGGGTCGCGCTGGAGGTCCCGGGCCTTCAGGGAGCCCGCCATCATGCCCAGCCACAGCTCCCCGCCGCGGATGTCGACATTCAGCCCGGCCAGCCGCGGGGAGCCGTCCTTGCGGAGGGTGGCCAGGACGTGGTGCGGGTACTGCGCGAAGCGGGCCTGGACGGCCGCCGCGAACTCCGGCTCGGCCTTCTCAAACGCTGCCCAGTTGTTCGTCGTCATACCCCCATCAAAGCGCGCGGCTCCGACGGCCGCCGCTCAGGCGCGCACGATGCCCGCGCTGCGCGCCGCCGCCAGCCACGCCGGGAACTCGCCGACCAGGCGGTCGTACAGCTCCGAGTCCGGGACGGCGCGCGGGTCGAGGCCCGCGTGGAAATAGCCGGCGTTGTCCACCACGCGCCGGGCCGGGACGGGCAGTTCGTCCAGCCGTCGCAGGAAGTCGAACTGCGAACTGCGGGTGTTCCCGAAGCCGACGAACTGCCAGAAGAGCGGAAGCCGGGCCGCCTTGCACAGGTACTTCTCCGCCGCGAGCTTGTTGATGGGCCCACCGTCCGTCTGGAACACGACCAGCGCCGGCTGCCCGGCCCCCGAGTCGAGGTAGTGGTCGATCACCGCGTCCATCGCCGCGTGGTAGGCCGTCTTGCCCATGTGGCCGAGGCGGGAGGCGATCGCGGTGACCCGGCCCTCGTGCCCGGCGAGCGCTATCTCCTCCATCGCGTCGACCTCCGTGGAGAAGAACACCACCGGCACACGGCCGTCGTCGTCCAGGTGCGCCGACAGCCCCAGCACCCGGTCGGCGAGGGCCTGCACGCTGCCGTCCCGGTAGTACGGGCGCATCGACCCGGAATAGTCCAGGACCAGGTAGACCGCGGCGCGTCCGCCCTCCAGGCCGAACTTGCGCAGGGAGACCCCGGCGCTCTTGTAGAGGCTCACGAGCGCCGGAGCCGTTTCCTCGACCTTGCGGAGGTTGATCGCACTGCCCGTCATGGGTCGAGGGTACGTCGACCGCGTCACCCCGCCGAGAGGAACTCCAGTACGGACCCCAGCCGTTTCCGGTGTGTGGCGGGCGTGCCGAACAGCTGGGCGGAGCCGTGGGCCCGCTTGAAGAACTCGTGCGCCTCGTGCTCCCAGGTGATGCCGATGCCGCCGTGCAGCTGGATCATCTCGCCGGCGACGTACGCGAACGCCTCCGAGCAGGCCGATGCGGCCGCGGCGGCCGCCTCCGGGCGGTCCTCGGCGGCCGCCGCCGCGAGGGCCAGCGAACGGGCCGTCTCCACCGCCGTGTACATGTCCGCCAGCCGGTGTTTCACCGCCTGGAAGGAGCCGATCGGCCGCCCGAACTGCATCCGGTCCATCGCGTACCGGACCGTCAGCTCCAGGGCCCGTCCGGCTTCCCCCGTCTGCTCGGCGGCCAGTGCCGTGCAGGCCGCGTCCCGGACCCGCGCCAGGATCCGGGCGCCGTCCGCGGAGAGCAGCCGGGCCGGGGTCCGGTCCAGGGTCAGCTCCGCGAGGGGGCGGGTGCGGTCCATGGTGGACCGTACGGTGAAGTCCGCCGGCGGGCCGGTGAGTTCGAACAGCCCCAGTCCACCGCCGCCGTTCCCGGTGCGGGCGAAGGCCAGCAGCAGCGCGGGCTCCGCGGGCCCGGCCAGGACGTACCGCTTGGTCCCCGTGAGCAGCCAGTCGGAGCCGGCGGGCGGCGCGGCGCGGCCGGCGTGCGCCGCCGGCTCCGCCCGGGCGGCCAGGTCGCCCGCCTCCCAGCTCCCCGGCCCGGCGGGCGGGTCCTCCGCCCAGGCCAGCGCGCCCACCACGGTGCCCTCCGCCAGCCCCGGCAGGTGCCGTGCACAGGCCTCCCGGTCGCCCGACTCGAGCAGCGCCCTTACGGTCAGCACCGCCGAGCCGAGATACGGGACGGGGCTCAGCGCCCGGCCCAGCTCTTGGCCGAGGATCCGGGCCGCCGGAGCCTTCGCCGTCAACATCCTGGCCGAGGATCAGCGGGAGCTGTGGCGCCGGTTCGCCGTGACCGGGGGAGACAAGTTCGCCGGCGTGCCCTGGCGGCCGGGCGGCAACGGCGCGCCCCTGCTCGACGGGGTCCTCGCGACCGTCGAGTGCACGCTCGAGGGCGTCCTCGACGGCGGTGACCGCGCCATCGTGCTCGGCCGCGTCACCGGCCCGGCCGTCCACCGCGCGGGCGAGCCGCCGCTGCTCTACTTCCGGCGCGCCTACGGGCGCTTGCCGAGCTCCTCGATGTCGGCCAGCATGGCGGCCGCCAGATCGCGCTCGGAGGCGTAGTACCGCTCGGCCCACTTGAGGGTGAGCGTCGGGTACGCCCACGCCGCCTCGTTCTGGGCGCCCTCCACGTCGGCCACCGCGCGGCGGCGCATCTTCTCGGCGAACTCCTGGTGCTGTACGAGGACTTCGCGCATCTGCTCCGGCTCCAGCAGGTGGCCCAGCCACAGCCGCAGCATCGGCCCGTGCTTGAGCACCGGCGGGTCGACCGGCGCCTCGCGCGCCCATTCCCGTACGGCCGTCATGCCTTCGTCGGTGATCCGGTACACCCGCTTGTCGCGGGTGCCGCTCTCCGGGGCGACCAGTCGTGAGGAGGCGTAGCCGGCCTTCTCCAGCCGCTTGAGCTCGCCGTAGATCTGGCTGAAGGACGGGCTCCAGTAGAAGAACCGCAGCGACCAGTCCGACCACTTCTTCAGGTCGTAGCCGGAGAGCTCCTCGCCGAAGGAGAGCAGGCCGAGCACCGCCCAGCTGGTCGCGGGGAGTGCGCGCCCCTTCGCTTCGTCCGTCGTCTCGTCTGCCGTCTCTTCTGCCACGCAGCGCAGTCTACGACCGGTCCCCGCGGCACCCTTCCCCCTGGCAGGTATGACTGCTAGAAGTATTCCTATTCGAAGTAACTCCTGGATGGAGGGACCGCACCGTGAAGTTCTCGATGATCTTCGAGGCGCAGCTCGCCGACCCCACACCCGCACGCGAGCGCCAGGTCATCCACGACTGTGTGGAACAGGCCGTCCTCGCCGAGGAGATGGGCTTCGACCGGATCTGGGCCGTCGAACACCACTCACTGACCCAGTACGCCCACATGAGCGCCTCCGAGATCTTCCTGACCTGGGTCGCCGCCCGGACGCAGCGGATCCGGATCGGCCACGGCGTCGTCACCATGCCCTTCGGCTACCAGCACCCGGTGCGCGTCGCCGAGCGCGCCGCCATGCTCGACGTCCTCTCCGGCGGCCGTGTCGACATCGGCGCCGGACGCGGCGCCACCCGCCAGGAGATGTCCATGTACGGGGTCCGCCCCGAGGACACCTACCCGCAGATGGAAGAGGCGCTGCGGATCTTCTCCTCCGCCTGGAAGGAGGAGCGGTTCGAGTGGCACGGCTCCCTCGACATCGGCCCCGGCGCGATCCTGCCCCGCCCCGTCCAGGAACCGCACCCGCCGCTCTTCATGGCCTGCTCCAAACACGACACCCTCAAGCTCGCCGCCGAACTCGGCATAGGAGCCCTGGTGATGGGCTTCGCGGGCGCCGACGACGTCCGCGCGATGCGCAAGGTCTACGACGAGGCCATCGCCACCCGTGACGGCGAGCGCTTCGTGTCGGACCGGGTCAACGACCACCTCTCCGCCCTCTGCCCGACCATCGTCCTCGACGACGCCGAGCGGGCGCTGCGGCTCGGCACCCGCGGGCAGCGCTTCTTCGCCGAGTCCATCGCGCACTGGTACGGCAACGGCCCCGAACCCACCGGCCACGGGGAGGACGAGGACCACGTGGCCGCCCTGGCGCAGGGCCGCGAGGAACTCGTCGCCAAGCTGCACGAGGCGAACGTCCCGGCCCGCCCGGTCGACACCGGCACCTACAACGCGGAGCACGCCTACGGCAGCGCCGAAACCGCCATCGCGTACGTCGAGCAGCTGCGCGAGATCGGCGTCGACGAGGTGATGTGCCTGATCCAGATGGGCACCGTGCCGCAGGAGGCGTGCATGGAGACCATCCGCCAGTGGGGCGAGAAGGTCATCCCGCACTTCCGCGCGCTGGAGGGCTGAACGATGGGCATCTCCCTCGACGGGAAGGTCGTGGTCATCACCGGGGCCGGGCGCGGCCAGGGCGCCGCCGAAGCCCGGCTGTGCGCGGCGGCCGGGGCGCGGGTCGTCGTCACGGACGTACGGGAGGACGAGGGCCGGGCGGTGGCCGCGGAACTCGGCGGCCAGGGGCTGTACGTACGGCACGACGTGGCCGACGCGGCGAGCTGGGCGGGGGTGGTGGAGGCGGCGGTCGCGGCCTTCGGCACGGTCTCGGCGCTGGTCAACAACGCGGCGCTGTGGCGCACGGCGCACGTGGAGGAGCAGACCCTGGACGGCTTCGAGGCGCTTTTGCGGGTCAACCTGCTGGGGCCGTTCCTCGGCATACGGGCGGTGGCGCCGGTCCTGCGGGCGGGCGGCGGCGGCTCGGTCGTCAACATCTCCTCGACCGCCGGACTGGTGGGGATACCGGGCCACGCGGCCTACGGCTCCACGAAGTTCGGCCTGCGGGGGCTGACCAGGTCGGCGGCGCTGGACCTGGCCGGGGACCGGATCCGGGTCAACTCGGTGCACCCCGGAGCCATCGACACCCCGATGGTCGCCGAGGCGGTCGCCGGCCGGGACTGGTCGCACGTGCCGCTGGGCCGCATGGGGCGGCCGGAGGAGGTCGGGGAGCTGGTCCTCTTCCTCTGCTCGGACGCGTCCTCGTACGTGACGGGCACGGAGTTCACGGTCGACGGGGGGATGACGACGGCATGAGCGAGCCGAGCGATCCGACGGGCACCAGCGGTCCGAACGGCAAGGGCGGTGCGGGGGCTACGGGCGATACAGGCGATACGGGTACTACGGGCGCCGAGGGGGGCCCGAGCCGTCCGGGCGACCTCCTGTCACCGGCGGCCAGGCTGCTGTGCGACGCGATGACGGCCGGTTTCCCCGGCCCCGGCGATCCGGCGGCCCTGCGGGCGGCGGCATCGCGAGGATCGGACGGCGCGGGTCCGTGCGGCCCGGAGGTGGCCTCGGTGTACGACACCGACGCCGCCGGCGTCCCGGTCCGCGTCTACGACCCCGACCCGGGAGCCGAGGGCCGCCCCCTGGCGGTCTACTTCCACGGCGGCGGCTGGGTGATGTGCGGGCTGGACACCCACGACGCCCTGTGCCGGTCGCTGGCGGCGGCCTCGGGAGCGGTCCTGGTCTCGGCGGACTACCGGCTCGCCCCCGAACACCCCTGGCCGGCGGCGACGGACGACGCGCTGGCCGTCCTGCTGTGGGCGCGCGAGCAGGCGCAGGCGCTGGGCTGCGACCCGGCGCGGGTGACGGTGGCGGGCGACTCCAGCGGCGGCAACCTCGCCGCCGTCACCGCACTGCGGGCACCCGGACTCGTCGCGGGCCAGCTGCTGTTCTACCCGGCGCTGGACGCCTCGATGGACTCCGCCTCCGTGGAGGCCTACGCGGAGGGCTACTTCCACACCGCCGCCCACATGGCCTGGTACTGGGACACATACGGCGGCGACCCGGCCCACCCGCACGTCTCCCCGCTGCGCGCCCCCGACCTGTCCGGGCTCGCGCGCACCCTGATCGTCCTCGCGGACTGCGACGTGCTGCGGGACGAGGGCCTCGCCTACGCGCGCAGGCTCGCGGCAGCGGGAGTCGACTGCACGGTCCAGCTCCACCCGGGCGTCTTCCACGGCTTCCTGGGCCTTCCCCTGCCGGCCGGGGCCGCTGCGCTGCGCGCGGCGGCGGAGTGGGTGGCGGCTCCGGAGTGAAGGGGGCGGGGCGGCCGGATTCGAACCGGCGTCCTCCTACAGTGGAGTAGGCGCACTGCCTCTGTGCTACGACCCCGCCCTTGCCGCGATCCTACGAGACCTGCGGGGAGGACCGCACCCGGTATTCCCCGGGCGCGGTCCGCCGGGCCGGGGCCGGGAAACCGCTGGTCAATGCCCCGGCGGTCTCCGTAGGCTCGCCCGCATGCCCACCACCACTCTCTGGCGCCCGACGGGTCCCGCCGAGCTCGACCTGGTCCGTGCCCTCGACTGGCGGGCCTGGCCGCCGCGCCTGCCGGAGCAGCCGATCTTCTACCCGGTCCTCAACGAGGACTACGCGATCCGCATCGCCCGCGACTGGAACGTGAAGCACGACGGAGCGGGCTTCGTGACCCGCTTCGAGGTGGACTCGGCCTTCCTCGCCCGCTACCCGGTCCAACAGGCCGGCGGCGAGACCATCCTGGAGCTGTGGGTGCCTGCCGAGGAACTGGACGAGTTCAACCGGCACATCGTCGGCCGGATCGAGGTCGTGCGCGAGTTCCACCCGGAGTCCCACCCAGAGTCCCACCCGGAGTCCCACCCGGAGTCCCGTCCGGACGGCCCCTGACATGGCGAGGAATGGCCGTATGACCACCCGCGCCCGCTCCTTCGACGCCGCTGCCGCGCTCTACCAGGCGTACCGGCCCGGCTATCCGCCCGAGCTCTTCGACGCCGTCGAAGCGCTCGCCGGGCGGCCGCTCGCCGGGGCGCGGGTGGCCGACGTGGGGGCGGGGACCGGGATCGCCACCGCGCTGCTGCGCGCCCGCGGGGCCGAGGTCCTCGCCGTGGAGCCCGGGGACGGCATGGCCGCCGAGTTCCGGCGGGCCCACCCCGGCATCCCGATCGTGCGGGGCGACGGCGACCGGCTGCCGCTGGCGAGCGGCGCGTTCGACCTCCTCACCTACGCGCAGGCCTGGCACTGGACCGACCCCGCCCGCGCCGTCCCCGAGGCCCGCCGCGTGGTGCGGCCCGGCGGCGCGCTCGCGCTGTGGTGGAACGACCTGGACACCTCCGTTCCGTGGGTCGCCGAGCAGGACGAGCGGATCCGGGCCGTCGTGGCGGAGATCGGGCTGCCCCCGCGCGAGACCACGGACGGGCTCGACATCACCGGCCGGCGGGAGGTGCGGTGGTCGCGGCGGATCCCCCTGGAGGCGCACCTCGCCAACCAGGCCAGCCACTCCGCCTTCCTCCTCCTCGGGGAGGCCCGCACCCGGGAGTTCACGGACGCCGAGCGGGACCGGCTGTCGGCCCTCTTCCCCGACGGGTCCGTCGAGGAGCCGTACGTGGTCAGCCTCACCGTCGCCCGCCTCTGAGCCGGTACTAGGTTGTGCGCATGACAGCGCCACGCCGCCGCAGCGCCTTCGGGATGCTCAACGACCTCCTCGCCTTCCTCCTGGAGGTCTTCGCGCTGCTCGGCCTCGCCCTGTGGGGCTACCGGCAGGGTGGCGGGATGGCCGGCGGAGTGCTGCTCGGTACGGCGGCCGCGGCCGCCGCCGCTCTGCTGTGGGGGGCCTTCGCCGCGCCCAAAGCCCGCTACCGGGTCCCGCTGCCCGCCGTGCTCGCCGTCAAGGCCGTGGTGTTCGGGGCCGCCGCCCTCGCCCTGGTCGGGCTCGGCCTGCGGTCCCAGGCCTGCTGGTTCGCGGCGATCGTTTTCGTGAACACCGCTCTCGTCACGTACTACCGCTCTCGGGACTCCCGCGCCTGAAGCACCTCCGCCCGGCACATCGACGGTGTGCCCCACGCGTCCCGCAACGGCCGGGCCTTGCGCAGCCACAGGGACAGGTCCAGCTCCTCCGTGTAGCCGACCGCGCCGTGGAGCTGCAGGGCGGACAGGGCCGCCGCGTACCCCGCCTCGCCCGCGGTGAGCTTCGCCGCCGCCACATCGCCCGGCGCCAGGGACAGCCCGGCGGCCCAGACCAGCGGCCGGGCGAACTCCAGCCCGAGCAGGGTGTCCGCCAGCCGGTGCTTGACCGCCTGGAAGGAGCCGACCGGCGTCCCGAACTGCGTGCGCTGTTTCACGTACTCGACCGTCCGGGCCAGCAGTGCCTCGCCGACGCCCAGGCACTGGGCCGCCGTCAGCAGCCGGGCCCAGCGCCCCGCCACCGCCGCCGCCTCCCGCACCCGCGGGCCCGCGGCCAGCAGTTCGCCGCCGGCCGCGGGCACGGTCAGCCGGCGCGCCGGGTCCGTCGAGGCCAGCAGCGGTCCGCCGCCGTCCGGCGCCAGCCGGAACTCGCCCGCCTCCGACACCGTGAAGCAGTACGCCGCCGCGTCCGCGTCGAGGGCGTACGGGGACCCGCCCGGCAGCGTCAGCGTCGCCGGGGCCTCGCCCGCGACCAGCCCGGGCAGGAACCGCTTCGCGAGCCCCTCGTCCCCCAGCTCCGACAGCAGTACGCAGACGGCCGCCGTCTCCACCACCGGCCCCGGCACCCCGGCCCGGCCCAGCTCCACGAAACCGAGGGACAGCTCCACGGGGAGCAGCCCCATGCCGTCGTACGCCTCGGGCGCGGCCAGGGCGAACAGGCCCGTGGCGGCGATCCGGGACCAGAGCGCCCGCCCCGGCCCGTGCCCGCCGTCCGCCCAGGCCCGTACCGCCGCGGGGACGTCCGCCGCGCCCAGCAGGGAGCGCAGCATACGGGCGAAGTCCGACTGCTCGTCGGTCGGCAGGAAGCGCATCAGCGGCGGCCCTTCGGGAGGCCGAGCAGCCGCTCGGCGATGATGTCGCGCTGGATCTCGTTCGTCCCGGCGTAGATCGGACCGGCCAGGGAGAAGACCCACGGCTCGGCCCACGCGCCCTCCGCCAGTTCCGCGTCCGCGCCCAGCAGGTCCAGCGCCGTCTCGTGCAGGGCGATGTCGTACTGCGACCAGAACACCTTGTTCAGGCTGGACTCGGCGCCGATCGTCTCTCCGGCCGCGAACCGGGTCGCGCCCGCCCAGGTGAACAGCTGGTAGGCGCGCGCCCCGACCACCGCGTCCGCCACCCGGTCGCGCAGCGCGGTGTCGGCCGGGTCGCCGTGCGAGCGCCACAGTCCGACCAGCCGGTCGGCCGCCGCCAGGAAACGGCCGGGGGAGCGCAGGGTGAGCCCGCGTTCGTTGCCGGTGGTCGACATGGCGATGCGCCAGCCCTGCCCCGGCTCGCCGATCACGTCCTCGTCCGGTACGAAGACCTGGTCGAGGAAGAGCTCCGCGAAGGCCGGCTTGCCGTCGAGCCGGCCGATGGGCCGCACCGTCACCCCGGGCGCGCGCAGGTCGAACATCAGGTACGTCAGACCCTGGTGCGGTTTGGGGGCGTCCGGGTCGGTGCGGAAGATGCCGAAGGCGCGGTCCGCGAAGGCGGCCCGCGAGGACCAGGTCTTCTGCCCGGACAGCAGCCAGCCGCCCTCGGTGCGCACCGCCCGGGACTTCAGCGAGGCCAGGTCGGAGCCCGACTCCGGCTCCGACCAGGCCTGGGCCCAGATCACCTCGCCGCTCGCCATGGAGGGCAGCACCCGGGCCCGCTGCTCGGGCGTCGCGTGGTCGAAGAGCGTCGGGGCGAGCAGGTTGATGCCGTTCTGGGAGACCCGGCCGGGCGCGCCCGCCGCCCAGTACTCCTCCTCGAAGACCAGCCACTTCACGAGGTCCACGCCCCGGCCGCCGTACTCCTCGGGCCAGGACACCACCGACCAGCGGTCCGCGTGCAGCCGCGCCTCCCACTCCCGGTGGGCCGCGAACCCCTCCTCCGTCTCCAGGGAGGGCAGGGGGGAGGGCGGGACGTGCGCGGCCAGCCAGCCGCGGGCCTCCGTCCGGAACGCCTCTACGTCCGGTGTCTGGGTCAGGTCCATCAGCCGTTCGCCTCCTTCATGGCGGCGATGCCGACGCCGCCGAGCGAGTCCGCCGCCGTCTCCGCGTTGTGCGCGTGCGCCAGGTGGTGCAGGCCGAAGACGGAGTCCATGCCGGTGTGCAGGCCCTGGAGGTCCTCGGCCTGGTTGACGGCCCGCTTGGTCAGGGCCAGCCCGAAGCCGGGCATCCCGGCGACGCGCAGCGCGAGCCGGTCGCTCTCCTCGGCCAAGCGGGCCCGGTCCACGACCCGGTTGACCATGCCGACCTCGTACGCGCGCCGGGCGGGCATCCGGTCGCCGGTGTAGAGGAACTCCTTCGCGATGCGCGGGGGCATCACCCACGGGTGGGCGAAGTACTCGACGCCGGGGATGCCCATGCGGACGACCGGGTCCGCGAAGAAGGCGTCCTCGCTCGCCACGATCAGGTCGCAGACCCAGGCCAGCATCAACCCGCCGGCCACGCACGCCCCGTGCACCGAGGCGATCACCGGCTTCGGCAGCTCCCGCCACCGCCGGCACATCCCGAGGTAGACCTCCGACTCCCGGGCGAAGCGGGATTCGGCCCCGGGCCGGTCCGAGTGGTCCCACCACAGGCCGGCCCGCCGTTCGAAGGGGAGGTGGGCGTCGCGCTCCGGGGTGCCGATGTCGTGGCCCGCGGAGAAGTGCTCACCGGCCCCGGCCAGGACGACCACCTTCACCGCGGGGTCGTCGGCGGCGCGGTAGAAGGCGTCGTCCAAGGCGTAGGTCATGGCGCTGTTCTGCGCGTTGCGGTAACGGGGGCGGTTCATGGTCACGTACGCGACCGGGCCGCGCCGCTTGTAGAGCACCACCGGGACTTCGGGCATGCGGATCCTTCCCTAACAAGTGTTTGGTAGGTTAACGTACGGCCATGAGCAGCGTCGAGGAGTTCCGCACCGAGGTTCGGACCTGGCTACGGGCCCACCTCACCGGCGGGTTCGCCGCCCTCAAGGGCCGCGGCGGACCCGGCCGCGAGCACGAGGCCTTCGCCGAACGCCTCGCCTGGGAACGGCACATGGCCGCCCACGGCTGGACCTGCCTCGGCTGGCCCGTCGAGCACGGAGGCCGCGGCGCGAGCGTCGAGGAGCAGATCGCCTTCCACGAGGAGTACGCCCTCGCCGACGCCCCCGCCCGCGTGGGCCACATCGGCGAACAGCTCCTGGGCCCCACCCTCATCGCCCACGGCACCGAAGAGCAGAAACGCCGCTTCCTCCCGCCCATCCGGGCCGTGGAGGAACTGTGGTGCCAGGGCTACAGCGAGCCCGACGCCGGCTCCGACCTCGCGGGCGTCCGCACCCGCGCCGCCCTCGACCCGGAGAGCGGCGAGTGGGTCGTGGACGGCCAGAAGATCTGGACCTCCCTCGCCCACGAGGCCCAGTGGTGCTTCGTCCTCGCCCGCACCGAACCCGGCTCGCGCCGCCACGCGGGCCTGTCCTACCTGCTGGTCCCCATGGACCAGCCCGGCATCGAGGTCCGGCCCATCGTCCAGCTCACCGGCACCTCCGAGTTCAACGAGGTCTTCTTCGACGGCGCCCGCACCGACGCCGCCCACGTCGTCGGCGCCCCCGGCGAGGGCTGGGCCGTCGCCATGGCCACCCTCGGCTACGAACGCGGCGTCTCCACCCTCGGCCAGCAGGTGGGCTTCCGACGCGAACTCGAAGACCTCGCCGCACTCGCCCGCCTGGGCGGCGCACTCGCCGACCCGCTGATCCGCGACCGGCTCGTCCGGGCCTGGATCGGCCTGGAGACCCTGCGCGCCACCGCCCTGCGCTCGGCGGCCGCCCCCTCCATGGCCAAGCTGTACCGGGCCCGCCGGCACCGGGACCTCGGCGAACTGGCCATGGACATCAGCGGAGCCGCCTCGCTCCTCGCGGCCGGCGCGCACGAGGACCCGTACGAGCTCGACGACCGGCAGCGGCTCTTCCTCTTCTCCCGCGCCGACACCATCTACGCGGGCTCGGACGAGATCCAGCGCACCCTCATCGCCGAGCGGATCCTCGGCCTTCCCAAGGAGGTACGGGCGTGACCACCCCCGACCGCGTCCCCGGCCGCGTTCCCGACTACGTCCCCGGCCACGGCATGCTGAAGGACCGCACCGCCGTCATCACCGCGGCCGCCGGCGCCGGCATCGGCGGGGCCACCGCCCGCCGCTTCCTGGAGGAGGGCGCCCGGATCCTGATCAGCGACGCCCACGCGCGCCGCCTGAAGGAGACCGAGGACGCGCTCGCCGCCGAGTTCGGCGCCGGCCGCATCGCCTCCCTCCCGTGCGACGTCACCGACGAGGACCAGGTCCAGGCCCTCTTCGAGCGCGCCGAGCAGACCCACGGCCGCCTCGACATCGTCGTCAACAACGCCGGCCTCGGAGGCACCGCCGCCCTCGTCGACATGACCGACGCACAGTGGTCCCGGGTCCTCGACGTCACCCTGGGCGGCACCTTCCGCTGCACCCGCGCCGCCCTGCGGTCGCTGAAGGCGTCCGGAGGCGGCGGAGTCCTCGTCAACAACGCCTCCGTCGTCGGCTGGCGCGCCCAGACCGGCCAGGCCCACTACGCCGCCGCCAAGGCCGGAGTGATGGCGCTGACCCGCTGCGCGGCCCTGGAGGCAGCCGAGTTCGGCGTACGGATCAACGCGGTCGCCCCGAGCCTGGCCATGCACCCGCACCTGGTGAAGGTCACCAGCGAGGAGCTGCTCTCCGAACTCACCGCCCGCGAGGCCTTCGGCCGGTACGCCGAACCCTGGGAGGTCGCCAACGTGATCGTCTTCCTGGCGAGCGGCTACTCCTCGTACATGACCGGCGAGACCGTATCGGTCAGCAGCCAGCACGCCTAGCCGATGCCCTGGCCGAGAATGGACGCGTGCCAACGAACAAGCCGACCGCCGAAAAGAAGCCTGCTCCGAAGAAGCCGCAGGTGACGGCCTCACCCGAGCGGCGCCGCGAACTCCTCGACACCGCCGCCGAGGTCTTCGCCGCGCAGGGCTACAACGCCACCACCGTCCGCAAGATCGCCGACGCCGCCGGGATGCTCGCCGGCAGCCTCTACTACCACTTCGATTCCAAGGAATCGATGCTCGACGAGATCCTCTCCGCCTTCCTGACCGAGCTGTGGGAGGGCTACGACACCGTCCTCGCCGCCGGCCTCGGCCCCAGGGAGACCATCGAGGCCCTCGTCACCGAGTCCTTCCGGGAGATCGACCGGCACCGCGCCGCCGTCGCGATCTACCAGAAGGAATCCCGCACCCTCTCCGCGCAGCCCCGCTTCCACTACCTGTCCGACTCGCAGGTGAAGTTCGAGAAGGCCTGGCTGGGGACGCTGGAGCGCGGGGTCGCCGCCAAGGTCTTCCGCGCCGACCTCGACATCCGCCTCACGTACCGCTTCGTGCGCGACACGGTGTGGGTGGCGGCGTCCTGGTACCGGCCGGGCGGCCAGCACAGCCCCGAGGAGATCGCCCGCCAGTACCTGTCGATGGTGCTGGACGGGATCGCCCTCCGTACGTAACCCACCCAACCCACCGACCGAGGAGTTGTCCCGATGCCCGAGGCCTACATAGTCGAAGCGGTACGCACCCCCGTGGGGCGGCGGAAGGGCGGCCTGTCGGCCGTTCACCCCGCCGACCTGGGCGCGCACGTCCTGAAGGCACTGGTCGAGCGCTCCGGGGTCGACCCGGCCGCCGTGGAGGACGTGGTGTTCGGCTGCCTCGACACGGTGGGGCCGCAGGCCGGGGATATCGCCCGGACGGCATGGCTGGCGGCGGGGCTGCCGGAGGAGGTGCCGGGGGTGACGGTGGACCGCCAGTGCGGATCCTCCCAGCAGGCCGTCCACTTTGCCGCGCAGGGGGTCCTCTCCGGCACCCAGGACCTGGTGGTCGCGGGCGGCACCCAGAACATGTCGATGATCCCGATCGCCTTCGCCTCGCGGCAGGCCGCCGAGCCGCTGGGCCTCACGCAGGGCCCGTACGCCGGCTCGGAGGGCTGGCGGGCCCGCTACGGGGACGCCCCAGTGAACCAGTTCCACGGCGCCCAGCTGATCGCGGAGAAGTGGGGCATCTCCCGACGGGACATGGAGGAGTTCGCGCTCCGCTCCCACCAGCGGGCGGTGCGGGCGATCGACGAGGGCCGCTTCGCGCGCGAGACGGTGGCGTACGGGGACGTGACGGTGGACGAGGGCCCGCGGCGCGACACCTCGCTGGAGAAGATGGCCACCCTGGCGCCGGTCGTCGAGGGCGGCACCATCACGGCGGCGGTCTCCTCCCAGGTCTCGGACGGCGCGGCGGCGATGCTGATCGCCTCCGAGCGGGCGGTCCGGGAACACGGCCTGCGTCCGCGGGCCCGCATCCACCACCTCTCGGTGCGGGGCGAGGACCCGATCCGCATGCTGTCCGCGCCGATCCCGGCCACGGCGTACGCCCTGAAGAAGACCGGCATGTCCCTGGCCGACATCGACCTGGTGGAGATCAACGAGGCGTTCGCGCCGGTGGTGCTGGCCTGGCTGAAGGAGACGGGCGCGGACCCGGAGCGGGTGAACGTCAACGGCGGCGCGATCGCGCTGGGGCACCCGCTGGGTGCGACCGGGGTGAGGCTGATGACCACGCTGCTCCATGAACTGGAGCGGACTGGGGGGCGGTTCGGGCTCCAGACGATGTGCGAGGGTGGGGGGCAGGCCAACGTGACGATCCTCGAGCGTCTGTAGTCCGCCGGGCGCGGCGCCGTTCCGGGGGCCCTGCCCCCGCACCCCCGCGCCTCAATCGCCGGCGGGGCTGGGGTGGTGTCCTCCGGGTGGGGCCGGAGCGGGGCTTGGGGCGGTGCCCCGCCGGAGTGTCTCCTCGGCTCGCGCACGAAGGCCCGCTTCGACATGTTCCAGGTGGTTGCGCGCTCGTCCTGCGGGGACACTCCGGCGTGTCCCCACCCCAAGCCCCACTCCGGCCCCACCCGGGCCGGGGGTCGCAATCCACGCCCCCGTGCACCGGGCCGGGGCCTGTTGCCTGCTGGTGGAGCGGGGGCACGCCGGGATGTCCCCGCAGGACGAGCGCGCAACCACCCTCAAAGGCTGGTCCGTGCCTTAGTGCGCGAGCCGAGGAGACGTCCCGGAGGGACCCCGCGACCCCGACCGGCAAAGTCGCTCCCGCCCGGAGGGCACCACCCCAGCCCCGCCGGCGTTTGAGGCGAACCGCACCGGCCCGGGGATCGGGGCCCCGGGGGCATTCCAGCCTCGCCGGCGTTTGAGGCGCGGGGTCTGGGGCGGAGCCCCAGGAGCGGGACCGGACCGGCGGTCAAACCCCGCCCCGGGGGCACCACCCAGCCCCGCCGGCGTTTGAGGCGAACCGCACCCGCCCGGGGAGCGGGGCCCCGCCCCGGAGGGCACCACCCAGCCCCGCCGGCGATTGAGGCGCTGGGGGCCGGGGCGGAGCCGGGCCGCGGAGCCCAGGAGGCCGGGCGGAGCCGCCCCCGCCGGGACCCCCGACCCCCCGGGTCGTATCGTGGACCCGGACACCCGGGAAACCCCTCGTCACCCAGCCGCTCCAACGCCGCAGCGGCCCGCAGATCCACCGCCGCACAGGAGCCGCAACCGCCATGGCCGACACCCCCGCCTACCCCGTAGGACTCCGACTCGCCGGCCGCCGCGTCGTCGTCATCGGCGGCGGACAGGTCGCCCAGCGCCGCCTCCCCGCCCTCGTCGCGGCCGGCGCCGAGGTCCTGCTCGTATCGCCCTCCGCCACCCCCTCCGTGGACGCCATGGCCGAGACCGGCGAGATCCGCTGGGAGCGCCGCCGCTACGAGGACGGCGACCTGGCCGGTGCCTGGTACGCCCTCATCGCCACCCGGGACCGCGAGGCCAACGACCGAGCCTCCGCCGAGGCCGAGCGCGAGCGGGTCTGGTGCGTGCGTGCCGACGACGCCGACGCGGCCACCGCCTGGACCCCGGCCACCGGCCGCGTGGAGGGCGTCACCGTCGCCGTGCTCAGCGGCAACGACCCCCGCCGCTCCGCCGCCGTCCGGGACGCGGTCGTCGAGGGGCTGCGCGACGGCTCCCTCACGGCCGCGCGCCCCCACACCCCCGGCGTCTCCCTCGTCGGTGGCGGCCCCGGCGACCCCGACCTCATCACCGTGCGCGGCCGCCGCCTGCTCGCCGAGGCCGACGTCGTCATCGCCGACCGGCTCGGCCCGCGCGACCTGCTCGACGAACTCCCGCCGCACGTCGAGGTCATCGACGCCGCGAAGATCCCGTACGGCCGGTTCATGGCCCAGGAGGCCATCAACAACGCGCTGATCGAGCACGCCAAGGCCGGCAAGGCGGTGGTCCGGCTCAAGGGCGGGGACCCGTACGTCTTCGGGCGCGGCATGGAGGAGCTCCAGGCCCTCGCCGAGGCCGGCATCCCGTGCACCGTCGTGCCCGGCATCTCCAGTTCCATCTCGGTGCCCGGCGCCGTCGGCATCCCCGTCACCCACCGCGGCGTGGCCCACGAGTTCACCGTGGTCAGCGGCCACGTCGGCCCCGACGACCCGCGCTCGCTCGTGGACTGGGCCTCCCTCGCCAAGCTCACCGGCACCCTGGTGATCCTTATGGGCGTCGACAAGATCGGCCTGATCGCCGAGGCCCTCGTGCGCCACGGCCGCTCCGCCGACACCCCCGTCGCGGTCGTCCAGGAGGGCACCACCGCCACCCAGCGCCGCGTGGACGCCACGCTCGCAACGGTCGGCGAGACGGTCCTTGCGCGGGGCGTCCGTCCGCCCGCGGTCATCGTCATCGGCGACGTCGTCCGGGTCGGAACCCCGTCCCTCTGAACCACCCGTGCCCGGCACGGCCGTTGGCACCGCACCCAGGACAAGGCAGTATCACCCTGTGGCAGATCTCATCACCGTCGAAGACCCCGACGACCCGCGCCTGCGCGACTACACGGGCCTGACCGACGTCGAACTCCGGCGCCGGCGCGAGCCCGCGGAAGGCCTCTTCATCGCCGAGGGCGAGAAGGTCATCAGACGCGCCAAGGACGCCGGGTACGAGATGCGTTCGATGCTGCTCTCCGCCAAGTGGGTCGACGTCATGCGCGACGTCATCGACGAGCTCCCGGCCCCGGTCTACGCCGTCAGCCCCGAGCTCGCCGAGCGCGTCACCGGCTACCACGTTCACCGCGGCGCGCTCGCCTCCATGCAGCGCAAGCCGCTGCCGACGGCCGAGGAACTCCTCGCCAGCACCCGCCGCGTGGTCATCATGGAAGCGGTCAACGACCACACCAACATCGGGGCCATCTTCCGCAGCGCCGCAGCCCTCGGCATGGACGCGGTGCTGCTGTCGCCCGACTGCGCGGACCCGCTCTACCGCCGCTCGGTGAAGGTCTCGATGGGCGCGGTCTTCTCCGTCCCCTACGCCCGCCTGGACGCCTGGCCCAAGGGCCTGGACTCGGTCCGCGAGGCCGGCTTCAAGCTGCTCGCCCTGACCCCCCACGAGAAGGCCTCGCCCATCGACGTGGCCGCTCCCCAGTCCCTGGAGCGGGTCGCGCTGATGCTCGGCGCCGAGGGGGACGGACTGTCCACGCAGGCGCTGGTCGCCGCCGACGAATGGGTACGCATCCCCATGGCGCACGGCGTGGACTCGCTGAACGTGGGCGCGGCGGCCGCGGTCGCCTTCTACGCGGTGGCCCAGGGCCGAGGGAGCGCCTAGTACGGCGGCTCAGGGCCCGGGCTGCCGGGCCCGTCAGAGCTTCTGGGCCGCCGCGATGCCCAGCGCCACGATCAGCGTCACCACGACGAACACGATCAGCCGCTGCCGCATCAGCTTCGGGTCCGGCCGCGAAGGGCGCCGTCCCGCCCCCGTCGTCCGGGGAGCCGGGCGGCCGCCCGTACGTCCCGCCGTCGGCCGCGAGGACGGCCCGCCCGGGCGCGGGGTGCGGGAGGACGAGGGCCGGGAGGACGGCCCGCCCTGCGGCCGGGGAAGGGTGTCGCCGCGCGTACCGCGCTCGGTTCGCTGGTCGGGGTACGTGGTGGAGTCCTCGGCCGCCCGGCCCGCCGGCCGCTCGGTACGGGCGCGCTGCGCCGGCGGGCGCCCCTCGGGCAGCCCCTGCGCCTCGCGGGCCGCGATCTCCTTGAGCCGCATCGACAGCTGCAGCGTGCTGGGCCGCTCCTCCGGGTCCTTGGCCAGGCAGGCCCGTACGAGGGGAGCCAGCGCGTCCGGAACCCCCTGCAGGTGCGGCTCCTCGTGGACCACCCGGTACAGCATGACCTCGGAACTGCCGTGCCCGAAGGGCGAGTCCGCGGTCGCCGCGTAGGCGAGGGTGGCACCGAGGGCGAAGACGTCGGTGGCGGGGGTGACGGCTGCGCCGCGCACCTGTTCGGGTGCCAGGAACCCGGGGGAGCCGACGGCCGTTCCCACGTGGGTGAGGGTGCTCGCCCCGGTGGCCCAGGCGATCCCGAAGTCGATGATCCGTGGGCCCTTGGGGGAGAGAAGGATGTTCGAGGGCTTGAGGTCGCGGTGGACGACGCCCGCCTCGTGCACGGCGACGAGGCCCTCGGAGAGCGCGGCACCGATCGCGGCGATCTGCGCGGCCGTCAGGGGGCCTTCCTCGGCCACCTTGTCGTGCAGGGAGGGCCCGGGAACGTACTGCGTGGCGAACCACGGCCGCTCGGCTTCGAGGTCCGCCGCCACCAGGCGAGCCGTGCACCCGCCCCGGATCCGCCGCGCGGCGGACACCTCGCGGGCGAACCGGGAGCGGAACTCCTGGTCCTCGGCCAGATCCGGCCGGATGACCTTGAGCGCGACGCGCTGCCCGCGCCGGTCCGATCCCAGGTAGACCACACCCATGCCGCCGGCGCCGAGCCGTCGGTGCAGTCTGAACGAGCCGACGACACGCGGGTCCTCGCGCCGGAGCCGCATCATCGCCATGTCCACCCCGCTGACCGGTCGTCCTGTTGACGTGGCACAGCTTACGGACCATCCGGCACGCGTGCTCAGAGGCCGCGCCCTCGCCGGGAGATTCGATTGTCAGTGCGGCACAGCACACTTGAGGGACCCTCAGCACGGTGGGCGGAGGCCGGCAGGGACGGGCGCGAGGCGGCCAATGCGCGCTCCCCGCAAGGGGATTGGCCCATCCGGCGGGTCCCCGCCCCGGTCGCGTACGCCCGCGCACGCCCCGCACCCGAGTCGATCTCGCCGACAACCCGCCCCGGGACACGCATGAACAGGGAGTGACGGAAGTGAGCGAAGTCACTACGCTCCGGTGACCCCCTCCGGGAAGACCCCTACAACGGGTGAGCGGTCTCCACCCAGGGGAGTACGCGGCGCGGACGCCGTCATCCTCCTGGAGGCCCGGCAAGGGGTACGAAGGCATGAGGCCAGGGGCCTTTCCCGCGCCTAGTGTTGAAGACAAGCGGCGGGTGGCGCACTCGTCCCCCGAGGTCACGAGCCCGCCGCTGCCACACGACAGGGAGAGGACCATGGCGGACATCGCACGGCAGGGACGCAAGGCATTCGCGTTCAACGGCCATGAGTCCGGTACGCGCCACCCGCTGGTGGCCGCGGCGATGGTGCTCCCCCTGGCCGCCCTCCTGCTCTTCCTCTTCGGAGGCTTCGAGCAGGTGGCGGCACAAGCGTCGTCCGTGGGCGTGATGCTGGGGCGCTGAGCGGCGCCCCAGGCCCGGGAAGAGCGGCCCGGGCCGGGACATCGGCCTGTCGAACCCCGTGGGGACGGGGGAGCGACGACGGACGGCAGGTGAAGGGTGCTGCCCGTGCGACTGGGGAGTCGTACGGGCAGCACCCTTTTTGTCGCCCCGGTTTTCCTCGTGCGGGCACACCCGTGCTTGCATGGCTCCGGGGCCGGACCGGCCCGTCCGACCCGGGGGTTCCCATGACCGTGCCGCTGCCCGCCGCCCTCGCCGCGTACGCCACCGCGGGCGGCCCGGGCCCGGGGGAGCCGTACGTGCTCCTCGCCGACCGGGACGACGGCACCGTGGTGCGCTGCGGGCCGGCCGTGGCCAAGGCGCACGCCGGGGACGCCGACCGCGAGGGTCTCGCCGTACGGATGCGGATCGCCGCGGACCGGGCGCTGGCCGGGGTCCTGCTGCCGCCACTGCGGGCAGGGCTCGGAGCCGTCCAGGGGAGGCCCGTATCCCTCTGGCCGTACGGGACCCCCGTGGACCCGGAACGCCCCGAGGACGCCCCCTGGGAGGAGGCGGCCCGGCTGCTCGCCGCCCTGCACCGCACACCGCTCGACGCCCTCCCGGACCCGGTCCCGCCGATGCGCGGCCCGGCCAAGGTCGCCCGCGCCCTGCGCCGCCTCGCGCGGACCCTGCCGGCCCCCGGGCCCGAAGCCGCCGCCGGTGCCACGCCCCAGGGAGCCGCCGGGGGAGCCGCTGAGGGAGCCGCCGAGGCCGAGGGCGGCGCCGGGGTGCGTGCCGTGCGCGCCGCCGCCCGGACCCTCCCCGCCTGGGCACGCGGCGAGGCCGCGGCGCCGCCCGGCGGGACGCTGTGCCACGGGGACCTGCACCTCGGGCAACTGGTCCGCCACCCCGCCCCGGCCGGGCCCTGGCTCCTCATCGACGTCGACGACCTCGGCCTCGGCGCCCCCGCCTGGGACCTCGCCCGCCCCGCCGCCTGGTATGCCGCCGGGCTGCTCGACACCGGCACCTGGCTGCGCTTCCTCGACGCCTACCGCGCCGCCGGCGGCCCGGCCGCCGGCCCGCCCGGCTGCGACCCCTGGCCGGAACTCGACCTCGCCGCCCGCGCGCTCACCGTACAGACGGCCGCCCTCGCCCTGGCCAAGGCGGCCGAGGCGGGGCGCCGACTCGAGGAGGTGGAGCGGCTGATGGTGGAGGCCTGTGCCCGAATGGCCATGCTCCCGGCCGACTTGGAGTCCGTACCCCCGTCGTAGGGTGGGCTCCACGCCACCGGGCATGCATCCGGTGGCTACGTCGACGGCGAGGAGTTGAACCCGCATGCAGTGTCCGAAGTGTCACGCCATCATGCACACCTACAACCGCAACGGTGTCCAGATCGAGCAGTGCAGCGGCTGCCGCGGCATCTTCCTCGACTACGGCGAGCTGGAGGCGCTGACCCGCCTGGAGTCCCAGTACACGGCCCAGTACGGGCAGGTGCCCCCGCCCGCCGCGCCCCCGGCGCCCTACCCGCCCCAGCACGTGGCCCCGGCCCCCGCGTGGGGCGCCCCGCACCACGGCGGTCACGGCCACCACGGCCACCACCGCGGCGGCTTCGGCCGGATGCTCTTCTCCTCCTGAGCCCCGCCCCGCGGAACGGCGGAAGCCCCGGCCGTCGAGACGGCCGGGGCTTCCGGGTGGTGCGCGATACTGGGATTGAACCAGTGACCTCTTCCGTGTCAGGGAAGCGCTCTCCCGCTGAGCTAATCGCGCGGGACTACGGTGCTGTACTGAACCGCAGGTCGAGCAGGTGGTGCGTGGTACTGCGTGCGCGATACTGGGATTGAACCAGTGACCTCTTCCGTGTCAGGGAAGCGCTCTCCCGCTGAGCTAATCGCGCGGGGATCCTTGCGGACCAGTGGACGATACTGGGATTGAACCAGTGACCTCTTCCGTGTCAGGGAAGCGCTCTCCCGCTGAGCTAATCGTCCTTGGAGGTGGAGACGGGATTTGAACCCGTGTAGACGGCTTTGCAGGCCGTTGCCTCGCCTCTCGGCCACTCCACCATGGAGCTGCGGGGGTCATCGGGAAGAAATCCCCCACTTCGAGCGGACGACGAGACTCGAACTCGCGACATCCACCTTGGCAAGGTGGTGCTCTACCAACTGAGCTACGTCCGCAGGTCACCGTGTTCGCTCCGGGGTTTTGCCCCTTCGCTCCCTGGCGACGTGTTGAACTCTAGCGGATTCCCGGGCCAGCTCAAAAACGCGTTTCCGCAGCGTGCTGCCACTCGATCACCGCCGGTCACCCGGCGCTCACCCCACCGGCGCCGCCGCGTCACCGGTCATAGACTCGCAGCCGTGCACGACCTGCCTCCCATGGCCCGCTTCGGCGGCCTCCTCGCGACCGACCTCCGAGACGTCACCAGCGATCCTGGTGCCCTCGACTCCACCGGCTTCTGGGCCGTGGCCGCCGACTTCGAAGGCCGTCTCGTCTGCGCGCGCTTCGGGGACATACGCCCCGATCCGGTGCCCGCGCCCGTTCCCGGCGCCTGGCACGGCCCCGGCGCCGACCACTGGGTCTCCTCGCTCGACCGGGCCCAGTACGTCGCCGGCGTCCGCCGGGTCCGCGAGTACATCGCCGCCGGGGAGGTCTACCAGGCCAACCTCTGCCGCGTGCTGTCCGCGCCGCTGCCCGACCCGGACGGCGCCGATGTCGACGCCCTGACCGCACTGCTCGCCCGCGGCAACCCGGCACCCTATGCAGGAACGATTCGGCTCCCTGCGCACGGTGTGGAGATCGCCACCGCCTCCCCGGAGCTGTTCCTGCGCCGCACCGGCCGCCGCGTCGACTCCGGCCCCATCAAGGGCACCGGCCGCACCGCCGCCGACCTCCTGCCCAAGGACCACGCCGAGAACGTGATGATCGTGGACCTCGTGCGCAACGACCTCGGCCGGGTCTGCGCCACCGGCTCCGTGACCGTCCCCGAGCTGTGCGCCGTCGAGGAACACCCGGGACTGGTCCACCTCGTCTCCACCGTGAGCGGGCTGCTCGCCGACGGCGCCGGCTGGCCCGAGCTGCTCGCCGCCACCTTCCCGCCCGGCTCCGTCACCGGCGCGCCCAAATCCTCCGCCCTGCGGATCATCGAATCCCTGGAGACCGCCCCGCGCGGCCCCTACTGCGGGGGCATCGGCTGGGTCGACGCCGACCGCGGCACCGGTGAGCTCGCCGTCGGCATCCGCACCTTCTGGATCGACCGCGAGGCCCCCGGCGGGCCCCGCCTCCTCTTCGGCACCGGTGCCGGGATCACCTGGGGCTCCGATCCGGACCGGGAGTGGGCGGAGACCGAGCTGAAGGCCGCCCGCCTGCTGCGGGTAGCGTCGGGCACCACCCCTGAGGTGAGCGGCACCCAGGGGACGAACGGGATGAGCGGAGGGACCGTACGGTGAGAATCTGGCTCGACGGAGCACTGCGGGACGTCGACGGAGCGAAGGTGTCCGTCTTCGACCACGGGCTGACCGTGGGGGACGGGGTGTTCGAGACGCTCAAGGCGGAGCGCGGCCGGCCCTTCGCCCTCACCCGCCACCTGGAGCGGCTGACCCGCTCGGCCCGCGGCCTCGGCCTGCCGGACCCCGACCTCGACGAGGTGCGCAGGGCCTGCGCGGCCGTTCTCGAGGCCAACCCGATGGAGCGCGGCCGGCTGCGCGTCACCTACACCGGCGGCGTCTCCCCGCTCGGCTCCGACCGCGGCGAGGCCGGGCCCACGCTGATCGCCGCCGTCGCCGAGACGCCCCGCCGCCCCGACACCACCGCCGTGGTCACGGTGGACTGGGTCCGCAACGAGCGCTCCGCCGTGGCGGGCCTGAAGACCACCTCGTACGCCGAGAACGTCGTCGCCCTCGCCACCGCCCACCGGGCCGGGGCCTCCGAGGCGCTCCTCGCCAACACCGTCGGGCGGCTCTGCGAGGGCACCGGCTCCAACGTCTTCGTCGTGCTCGACGGGGAGCTGCACACCCCGCCCCTGGCCTCCGGCTGCCTCGCCGGCATCACCCGGGCCCTCGTCCTCGAGTGGTCCGGAGCCAAGGAGACCGACCTGCCCTTCGAGGCGCTGGCCGAGGCCCAGGAGGTCTTCCTGACCTCCTCGCTGCGCGACGTCCAGGCGGTCGTACGCATCGACGGGCGCGAGCTCGCCGGCGCCCCCGGGCCCGTGACGGCCGAGGCCATGCGGCTCTTCGACGCGGCGGCCGGCGCGGACCTCGATCCGTGAAACACCGGTGACGCGGGGCCGCGCGACCGGTAGAACTCAAGGTGATGACCACCACCCTGCGGCCCACGCAGCCGCTCCAGCAGCACAGTGACGGCACCCGCTCGCGGACCTACGAGGTCCGGGTGAACAGCCGGCCCGTCGGCACCCTCGAACTGGCCACCGGGTCCGGAGGCCGGCCCGAGGTGGGCGTGATCCGGGGACTGCGGATCGACGAACGTGACCGGCGGCGCGGGCGCGGCACGGTCGCCGCGCTCGCCGCCGAGGAGGTGCTGCGCTCCTGGCGCTGCACGGGCGTCGCCGTGTCGGTGCCGGCCGACGCCGCGCCGGCGCTGCGGATGGCCGAGGCCCTCGGCTACCGGGTCACCGGCCGGGTCCAGGTCAAGGAGCTGCCCGCCGCGCCGCCGGTGCTCCCGGCGGGCGCCACCGGCCGGCCGATGACCCGGGCCGAGTACGACGCCTGGCAGGAGCGGGCCGTCGCCGAGTACGGCCGCCGTCTCATCGCACCCGGCACGACCGCCGAACAGGCCCTGGCCGCCTCCCGCGCGGAACACGCCAAGCTGCTGCCCGCCGGGCAGGACACGCCCGGCACGGCCCTCCTCGTCCTGGAGGCGCCGGACGGGACGGTCCTGGGCACCGTGTGGGTGGGGGAGCGCGACCTGACCGGCGCCGGCCCCGTCCCGTACGTGTGGGACGTCGCCGTGGCCCCCGAGCACCGGCGGCAGGGACACGGACGGACCCTCATGCTGCTGGCCGAGCACGCCGCCCTGGCCGCGGGTGCCCGCCTCCTGGGCCTGCACGTCCACGAGGACAACACCCCGGCCCGGCGGCTCTACGAGTCGCTCGGGTACCGGGACCTCACGGTGAACGCCAGAAAAGAGCTGATCTAGCGAGGGGGTGTCCTACGCCTGGGCCGCCAGCAGGCGGTCGGCGATCTCCTCGATGCGGGCGCGCAGTCCCTCCTGGCTCTTGCCGCCGTCCAGGCGCTCGCCGTCGATCACGTACGTCGGGGTGCCGGTCACGCCGATGGCCTTGCCCTCGGCCTGGTCGGCGTCGACGATCAGGATGTGCCGCCCGTCGACCAGGGCGGTGTCGAACTCCTCCACGTCGAGGCCCAGTTCACGTGCCACGTCGAGCAGTACCGGCTCCCCGCGCTCGGCCAGCTCCGTCGTGCGTGCCAGCACGGCCTCCGCGTAGGGCCAGCCCTGCCCCTGCTCCACGGCCTCCTCGGCGGCCTGGGCCGCCGCGAAGGAGTGCTTGTGCTTCTCCAGGGGGAAATGGCGCAGCCGGATGTCCAGCCGGTCGCCGTAGCGGGCCCGCAGGGCGCGCACGTCGTCCAGGGCAGCGTGGCAGTCCGGGCACTGCAGTTCGCACCATACGTCGAGGATCACGGAATCGGTCATACGGACAGTCTCCCAGCCCCCGCCTCCGCGACCGACCGGGACCTGGGGAGGAGGGGGACCCGGAGATCTCCCGGAGATCGGCGTGCGGCGGCCCGCGGACCTGGTCGCCGCGCCGGGGACCGGTGCAGGATGGACAGGGACAGACCGCCCACTCCAGGAGGACCGCATGCTCGCCGAGACCATCTGCTCCGCGGTGTCCGCGGCGGGCCTGGGCCTCGCCGCGCTGACCGCCTACCGCAAGCGCTTCCTGGCCGCCACGCGGATCGCCGCGTACGCGCTGGTTCCCCTCGGCCTCGTGATGACCGGCGTCGTGGAGTGGGTGTCCGGGATGGTCTTCAAGCCGACCGTCTGGATCGGCTTCGGACTGCTGGCGCTGGCCTGGCTGCTCTTCGTCACCACCCGGGCCGTCGAGCGCCGCGGCCGCCGCAAGGCGGTCGAGGGGAGCCCGGCCCAGGGGGCCGTCGCCCCGGCCGCGTCTGCCCCGTCGCTCGGCGCCGGGGCCGGCTCCGGCCCGCAGCCCACCGCGCGCCGGAAGCCCCAGACCGCCGCCGACGGCGAGGACTTCTCCGACATCGAGGCCATCCTCAAGAAGCACGGAATCTGACCGCAGCCGCGCCGGGGGCGCGCGGTCCACGAGATCGGGCGAACCACCGCGCCGATCTTCGCGTGTTGGGGTACGGACGGCGGCGCGCTGCGCCATCATCGGCCCGACATGCTCGACACATCGCAGAGTGAGCCGCCGGTGCCCGCGCCGGCGCCGGTCCCGACGCCCGTTCCGACGCCCGCGCCCGAGGAGCCGAGGGGCTGCCTCTTCGCGCTCTCCCAGCCACCCCTGATGATCTTCCTAGCGGTGATCGGCACCCTGCTGCTGCTCGCCGCCGTGCACGACCTCTTCCTGCTCTGACTTGCGCCGGGCCCGGTACGCCGCCACGTGCAGCCGGTTCCCGCAGGTCCGGCTGTCGCAGTAGCGCCGCGAGCGGTTCCGGGAGAGGTCCACGAAGGCGCGCCGGCAGTCCGGGGCCTCGCAGCGGCGCAGCCGTTCCGTTTCCCCGGAGACCACGATGAAGGCCAGCGCCATGCCGCCGTCGGCCGCCAGGTGGTCGCCGACCGAGGCGCCGGGCGCGAAGTAGTGGACGTGCCAGTCGTAGCCGTCGTGGTCGGTCAGCTGCGGAGTGGTTCCGGCCGTCGCCACCAGCTCGTTGATCAGTACGGCCGCCGCACGGGAGTTCGGTGCGGCGAAGACCTGGGCGAACTTTCCGCGCACGGTACGGACCCCGGCCAGGTCCCGGGCGCCAAGCTCGCCGACGTCGCTGATCGAGTACTCCTGGACGAAACCGCGCAGCGCGCTGACGTCCGAGAGCCCGTCGGGCTGGTCCGCCTCGGCCGCGGTGTTCACCAGCGCGACGACGACGTCGAGCGCGCGACGGGTGTCGTGGGGGATCTGCACGGGGTCTCCCTCAGGGGCCGGGCCTGCGGCGACGGTCCTGTGCCGCCGCTGGGGGCCGACTCTAGCGGGTCCCTCCGGAAGGGGGTGTGTCCACGCACACCGGCGCCGTCCCCGCGGGTGGCTCCCGCGAGAACAGCGCCGGCCGTGCCGTATGGGGTTGTCCAGCCCACACCGTCGCCCCGAGTCGGACGGTGCCGGGCGGTCGGACAGTCGTCGGATCCGGCTCAGCTTTCGGCCAGGATGTGGGAGAGCTCCTTGTCGAGGTCGAAGTGCCGGTGCTCGGTCCCGGGTGGGACCGCGGCGTCCGTCCGCTTGAGGAACGACTCGAGTGCTCGGGCGGGTGCTTCGAGCAGTGCTTCTCCCTCCGGTGAGCTCAGGGCGATGCAGACGACGCCCTGACCGTGGCTGCGGGACGGCCACACGCGGACGTCGCCGGTACCGGTGGGCCGGTGGAGACCCTCCGCGAGGAGGTCGCGGGCGAATACCCATTCGACCGTCTCCTCGGCGCCGGTGTGGAAGGTGGCGTGCACGGCGTAGGGGTCGGCCGTGTCATACCGCAGGCCCGCGGGAACAGGCAGTGAGGACTCGCTCGACACAACGAGGCGCAGGTGCAGCTCGCAGCTGACCGTGGTGTTCATAAGCGCCAGGGCCTTTCGCTCAGTGTGCGCTCGGGGATTCGCACGTCGGCGAAATCGACATGCCACCTACGGTGCCGTTGTAAACCCCTCTGACCGTTTTGCGGACCTCTGGGTCCCTCGGACGGCGGATCCAAACCACCATTCACGTGTGCTTCCGGCTCCGGTAGATTCGGGCCCATGAATACGGGGAGTGACCGCGAGAGCAATGAGCCGGCAACCGGCGATTCCACGAAGGAAGCCGCGGAGGACACGCTGCACGTGTCGAAGGCGCCCGCCTTCATCAAGGCGCGCCGGAGCCTGCACCTCAGCTGGCAGGTCGGCGTCTTCATCGTCGGCCTGGCCGTGATCGGCGCCGGCGTCGCCATGCTCGTGCTGCCCGGTCCCGGCTGGGTCGCGATCTTCGCGGGCCTGGCGATCTGGGCGACCGAGTTCGCGTGGGCGCACCTCGCGCTGCGCTGGACCAAGCGCAAGGTCACCGAGGCCGCGCAGAAGGCGCTCGACCCGAAGGTCCGCCGCCGCAACATCATCCTGACCAGCGTCGGTCTCGCCGTGGCGGCCGCGCTGATCGGCTTCTACCTCTGGAAGTACGGGCTCGTCCTGCCCTGGAACATCAAGGACCAGTGATGGTCACGGAGCACCGCTGACATGCGGTAATGTTTGCGGTGCGTCCGGGCGATTAGCTCAGTGGGAGAGCACTTCGTTCACACCGAAGGGGTCACTGGTTCGAACCCAGTATCGCCCACCCGGACCAGAGGCCCGGAGACATTCACCGTCTCCGGGCCTCTGGCGTTTCCGCACCCACGCGCCCTCACGCCCCCGTGCGCCCGGGCCGTCACGGCCTCGTGCCGGTCACCGCAGCCGGCCGAGCGCGTCCCGCAGGCGCCGGGCGTCCCGCAGCCGCTTCTCGTACGTCGCCCCCACCGCCAGCAGCAGCAGGCCCGCCAGCGCCGGCGGCACCCAGCGCGGCAGCGCCCCCGCGACCTGGACCACGTACGGCGCCAGCTCGTGCAGTGCCACCGCGGCCAGCACCGCCCCGCCCAGCACGAGCGGCGCCTGCAGCCGATGCCGGGCCCCCGCCAGGGTCACCAGCAGCGCGGCCAGCCCCAGCAGCAGCGGACGCAGCCAGTGCCCGGTCCCGGCCGCGGAGCCGCCCAGGACCGCCAGCAGGCTCGGCAGCAGGGTCGCGGACAGACCCGGGCCGTACGCCGTCCACGACGAGGTCGCAGCGGGCGTCCCACCGAGCTCCCGGCGCCGCCGCAGGAAGCCCACCGCGAGGGCGGGCACCGTCACCGGCAGCGTGTACGCCTCCGGGACCGTGACCCCGGAGTCGGCCAGCCGGACCCAGGTCGCCGCCACGAACAGGGCGCCCGCCGCCCAGCCTCCCGGCACGCGCCGGTCCTCGCGCACCGCCGCCCCCGCACAGATCACCCCGGCCAGGCCCAGAGCCGACGCCAGGGTCCCCGTCCGGCCCGCCGACAGGGCCAGCGCCGCCACCCCGGACGCCACCGCCGCGAGCTCGGCGGGCACCCGCACCTCGCCCAGCCGGGGACCGAGCGCGGCCACCGCGGCCGGCACCACCAGCACCGGGAGCGCCCACCAGGCCACCGGCAGCTCCGCCGCGGCCCCCGCCGCCGACAGCACCGAGGCGTACCCGACGGCGCACACGGCAGCCCCGGCCCGGACGGCGCGGACAGCGGGCCCGTACGCCGCCCCAGCCGCACAGCACGCGCCCAGCGCCCCCCACACCGCGAAGGTGGCCGCACGGCCGTCCAGCGCGCCCAGGGACACGTTCGCGGCCCCCGCCAGCGCGCACCCGGCCGCCGCGAAACCGGCCCCGCGCGCCGTGGCGCGCAGGGCGAGGACCCCCACCGCCGCCGTCACCGCCGACTGCACGGCGAACACCGCCGCCACCGGGAACCCCAGCAGCTCCGGCGCCGTGAACAGCCCCGCCCAGGCCAGGACCACCGCCGCCACCGCCGGCTCCGGCCGCGACAGCGCCCTCGACAGCCACCAGCCGGCTCCGGCCGTGATCAGCAAGGTCAGCGGGACGGCCGCTCCCGGCCAGTACGGATCCGCCGCCGGGGTCGTCGAGGCCCACACCTCGCCCAGCACCCGGACCCGGGAGAGCAGGGCCGGCGCCGCCGCCGAGCAGCCCGCCAGTGCCGCCAGGGCGGCCACCGCGGCACCGGCCCCGGCCAGCCCGCGCCGCACCGGCGCCGAGAGCGCGCGGACCCGTACGACCGCGAGCAGCGGCAGCGCCACCAGCAGGTGCACCACCACCGTCCACGCGGGGTCCAGGCCCTGTCGTGCCACCCCGCCCAGGGCCACCACCGCGGCCAGACCGCCCGCCGTCGCGGCCGCCCAGACGCGCGGCTCCCGCCGGGCCGCCACGACACCGAGGGCCGCGGCCGCCAGCAGCAGCCCGGCCGGGGCGAGCGCTTCGCCCGCGGAACCCGCCGACCAGGACTCGGCCGCGCCGGTCAGCAGCGCCCCCGCGCCCAGCACCGCCGCCGGGACGGCCGCCGCCCGGACCCGCAGCGCGAGGGCGGCGTCCAGCGCCGCCGTGGCCAGCAGCGACCAGCCGATCTCCAGGGGCCCCGCCTGCGCCGCCAGCGCGGCCAGCGGCAGCGGGAACTGCGCCGCCAGCACCGCGGCCGGCAGGGGGATCCGCAGCTTCCGCAGTCCGGCGCCGTACGCGGCCCACACCGCGGCCAGCACCGCCGCCGCCCCCGAGGCGTACGAGGGGCCGTCGATGCCCGGCAACCCGACCGCGTGGAGCGCGTACGCGTCCAGCACCGTCAGCAGCATCCCGACCGCCGCCACCGACTCCGCCGTCGACCGCAGACCGCGGCGCAGCAGCACCGCCGGAACGGCCAGCGCCGCCGCCGTCACCGCCGCGAGCACCGCCGAGCGCCCGGCGATCCCCAGGGAACCCCAGCTCAGCAGGGTGAACGCCAGCGCGGCCACCGCCAGAAGCACCGCGCCCAGGGCGAGCAACACGTTCTGCGCGCCCGGCGGCGAGGTCTCCTGCGCGGACGGGGCGGAAGCGGCGGGCCCGGGAGGCGCCCATACGGGAGCCGTCGGCAGGCGCAGCAACCAGTCGCGGCGGCCCAGCAAGTACAGACGCCGGGCATCGAGTTGGGCCAGCTCGCGGTCGATGAGCGCCAGCTCCTCGGCCGGCGGCAGGGGCGTGTTCATACTGCGGAGTGTGGCGGCGGTCACGCAGTCGCGACATGGGCGCGCGTACTCAGATGCGGCCTGAGTACGCCCGGTCCGGGGGAAGTGGGCGTACGGAGGCCGCAGTCGGGCCAGACTGGAAGCATGGACGGCATGCACGGCATCCGCTTGGACCGCTCGGACAGCTCCGGCCGATGGGACCGGTGGAGCCGCTACCGCTTCCGCAGCCTGTGGCACCTCGACGCCCCGCCCGCCCGCGTCTTCGCCGAACTGGAGCAGCCGGGCGAGTACCCGAACTGGTGGCCCCAGATCCGCCACGTCGCACCGGCCGGCGACTGCAGCGGCACCGCCACCGTCCGCTCGGTCCTCCCGTACGCGCTCCACATCACCGTCGCCGAGCTCCTGCGCGACCCCGCCCGCGGAATCCTGGAAGTCTCCCTCGGCGGCGATGTCGACGGCTGGGCGCGGTGGACCGTACGGCCCCGGCCCGGCACCGGAGCCATGGGGACCCGCGCGCTGTACGAGCAGGAGGTCGAGGTGCGCCGGCCCCTGCTGCGGCGGCTCGCGCTGCTCGGGCGGCCGGTGTTCAAGCTCAACCACACCCTGATGATGCGGGCCGGGCAGCGCGGTCTCGCGGCCCGGCTGGCCGCCGGCCCGGAAGCGGTTTGAACCAGCCCCGAGCCTTCTGTATTGTTCAGTCCGTTCCCGGGCGATTAGCTCAGCGGGAGAGCACTTCGTTCACACCGAAGGGGTCACTGGTTCGATCCCAGTATCGCCCACCGGGACAGGCCGGTCCGTCTGCTGACGGACCGGCCTTCCGCATGTGTGCCCGGCGTCCGTGTCACGCCGCCGCCGACAGGTCCGGGCGCAGCGGCCAGTGCGGATCCACCGGCTCCGGCGTCCCCTGGCGGGCGAACCACGCCTGGAGCCCGCGCGCCTGTGCCGCGTGCCACACCTGCTGGAGCGTGTGCAGTTCGGCCGGCGTCAGCCGCTCCAGCCGCGCCGCGAACCGGCGCCCCACCGCCCGTACGAGTTCCAGCGAGGCCAGCGCGTCCGCCGCCGCGTCGTGCGCGCCCTCCAGCTCGATCCCGTAGTGCGCGCACAAGTCGGTCAGTGTGCGGCGGCCCTTGCGGTACCGGTCCAGGTGCTTGTCCAGCACCCGCGGATCCAGCACCGTCAGCGGCCGGTTGTCCAGGTACCGCGACAGCGACGACGCCCGGTGCCGGCGCAACTCCCGGTCCAGCAGCGTCAGATCGAACGGCGCGTTCATCACCACCACCGGCCGGCCCGCCACCTGCTGCTCGCCGAGCGCCCGGGCTATCTCCTCCACCACCGGCGCCGGCCAGCGGCCGTTGCGCTGCAGGTGCTCGTCGGTGAGGCCGTGCACCTCCGTGGCACCCGGGGGCACCGGGATGCCGGGATTGACCAGCCAGCGGGTGGCGCGGACCCGGCCGCCCGCACACTCCTGCACGATGAGCGCGGCGGACACGATCCGGTCCTGCTCGACGTCCACCCCGGTGGTCTCCGTGTCGAATGCGGCCAGCGGGCCCTCGTACCAGCGTGACATGGCGAACTCCTCGTCCCCGATCGGCAGTTGGGGGTGCACCCGGCAGTGCTGCCGCAGAACGTGCCACCCTTGCCCGCATCGGTGATACCCGTGCTGTTTGCCCCGTACGCCGTTTGCGGTGAGCCGGGTGCGGAGACAACACCCTTGGGGGGCCGTGCGCATGACCGGTCGTCACCCCACCCACCACCCGCACGGCAGAGCCCGCAAGGCATGGGGAGCCGGCCATGGCGCTCGCGCAGCCCGAACCGGGCGGGGTGTTGCAGGGGCGGACCGATCCGGGGACCGGACCGCTGCGCGGCACACTCGCCACCACCGCCTGTATGGAGACCCTCCAGGTGGGATACCTGCACGCCGTCGCCGCCGCGGCCGGCTGCTCGCTCTCCCAGCCCTTTCCGGACAACGGCATCGACTGGCACGTCAGCCACGGCGCCCCCGAGCACGTCGTCGACGACGAGGTGACCATCAAGGTGCAGCTGAAGGCGACCTACCAGATACCGCCCAGACCGGCCGGGCCCACCTTCGCCTTCACCCTCGACAACGAGCACCTGGTGAAACTGGCCCGCACCCCGGTCGCCGTACACAAGATCCTCGTCGTGATGCTCGTCCCGCGGGAGCGCGACGAGTGGCTCGCCGCCGGGCACGACCGGCTCGACCTGCGGCACTGCTGCTACTGGACCAATCTCGCCGGAACCCCTGTGACCGGCCGGCGCCGGACCACCGTGCGGATCCCGACCGCGCGGATCTTCGACGACCGCGCGCTGTGCGAGATCATGACCCGGGTCGGGTCGGGAGGGACACCCTGATGAACTGGCACCCGCCGTACCTCGAACCGCTCGCGTCCCCGGAGTTCGCGCCGGGCACGCCCGATCCCGCGCAGGTCGATCCGCAGGTGCTGGGGGCGCTGCTGCGCCGGCACGGATGGCTCCGGCGCGGCGGCGCCGCCGGGCGGTACGGGCGCTGGACCCCGCCGAGCCACGCCGGGACCAGCCTGCTCGTCCCCGAGAGCCGCGGCTTCCCCGACTGCGCCGACCTGCTGGAGGAGGCGCTCACAGCGCTCTCGCGCAGCGCGCTGCCGTCCGCGCGGGAGGTGCTCTACGGGCTGAGCGTGCCGAGCGACGAGATCCGCTGGGAACGGGAGATCCCCCCGGGACCGCACGGGCTCCGCGGCGACGCGGCCTGGTCGGTGCAGGAACAGCTGCGCTCGGCCGCCCGGCAGCTGCTGCTGGCCGGTGCCCTCGCCGACCGGGCCAGGGCCGGGTACTACGGGGCCAGGCACCGGGCCCAGGCCGAACGGGCCCTGGAGGGCGTGCTGGTGGGGCCGGCTCCGGGCGGGCGGCGGCTGACGGCGTTCGTGCCGGTGAACGGCGGGCGCGGGATCGTGACGCGGCTGCACCAGGCGCTGCACGCCGCCCGCGAGGCCGTGGACTACCGGCGGGCCACCGGCGGCATGGAGGCCTTCGACGCCGCCGTGCAGGCCGGCGTCAGCCGGGAGCTCGCCGATGCCCTGATCGCGCTGGTGCGGGGCTCGGAGGGGGCCAGCATCGCCCTGGCCTGGGCGCCGGCGGCGGGGGTCCCGGCGGGGTGCGCGGCCCGGCCGGAGCCGGTGGAGTTCTCGCCGGGCGACCTCCCGGTGCTGCGGGAAGCCGCGGCCCGCTACACCCGCGACGAGCCGGCCGTCCCGGTCCGCATCGCGGGGGCGGTGGTCCGGATGCGCCGCTCGGCGGCGGGCGGCGGGGGCACGGTCCGGGTCCGCGTCCTGGCCGGGGCGGAGGTCCCGTACGTCCGGGCCGCGCTCGACGAGGAGTCGTACCGGGTGGCGGTCCACGCGCACCTGGCGGGACTGCCGATCCGTGTCAGCGGCCGCCTGCAGCGACGCGGTGGCTTCCGGCGCTTGGCCGACGCCACGGACGTCACACCGGTCCCGCTGGACGAGGTCGAGCGGGACCGCCTGATGAAATCGCTGGACGCGGCACTCGACCCGGCCGACGTACTCCCCTCGGACGACTAGCCCCCGGCCTCCCGGCGGGGCCCCGCTCCCCGGGGCGGGGTTGACCGCCGGTCCGGTCCCGCTCCCGGGGCTCCGCCCCAGACCCCGCGCCTCAAACGCCGGCGGGGCTGGGTGGTGCCCTCCGGGGCGGGGCCCCGATCCCCGAGCCGGTGCGGTTCGCCTCAAACGCCGGCGGGGCTGGGGTGGTGCCCTCCGGGCGGGGGCTTGACCGCCGGTCGGGGTCGCGGGGTCCCTCCGGGACGTCTCCTCGGCTCGCGCACTAAGGCCCGCTTCGACATGTTCACGGTGGTTGCGCGCTCGTCCTG
>NZ_JBIVKT010000021.1:0-150618 GCF_044750905.1 Streptomyces sp. NPDC088762
CCGTCCATCGCCGCCTGCAGGGCGCAGATCGGGTCGATCTCGGTGACGATGACACGGGCGCCCTGACCGCGCAGGGACTCCGCGCAGCCCTTGCCGACGTCGCCGTAACCGCAGACGACCGCGACCTTGCCGCCGATGAGGACGTCGGTGGCGCGGTTGATGCCGTCGATCAGGGAGTGGCGGCAGCCGTACTTGTTGTCGAACTTCGACTTGGTCACGGCGTCGTTCACGTTGATCGCCGGGAAGAGCAGGGTGCCCTCAGCCATCATCTCGTAGAGGCGGTGGACACCGGTCGTGGTCTCCTCGGTCACGCCGCGGATCTCGGACGCGAGCTGCGTCCACTTCTGCGGGCTCTCGCCGAGGGTGCGGTTGAGCAGGGTGAGGATGTGGGCGTACTCCTCGGAGTCCGCCGTGGACGGGTCCGGGGCGGCGCCCGCCTTCTCGAACTCGACGCCCTTGTGGACGAGGAGGGTGGCGTCACCACCGTCGTCGAGGATCATGTTCGGGCCGCCGGTGGGGGTGTTCGGCCAGGTCAGCGCCTGCTCCGTGCACCACCAGTACTCCTCCAGCGTCTCGCCCTTCCAGGCGAAGACGGGGACGCCCTGCGGGTTCTCCGGGGTGCCGTTCGGGCCGACCGCGATGGCGGCGGCCGCGTGGTCCTGGGTGGAGAAGATGTTGCAGGAGGCCCAGCGGACCTCGGCGCCGAGCGCGACGAGGGTCTCGATGAGCACGGCCGTCTGCACGGTCATGTGCAGCGAGCCGGTGATGCGCGCGCCGGCCAGGGGCTGGGCCTCCGCGTACTCGGCGCGGATCGACATCAGGCCCGGCATCTCGTGCTCGGCCAGCGTGATCTCCTTGCGGCCGAAAGCGGCAAGGGAAAGGTCTGCGACCTTGAAGTCCATGCGTGCTGCTCCTCATGGTTCGAGAGGGTGGGTACGGCTGAGCCGTGCGCCGTCCCGGGGGACGAAGCACCGAGCACAGTCCGTCGGAGGCCCTCTCTCCCCTCGGCCGGTCGCGAAGACCGCCCGACCGCCATCAGCAGCGACGTCTGACACTGATGACGAATCTACACCGATCGGCGCAGCGTGCCCCAGTCGACCGCACATCGCGCCGTGTCGTCGGCCGGGGTCTTCCGGCGTCACGTTCGGGGCCTTTCGGACTTTTGATCAACCCCTTGTCCGGGGAAGGATGGCCGGTGGATCGGAACACGTGCGCGATCCGTGCGCGGCCTCTGCGAGACGTGCGGGGCCGTCCGCGCCATCCGCATCCCGCAGGTCCCTTGGCGTGAAGCAGGTCCCTTGGCGTGAAGGAGATTCCAGTGACTACTCCGGCAGGCCCTCCCGCAGGCGGGGGCGCGAGCGGGCCGAAGCGCCCGAAGCTGCTCGCCGTGACCGCGTGCCCCACGGGGATCGCACACACCTACATGGCCGCGGAGAAGCTCCAGCAGGCCGCCGAGCGCCTCGGTATCGACATCAAAGTGGAGACCCAGGGATCCATCGGGGCCGAGAACGTGCTCACTGACAACGATGTCAGCGAGGCGGACGGGATCATCATCGCCGCGGACACGGAGGTCGACCGCGGGCGCTTCGCCGGCAAGCGGGTCCTGTCCACCGGTGTCGCGGACGGCATCCACAAGCCGGAGGAGCTGATCGAGCGGGTGCGGAGCGCGCCCGTGCAGAGCGGGACGGCCGCGGCGACCGGCGGTGGTGGCGGTGCCGCCGGCGGTGGCGGGCGGGAGCGGGGGGTCGCGTACAAGGCGCTGATGAACGGCGTCTCGCACATGATCCCGTTCGTGGTCGTCGGCGGTCTGCTGCTCGCCCTCTCGATCGCCCTCGGCGGGCACAGCACCTCCGAGGGCATCACCTTCGACGAGGGCAGCTTCTGGTTCTACGTGAACGCCCTGGGCGGTCTCGGCTTCAAGCTGATGCTGCCGATCTTCTCCGGTTACATCGCCTACGCCCTCGGCGACCGGCCCGCGCTCGTGCCGGGCATGATCGGCGGCTTCCTCGCCGCCGATGCCACGACCCTCTACAAGGCCGACGCGAACGCGGGTTTCCTGGGCGCGATCGCGACCGGTTTCCTGGCCGGCTATCTGGTCGTCTGGATCAAGAAGGTCAAGGTCCCGAAGTTCGTCCAGCCGATCATGCCGATCATCGTGATCCCGATCGTCTCGACCTTGGCTCTGGGCCTGTTCTACATCTACGTGATCGGGCAGCCCATCTCCTGGGTCTTCACCCACCTGACCGACTGGCTGAACGGGATGACCGGCTCCAGTGCGATCGTGCTCGGCGCCCTGATCGGGCTGATGATCGCCTTCGACATGGGCGGCCCGGTCAACAAGACGGCCTTCCTCGTCGCGGTGGGCCTGATCGGCACCAACAACCACGTCATGGGCATGGCCGCGGCCGCGATCCCGGTCATGCCGCTCGGCCAGGGCCTGGCGACGCTGCTGCGCCGCAAGCTGTACAGCGACCAGGAGCGGGAGACGGGCGTGGCCGCGCTGTTCATGGGCTTCTTCGGCATCTCGGAAGGCGCCATCCCCTTCGCCGCGGCGCGGCCGGCGCAGGTCATCCCGGCGAACATGCTGGGCGGCGCCGTGGCCGGTGCGATCGCGGGCCTGGCCGGGGTCGGGGACTCGGTGCCGCACGGTGGCCCGATCGTCTCGCTGTTCGGCGCCGTCAGCGGGGTCGCCATGTTCTTCGTCGCGATCGCGGCGGGGACGGTCGTCACGGCGCTGACCACGAACGCGCTGATCGACATCAAGGAGCGCAGGAGCGGCCGGGCCGAGCCGCGGGTGTCCGTATCGCCCGAGCCGGTCCTGGCCGGTGTGGGGGCGGGCACCGGCGCGGGGGCCGCCGGAACTTCCGTACGGACGCGGGCGGACGCCCCGGGCGCTGCCCCGGACGGGCCGCCGGAGGTACTGTCCGGCTACCTGACCGAGCAGACCGTCAGGACGGAGCTGGCCGCGGGGACCAAGGAGGCCGCGATCCGCGAGATGGCGGAGATGCTGGCCGGCACCGGCAACGTCCGGGACGTGGACGAGCTCGTACGGGTCGCCCTCGCGCGGGAGGCGCAGGGCACGACGGGCCTCGGCGAGTCGATCGCGATCCCGCACGCCAAGACGGACGCGGTCACCCGGCCCACGGTGGGCTTCGCCCGGTCCGACCGGGGCATCGAGTGGGGCGCGCTGGACGGGACGAAGGCCCGGCTGGTGTTCATGATCTCGGTGCCGGAGGCCGCGGCCGGGGACGAGCACCTGCGGATCCTGGCGCTGCTGTCGCGCAAGCTGATGGACGGCGGCTTCCGGGACCGGCTGGGCTCCGCCCCGGACGAGCGGGCCGTCTTGGACGTGCTGCGCGAGATCCGGTAGCCCCACCTCCTGCTCGGGCCCCTGACCACCCTGGCGGTGAGGGGCCCGGCGGCGTTCCGTACGCTGCCCGCGCACCTACACGTTCGGGAGGGGATGGCTCATGGAACGCAGGCCGGGGCGGAGACGGGGAATCTGGGCCATCGTGCTGCTGGTCCTCGGGGCACTCGGGGTGGTGGGCACCTCGGCCTACGGAGTCGTGTCCACCCCGCAGCACGGCTACGACATGAGGCGGATGGGCGGCGATTCGATGCGGCCCTCCTACGTGCCCGGCGAACGGGTCTGGTTCGAGGGCGGTCCGCTCGCGGACGTCCGGCGCGGCGACGTCGTACTCGTATCGGTTCCGTGGGTCCCCGGCGGGCCGGCGCTGAAGCGGGTCGTGGCCGTCGGCGGGGACCGGATCTCCTACACGCGCGGCGAGTCGGCGCTCCGGCTCAACGGCGAGCCGCTCGCCGAGCCCTACCTCCTGAACCGGGCGGTTCCGGCGGCCGTCCCGTTCGACGTCACCGTTCCCACCGGCCGCGTCTTCCTGATGGGCGACAACCGGGGCAATTCCAACGACTCCTCCTTCAACCCCGATGAGGAGGGCAAGGGCACGGTCGCGGTTTCCGCCGTGCTCGGCAGGGCGATCGAGGCGCCCGTCGCGTATCTGGCGGCCGGCGCCGTCGCCCTCTGTGCGATCCCGCTCTTCCTCGTCGGCGCGGGGCTCGGGGTCGCGGCCCTGGTGGCGCGTCGGAGGAAGCCTGCGCCGGCCCTGCCCGTGTGGGGTGCGGTACACGTCGACCCCGGCCCGGGCGGGGCGTCTCGCTGATCCGGCCTGACCGACGAGACCCCCTCGGTACGGGAAAGCCCCCGCGGGCTGTCACTCGCGGGGGCTTTCCCAACGGCCGGGGGGACTACTTGGTCAGGCCGGTCTTGGCCGCCGGGCGGTAGATGTCCGGCTCCAGGTAGATCACCCGGGCGATCGGGACGGCGGCGCGGATGCGGGCCTCGGCGGCGTTGATCGCGTCGGCCACCTCGGTGGCGGTGTCGTCGTGCTGGACGGCGATCTTGGCGGCGACGAGGAGTTCCTCCGGGCCGAGGTGGAGGGTCTTCATGTGGATCAGACCGGTGACGGTCTCGCCGTCGATGACCGCGGCCTTGATCTTCTCGACCTCTTCGGTGCCGGCGGACTCGCCGAGCAGCAGGGACTTGGTCTCCCCGGCGAGGACGATCGCGATGGCGATGAGCAGGATGCCGATGCAGAGGGTGCCGATGCCGTCCCAGACGCCGTCACCGGTCAGCAGGGCGAGACCGACGCCCGCGAGGGCCAGGACCAGGCCGACGAGTGCGCCGAGGTCCTCCAGGAGGACCACGGGCAGCTCGGGGGCCTTGGCGCGGCGGATGAAGTCCTTCCAGGACAGGTCGCCGCGGGTCTCGTTCGATTCCTTGATGGCCGTGAAGAAGGAGAAGCCCTCGGCGATGATCGCGAAGACGAGGACGCCGACCGGCCAGTACCAGGCCTCGATCTCGTGCGGGTGCTTGATCTTCTCGTAGCCCTCGTAGACGGCGAACATGCCACCGACCGAGAACAGCACGATGGAGACGAGGAAGGCGTAGATGTAGCGCTCGCGCCCGTACCCGAAGGGGTGTTGGGGCGTGGCCTCGCGCTGGGCCTTCTTTCCGCCGAGGAGGAGCAGCCCCTGGTTCCCGGAGTCGGCCACCGAGTGGACGCTTTCCGCGAGCATCGACGAGGAGCCGCTGAAGAGGAACGCCACGAATTTGGCTACAGCGATGGCGAGGTTGGCGGCGAGTGCCGCCACGATCGCCTTGGTACCGCCCGACGCGCTCATGGGTGCAGGGTGTCCTTCCTAGCCACTGACTACCGGCCGCACATTGTCGCAGCCGCCACCGTGGACGCTACGTCAGACCAGCACGGTGGCGCGGAAGACGGTGCCCGTACCGGACAGTTCGGCCTTTTCGCCCGCCTTTACCCACACCGAGTCGCCCGGAACCAGGGTCAGTTCGCCCAGGTGCGGGGAACCGGCGGTGCAGAGCAGGATCTGCGGGGCGTCCGCCGGGATCGTGCGGGCGGCCGCGCCCGGCGCCAGGACGAAGCGGGAGAGCCGGAACTCTTCGATGGGGGTCTCGTAGACCTCCTCGCCGTCGCCTTCGGGGCGCAGCACGTGCGGGTCCCCCGGCTCGAACTTCACGATCTTCAGCAGCTCGGGCACGTCCACGTGTTTGGGGGTGAGCCCGGCGCGCAGCACGTTGTCGGAGTTGGCCAGCAACTCGACGCCGAGGCCCTTCATGTAGGCGTGCGGGACGCCCGCGCCGAGGAACACGGCCTCGCCGGGCTGGAGTCGGAAGTGGTTGAGCAGCATGGCCGCGATGACCCCCGGGTCGCCCGGGTAGTCATGGACCAGGGAGGCGTACGGGGTGTACGGGCCGCCGAGGCGGTCCGCGGCGGCCGCCGCCTCGGTGACGGTGTGGGCCATCTCCTCGCGGTCGGCGGTCAGGATGGCGGTGAGGACCTCGCGCAGCGCGGCGTCCACGGGGTGGGCGCGCAGCAGGTCGGCGTACGGCTTGAGGGAGCCGATGCCGAGGCCTTCGATCAGGTCGGCGGCCTGTTCCGGGGGGCGGAAGCCGCACAGTCCGTCGAACGGGGTGAGGGCGCACAGCATTTCGGGCTTGTGGTGGGGGTCCCTGTAGTTGCGGTGGGCCGCGTCGATGGGGACCCCGCGGCGTTCCTCGTCCTCGAACCCCGCCTCGGCCTGGGCGCGGTCGGGGTGGACCTGGAGGGAGAGGGGCGCGCCGGCGGCGAGCAGTTTGAGGAGGAAGGGCAGCCGCGGGCCGAACCTGGCGACGGTGGGGGCGCCCAACTCGCCCTCGGGGTCGGCGGCGATAACGTCCGAGAGGGCCGTCTCACCGTGGCCGCGGTCGAGGCGGGAAGGCGCGGCAGGGTGGGCCCCCATCCACATCTCGGCCTGGGGTTCACCGGTGGGTTCGACGCCGAGCAGGGAGGGAATGGCGGTGGTCGAACCCCAGGCGTAGGGGCGAATGGTGTTGGTCAGGCGGTCCATCGTCGTCTTCCTGGATAGCGCCGGGCACGGGGGTGTACCTCAGCTGTGTCCCCCGGAGGCCAACGCCAGGTAGGCGGTGGCGAAGTCCGTGACGGCGAGGAGCTCGGCGAGCTGTTCCAGCTCCATGCCCTCCTCGGGTTCGAGCTCGCTGACGGCCGTGTCGTGGCTGAGGGCGAGCTCGCGTGCGGCGGGGGCGGCGGTCAGGCCGCCGGCCGGCCGGTCACGCAGCAGGACGACGCGGGCGCGCAGAGCCTGGGGCTCTTCGACCCTGTCACGGAAGAAGTCTTCGGGATCGGCGCCGGCGGCGAAGGAGCCGGCGAGCAGGACACCGTGGGCGGGGAGTGCCTCGGGGAGCGCGGCGGCCAGTGCGGGGCGGCCGGCGAGCTCGGCGAGGGTGGCGGCGAAGCGGCGGCCTGCGGGGCCGGCGCCGTCGCCCTCGCTCCAGATGAGGGGGAGGGAGTCGGCCAGCTCGGCGGCGAGGGTCTTGGCCGGGTTGGAGTAGGTGGCGATGGCGGGGCCGCAGCGTTCGGCGGTGCGGTCGAGCCGGTCGGCGACGAGCTGGAGGGTGTCGGGGGCCGCGGTGAGCAGGCCGACCTTGTCGAGGAGCAGCAGCAGGGGCGTCAGCAGCGCCCACAGCGCGCCCGGGCCGGCCGCGGCGGACTCGTCGTACTCCTGGTACGGCGCCTTGGCCATCGGTACGAGGAGCCCGTGCGCGCCGTCCACCGCCTCGCTCAGCGGTGAGCGTTCGGGGGCGACGGCGACGACCGTGCAGCCGCGCCGGTAGGCCTGTTCGGCGAGGACGCCGAGCCCGGGCTCGGTGCCGTCGGTGGTGGCGATGAGCAGCAGGTCGAGCGGGCCGGACCAGCCGGGCAGGGTCCAGCGCAGGGCGCCGGCGGCGTGCGCGACGCCGGTGGGGTGCAGGCGGGTGACGGGCGCGGACGCTCCGGCGAGGGCGCCGAGCAGGTCGGCGACGCCGGTGGCCGCGGTGCCGGGGCCCGCGATCAGGACGGCGCGGGGGCGGCCGTCGGGGCGCAGGTCTCCGAGCCCGGCTTCGGCCGCGTGCCGGGCCGCGGTGCGGACTCTGGCGCCGGCCTCGGCGGCACCTCGGAGAAGGCCCCGCCGGTCGGCGCGGGCGAGATCGTCCGGTGCGTCGAGAAGCGACTCGTCGAGCATGGCGGCCTCCGGCTGTTGTGTGACGGAACCAGTCTGCGCGTCGCGCGGCGTGGTGGCGCTCAGGCGGGGCGGCGGGCCTCGTCCACGAGGAGTACCGGGATGCCGTCACGGACGGGGTAGGCGAGGCCACAGTCCTGGCCGGTGCAGAGCAGCTCGGGGGCCGTCTCGTCGGCCGACTTGTCCTCGAGGGGCGCGTGGCAGGCGGGGCAGGCGAGGATCTCGAGCAGACCGGCTTCGAGCGGCATGGGGGCGGGTTCCCTTCGGGGGTGCGGGTGGGGCGTGGTCAGCGTACCGCCGAGTCACCTCCGGTGCGGCCTGGAGTGTGCCGGGGTTCCGGGCCGGCCCGGGTCGTGTCGTTGTGCCGGTGCGGCGCCGTGGCCGGGGCTCCGCCCCGGGGACACCCGGCTCCGCCGGGTACCGGGCTCCGCCCGGACCCGCGCCTCAAACGCCGGCGGGGCTGGATGTGGTCCCGCCGGCTCTCGTGTGCGGCGCCGCGGCCGGCGCTCCGCCCCGGACCCCGCGCCGCGAACGCCGGCGGGGCTGGATGTGGTCCCGCCGGGGTCCCAGGGGCGTCAGGCGCGGATGAGGGCCAAGGCCTCGTCGCGGATCTTGGACAGGGTCGCCTCGTCGCGGGCCTCCACGTTCAAGCGCAGGAGGGGCTCCGTGTTGGAGGCGCGGACGTTGAACCACCAGTCGCCACCCGTGACCGTCAGGCCGTCCAGTTCGTCCAGCGTGACGTCCTCACGGCCCCCGTAGGTGGCCTTGACCGCGGCGAGGCGGTCCGCCTGGTCGGCGACCGTCGAGTTGATCTCCCCCGAACCGGCGTAACGGTCGTACGCGGCCGTCAGGCCGGAGAGCGGGCCGTCCTGCCCGCCCAGGGCCGCCAGGACGTGGAGCGCGGCCAGCATGCCCGTGTCCGCGTTCCAGAAGTCCTTGAAGTAGTAGTGCGCCGAGTGCTCACCACCGAAGATCGCACCCGTCTTCGCCATCTCCTCCTTGATGAAGGAATGGCCCACCCGGGTGCGGACCGGGGTACCGCCGTTCTCACGGACCACCTCGGGCACCGACCAGGAGGTGATCAGGTTGTGGATCACCGTGCCCGTGCCCCCGTTGCGGGCCAGCTCGCGGGCCGCCACCAGCGCCGTGATCGCCGACGGGGACACCCCCTCGCCGCGCTCGTCGACGATGAAACAGCGGTCCGCGTCCCCGTCGAACGCGATGCCGAGGTCCGCGCCCTCGGCGATCACCCGGGCCTGGAGGTCGACGATGTTCTTCGGGTCGAGGGGGTTGGCCTCGTGGTTCGGGAACGTGCCGTCCAGCTCGAAGTACATGGGGACCAGATCGAGGGGCAGGCCCTCGAAGACCGTGGGGACCGTGTGGCCGCCCATGCCGTTGCCCGCGTCGACGACGACCTTGAGAGGGCGGATCGCGGTCAGGTCCACCAGGCCGCGCAGGTGGTCGGCGTAGCCGGTGAGGGTGTCCTGCTCCGTGACCTTGCCCGCGACCGTGTCGGCGGGGATCGCCGGGGCGCCCTCGTCCGACCACTTCTCCACCAGCGCGCGGATCTGCGACAGGCCGGTGTCCTGGCCCACCGGGGCCGCGCCCGCCCGGCACAGCTTGATGCCGTTGTACTTGGCCGGGTTGTGAGAGGCCGTGAACATCGCGCCGGGCAGGTTCAGCGAGCCCGAGGCGTAGTACAGCTGGTCCGTCGAGCACAGGCCGATCAGGGTGACGTCCACTCCGCGTGCTGCCGCGCCCCGCGCGAACGCCGCCGACAGGCCCGGCGACGACGGCCGCATGTCATGGCCCACCACGATCGCCGAGCCACCGACGACCTCGACGAAAGCCGCACCGAACAGCTCCGCCAGTGACTCGTCCCACTCGTCCGGCACGACGCCACGCACGTCGTACGCCTTGACGATGTTCGAAAGATCTGCGGCCACTGCCTGCCCTCCTGAAGGTTCTGTCCGGTCCGGTCAACCTACCCTGTACCCGGAGCGGCTCTTCAGATGAGCCGACTGTCAGGAATCGGGCGATCTCAGGACGCGCAGGTGTCCGCGGCGCGTCTCGCCGGTGGACCGGCCGTTCTGCCCGGACCCTCCCGCCTCGGCCGCGCGCTCCGTCGGGCGGGCGGCTTCGCGTACCGCGTTGGCGAGGGCTTCGAGGTCGTCACCGCTCGGGCGCGACGGCGCGGACCCGTCGGACAGGCGGACGACCTCCCAGCCGCGCGGGGCGGTCAGGCGCTCCGAGTGCTCGGCACACAGGTCGTAGCAGTGGGGTTCGGCGTAGGTGGCGAGCGGGCCGAGAACTGCGGTCGAATCGGCGTAGACGTACGTCAGTGTCGCGACGGCAGGGCGGCCGCACGCGGTGCGCGAACAGCGACGTACAAGGCTCACGACGTTGGACGGTACCGCACTCTTGACCGGGCCGCGACGACTCTCCCGCCCCTCACTCCCCCGTGTCGTGCCGAGGGCTACCCTGCGGGGGTGACCGACAGCCCCCTGCCTTCCCGCCCCTCAGAGCCCCCCGTGGGGGCCCCCGTCGAGCCGCGGCCGCGCCGCCGCGACCGGCACGGACGGGGGATGCGCGGGCCGGTGGCGCCGCCGCAGGTGCCGCTGTCGGCGAGCCGGTCGGAGCTGTTCGGGGACCTCGTACGGGACTCCGTGGAGCGGCTGGAGCGGCGCTGGCCGCAGCTGGCCGAGGTGGAGTTCCTGGTCGGTGACGTGCCGGGCCCGCCGGGCGGTCCGGACGGCGGCTGGAACGACGAGGCGGTGCCGCTGGGCGGGCTCCACGAGGCCCGCGAGGGCCGGCCGGCGCGGATCGTGGTCTTCCGGCGGCCGGTGGAGATCCGTACGAAGACGCGGGACGAGAAGGCCCTGCTGGTGCACGAGATCGTGGTGGAACAGGTGGCGGAGCTGCTGGGGCTGTCGCCCGAGACCGTCGATCCGCGTTACGGGCAGGACTGAGCGGAGCCCCTCCGCGCCGTGCGGCGCCACTGCGGGGGCTCGCCGCCGAGCCCCCGAGCCCCCGCGCCTCGAACGCCGGCGGGCTACCGGGTCAGGACCGAGAGGTCCTCGGTGGCCCGGGGGACCGAGACCGTGGAGTGGTCGTCGGACAGGGTCTGGACGGTGAACATCGCGATGCCCTCGTGCGGAAGGGACAGAGTGCGGGAGGCGTGGACCGGGCCGCCGGAGAGGGTTTCGACGGTGAGGGCGTAGGAGCCCTTGGCACCCGCCGGGGCGATGTCGACCTTCTGTGTCGTGCCCGCCTTGACGGTGACCTCCTTGGAGGCCGCCTCCCCGCCGCCCGTGCCGGGCGAGGCCGTCACCTTGACCTTCGCGTCCTTGTCCCCGGGCGCCGTGAGGGTCAGTACGGTCGCGTTCTCCTCGGGCCGGTTGTCGGCCACGGTGGCCCGCGGGCCCACCGGTCCGGCGGCCGGGACGAAGCCGAGTTCCTGCTTGGCGCCGCTGCCGCGGACCACCCGTACCGCCGCGACCACCGGCGTGGCCCGCTTGGGATCGGCCGGGGTCAGCACCAGGGAGCCCTGTTCGCCGCGCGTCACGTCCTTGAGGTCGACGCTCGCCGTCATGCCGGCCTTGACGTGCAGCTGCTCGTTGTCCGCCGGTGTGATGGGGCCGCCGGGCCCGGCCAGCCGGATCTTCAGGTCCGCGTCCTCCTCGCCGGGGGCGAAGGCGACCAGCCGGACGGAGGCGGCGTCGGCCGGGATGCCCGGCAGGACCAGTGAGCCCGCCGGGTCCGCGGAGGCCGGCAGCCAGTCGGCTCCGACGCCCTCCTCGGCGGCCTGTACCGAGGCGCCGACCCGGCCGGCCCGGGTGGTGACGTGGGCGGTGGCGTCCGCGAGCTGGACTCCCGGGACGAGGGAGGAGAGCAGGACGGACTTGCCGGACTTGGGGTCGATCCGGATGCCCTCGCCGGTGCCCGCCTCGGCCTTGACCAGCCCGTCGGGGCCGAAGAGCTTGATGTCGACGACGGCCGCGGCGTCGTCGGGGTTGGTGAGGTGGAGGTAGTCCTCGCGGCCCTTGGCCGTGCCGACGGCCGGGAACCAGAAGTCGGTGCCGGGTGCGGTGCAGCCGACGCCGAGGACGCCGCGGGCCCGGCCGACGGAGACCTTGGTGGTCTGCTGCGCGGTCCAGCCCGGGGCGAGGATCCCGTCGGCGCTGCCCGTCAGCGCGGGCGCGTCGGCGCCGGAGGCGGTCGCTCCGAAGGGCTTCCCGACCTCCTTGGACTCCAGTACCGGCTTGGCCTCCTTGGTGGCGCCGAGCAGCCGGGCCGTGCCCTTGCCCTCGGCCGGGGCGGCCGCACCGGGGGTGAAGGCCGTGTAGGTGGTGTCGGCGATGTCCGAGGAGCTGGGCGCCGGGCACACCAGCAGGGACCGCTCCACCGGCATCCGGGACGCGGCGGCCGCCGTGCCGTCGGCCGCCTTCCCCTCGGGGGAGGGGGCGGTGAGGGAGGCGATGCCGGTGAGGGCGGCCAGCGCCGCGGTCACGGCCGCCAGCGTCAGGGGTGCGCGCTGCTTCACTGCTGGGGGCTCCCGTCGGGACGCGGGTCGTGCGGTGCGTGGGGGTCGTAGGCCTCGTACTGCTCGTACGGGTACGGGTACGGGTACTGCTGCTGGTCCGGCTGCTGCTGCGGCGGGTACGGGGGCTCGTAGCCCTGCTGGTACTGCTCCTCGTACGGCTGCTGCTGCCCGTAGGCGTAGCCGCCCTGGTCGCCGTAGGACGGGTAGGCGTACGTCTCCTGGCCGTAGGCCGGCTGCGCCGGGATCTCCGCGTACGGGTCGGCGGCCACGGCGGCCTCCACGGGGGCGGGTGCGGGCTCGGCTTCGGCGCGCAGCCGGCGGGCGCGGCGGCCTTCGCCGGGTTCGCCGGGGCCGGGCTGGGCGGGGATCGCGGCCTCTTCCTCGGGGAGGTCGTCGTCGAGCCGCTCGCGGCGGCCGGGCAGGGCCATCACCAGCAGGACCAGGGCGAGGAGGCCCTGCGTCCAGTGCCAGGCGGCCTTGACGACGGAGTCCTCGTGGACGAGGTCGAGGTGGCCGCCTTCGGCGGGCAGCTCGAAGCCCTGGGCCCAGCCGTCGAGGGTCTTGGGCTTGAGGGCGTGGCCGTCGAGGGTGGCCTGCCAGCCGGAGTCGGCGCGGTCGGCGATGCGCAGCGTGCGGCCCGCCTCGCCGGCCGGGATCTTTCCGTGGGCCTCCACGGGGCCCGCGGGGACCGGGATCGGGGCTTCGCCCTGCTTGCCGGAGACGATGACGGCACGGGGCAGCCAGGGTTCGACGCCCCACAGCGCGGTGCCGTCCTGCTGGTGGCGGCGGCTGAGGCCGGGGGTGGCGTCGAGGACGCGGCGGATCTCCGCGGGGCCGCCGGGGCGGAACATGACGAACCGGATGGCGTAGGCGCTCAGCTGGCTGGACTGGTCGGCGCCGGAGCCGGCGACGAGGTTGGAGACGACCTTGTCGAGGCGGGGGTCGCTGCCCGTCCGGGCGGCGGTCTCGGCGTCGCCGAGGCGGCCGCCGGAGCCGCGCACGAGGCTGTAGGAGACGGTGCCGGGCCGGTCCAGGGCGAGGACGAGGGTGCGGGTCTGGTTGTCGTCGCCGCCCGCGTCGGCGACGAAGGCGGGGACCTGTACGGGGTCGCGGCGCTGGAGCGGGCCGTCGGCGCCCGCGATCACCCAGGCAGCGGCGGCGAGCAGCGGTCCGGCCGCGGCGGCCAGGGCGACGAGCGCGGCCAGCGGCTGGCGCCAGCCGAAGCTGCGGGCGGCGACGCGTTCCCTGGCGCCGTCCGCGCCGAGCGCGGCGGCGGCCAGCAGGGCCAGTCCGTAGACGAGGGTGGCGGGGCCGGCCCAGCCGCTGCGGTTGAGGACGACGGCGAGGAGCAGGGCGGTGAGGGCCACGGCCCAGGCGGCGCGGACGGCGAACCGGCGGTCCGTGCGCAGCAGGGCGGCGAGGGCGGCGAGGACGAGGCCGGCGAGCAGCAGGCCGCCGGTGGTGCCGGGGCCGCCGGGGCTGGTGCCGAGCAGGTCCAGGGCGGTGGCGGAGCCGGCCCCGTAGGGCAGTCCGGCTTCGTCGAGGAGTCGGCCGGGGTGGGTGAACAGGCCCAGCGACCAGGGGGCGAGGACGAGGACCGGGACGACGAGGGGGGCGAGCAACCGCGCCGCGTACGTCTTCCATGGGGACTTCCCCGGCTGCGTCTTCGAGCGCACGAGGCGCAGACCCAGCGCGGCCGCGCCCAGTACGGCGGCGAGCGGCCAGACGACGGGCGTGAAGGCGGTGGCCAGGGTCAGCAGGAGGGTGTACGTCCACACGGCGCGCCGGCCGCCGCGGTCCTCGGCCCCGAGGCCGAAGGCGGCGACGGCGGAGCGGGCGATCAGCGGCAGCAGGACGGCGAGGACGGCCGTGCCGAGGCGGCCGCCGGCGAGGGCTCCGGTGACGGCGGGCAGGAAGGCGTAGGCGATGGCCGCCCAGGCGCGCAGCAGCCGGGATCCGACGAGCGGCCGGGAGGCGAAGTAGGCGGTGAGGCCGGCGAGGGGGACGGAGCCGACGAGGAGCAGGGTCAGGGCGGCCTGCGTGGAGCCGAAGAGGAGGGTGGCGAAGGCGCCGAGGACGGCGAGGTAGGGGGGTGCGTCGGCGGTGGAGCCGGTGGATACGGCCTGCCACCCGTCGGTGTAGGCGCGCCAGAGGTCGGGGCCGCTGTCGGGGGCGGGGAGCAGGGCGCCGCCCATGAGGGAGCCGCCGCCGATGAGGGCGCGGCAGGCCCCGAGGGAGAGGAGCAGGAGGAGCGCGAAGAGGACGGGCGCGGGGTTGCGGGCGATCCGCTTGAGGCGGGCGAAGCGCTCGGTCTCCTGGAAGTCCTCTTCGCCGGGGGCGTTCAGGATGCTGCCTCCGCCGTGCCGGCCGGCGGGGGCGGGGTCGCTGTCGCGGCCGTCGGCGAAGTAGCCGGCGAGCTGTTCGGCGTTGGCCCGCAGGGAGGCGCCGGGCGGCGGGAAGAGCGGGCGCAGTTCGGCGCCGGGGACGACGGGCCGGCGGCGGCGCCTGCGGGCGGCGAGGATGCGGCCGGGGCGCAGGAGGGTGGCGAGGAGGCCGGTGATCTCGTCGACGGCCTGGCCGGGGGCCTTGCCGATGAGGTAGGCGAGGGTGCGCAGCACGGTGCCGAGCAGGACGCGCAGCAGGACGTACGGCAGGGCGCGGCCGGAGCTGTTGGCGAGCATCGTGTAGACGGCGCCGGCCTTGTCCACGCGGTGGGGGCTGGCGCTGGTCCGGCCGGCGCAGTCGACGGTGCGCCGTTCGCGGGCGGCGGCCTCGGCGTGGCGCATGACGGCGTCGGGGGCGACGAGGACGGTGTGGCCGGCGCTCTGGGCGCGCCAGCAGAGGTCGACGTCGTCGCGCATGAGGGGCAGGCGGCGGTCGAAGCCGCCGAGGGCGTCGTAGACGTCGCGGCGGATCAGCATGCCGGCGGTGGAGACGGAGAGGACGGGGCGGACCTGGTCGTGCTGGCCCTGGTCCTGTTCGCGCCGGTCGAGTCCGGTCCAGCGGCGGCCGCTGCGGGCGATGGTGACGCCGGCTTCGAGGAGCTGCTTCTTGTCGTACCAGCCGCGCAGTTTGGGGCCGATGACGGCGGCGTCGGGGTTGTCGTCGGCGACGCGCAGCAGTTCGGTGAGGGCGTCGGGTTCGGGGGCGCTGTCGTCGTGGAGGAGCCAGAGCCACTGGACCGGTTCGCCGTGGGGCAGTTCGGGGAGGTCGTACGCGTCGTCGCGCCAGGTGCGGCTGACGGGGTCCCAGCCGCTGGGGCGCTTGAGGTACGGGAGGTCCTCGGGGGGCAGGGTGCCGGCGGTGCGGGCGGCTTCGTCGACCGCGGCGCCGAAGCCGGTGCGTCGGGCCAGGTGCAGGACGCGGTCGTCCCCGAAGGCCTCGGTGAGCAGCCGCGCGGAGGTGTCGGCGCTGCCGGTGTCGGCGGCGACGTGGTTCTGCGCGGGGCGTTCCTGGCCGAGGAGGCCGGCGAGTGTCCGGGGCAGCCAGCGGTCGCCGTCGTGGGCGACGAGTACCGCGGTGACGACGTGCCGGGGGAACTCGGGTGTGGCGGGGGCCTGGTACGAGGCCGCCGACTGGCTGTGCAGGGACATCGCTGTACGGGCCCTCCGGCCTGGGGGTCCCCCCGGACGGAGTCGGGGGGAGGGTCCGGGGGTGGTGTTCCCTCGGAGGCTGCTGGACAGCGCCCCACCCTAACGGCTGGAAAAGCGGCGGTCCGCCTCCAGCGGGGAAGGTGCAGGAGGCGGACCGTTTGCTCTGTGCCGTGCGTGCCGTGCGGTTGTCGGTCGTGCGGTTCGATATGTCGTGCGATGTGCGGTGGTGCCCGGCGGGATGTTTCCGGGCGGGTATCAGACCGCTGCCTTTTTCAGCCGGCGGCGTTCGCGCTCGGACAGGCCGCCCCAGATCCCGAATCGCTCGTCGTTGGCGAGGGCGTACTCCAGGCATTCCGAGCGGACTTCGCAGGCGAGGCAGACCTTCTTGGCCTCGCGGGTGGAGCCGCCCTTCTCGGGAAAGAAGGACTCGGGGTCGGTCTGGGCGCACAGAGCGCGCTCCTGCCAGCCGAGCTCCTCGTCCGCCTCCTCGACCAGCAGTTCCTGAAACAGCTCGGTCATGTGCGCCCCTCGCTCTGTCATTGCGTCCCCGTGGTCATGCCGTTACTGATCGCTACGTAACGACACGAGTGAAATTACAAGTGCGTGGCTCCAGCGCAGTCAAGCCGAGATCTGCTATTGGGCCCCTTATTCACTCTGCGGAACCAAGGCTATGCAGTAAGTGTTCATATCGCCAAAAATCGTGACACATGCCACAGGCGCCCCACGATGCCCGGCTTCACCCGTAATCGACGTGTCACTCTCAGGTGGGGTTGCGATCCGGCCAAAGAAGCGGCGTAGATCACATTACGATCACGAGATGGCGGGTTGGGTTTGAGCCCGTGCACAGCGCCACATCCCCGGGTGCGGTCTGCACAAACCTTTCTCCGCACACAGCAACCGGATGAGGTGAAACTTTTGCGTCAAACCAGACATTGAGTTGACAGTCCGGCCCTCGACCCGGTCTCCTTGTTCGCATGTCAGCGCCCGCAGCCGCCACCCGGACCCCCATTCGTGGGTTCCTGTGCGCTGCCCAGGTTCGCTGTTGCTGTTGCAGCTGTTGATGCCTTCGGAGCTTCGGCTCCCTTGAGCTCCGGCCGCCCCCCACAGCAACCGCCAGCACGACTGACACCGTCGAGGTAACCCCCACGATGAACAGCACCACCGCTCCCGGCGCCACCGCCCCCCGCAGCAGCGTCATCGAGAGCGACCTCCAGATCGCCGGCGACATCCTCGCCGTCCAGCACCTCCTCCAGCCCGCCCGTGAACACCCGGCCACCGTCGCCGAGTTCGTGGGCCTCGCCCGCTCCATCGCCGAGGACCGCGCCTCCTGGGAGCACCTCGTCCGCTACGACGCCACCACCCGCTGGTACCACCGGCTGCGCACCGGCCCCGGCTACGAGGTCTGGCTGCTGAGCTGGGTCCCCGGCCAGGGCAGCGGCCTGCACGACCACGGCGCCTCCTCCGGCGTACTGACCGTGCTGGACGGGGAGCTCACCGAGCACACCCCGCGCGGACCGCTCACCCACGGCCCCGGCGCGCAGCGCGTCTTCGCCCCCGGCTACGCCCACGAGGTCGTCAACGACACCCTCGACGGCGCGGTCAGCCTGCACGTCTACTTCCCGGGGCTGACCGAGATGCCGATGCACAACTGCTCGCCGGCCCGCCCGGCGTCCGTACCTGCCTGACCAGGGCCGCCGGGCCTGACAGACTTCGGTGCATGCGCATTGTTGTTCTGGCCGGCGGTATAGGCGGCGCCCGGTTCCTCCGCGGACTCAAGTCGGCCGTGCCCGACGCTGACATCACGGTCATCGGCAACACCGGTGACGACATTCACCTGTTCGGGCTCAAGGTGTGCCCCGATCTGGACACGGTGATGTACACCCTCGGCGGTGGCATCAACGAGGCCCAGGGCTGGGGCCGCACCGACGAGTCCTTCACCGTCAAGGAGGAGCTCGCCGCCTACGGGGTCGGACCCACGTGGTTCGGCCTCGGCGACCGCGACTTCGCCACCCACATCGTCCGTACGCAGATGCTCGGCGCGGGCTACCCGCTGAGCGCCGTCACCGAGGCCCTGTGCGACCGCTGGCAGCCCGGGGTCCGGCTGCTGCCCATGTCCGACGACCGCGTCGAGACCCACGTCGCGATCACCGAGGCCGGTACCGGCGAGCGCCGGGTCATCCACTTCCAGGAGTACTGGGTCCGGCTGCGCGCCTCGGTGGACGCGGAGGCCGTCGTCCCCGTCGGTGCCGAGCAGGCCAAGCCCGCGCCCGGAGTGCTGGAGGCCATCGCGGCCGCCGATGTGATCATCTTCCCGCCGTCCAACCCCGTGGTCTCCATCGGGACGATCCTGTCCGTGCCCGGGATCCGGGAGGCCGTGGCCTCCTCCCAGGCCCCGGTCGTGGGCCTCTCCCCCATCGTCGGCGGCGCCCCCGTGCGCGGAATGGCCGACAAGGTGCTGGCCGCGGTGGGCGTCGAGTCCACGGCCGCGGCGGTCGCGCTGCACTACGGGACCGGGCTGCTCGACGGCTGGCTCGTCGACACCGCCGACGCGGACGCCGTCGCCGAGGTGGAGGCCGCCGGGATCACCTGTCGCGCGGTGCCGCTGATGATGACCGACATCGAGGCCACCGCCGAGATGGCCCGGGCCGCGCTGGACCTGGCGGAGGCGTCCCGGTGACGGTCGCGCCCCCCGGCCGCGTGCCCTCGTACGAGGTGCGGGCGGTCGACGGGATACCGGAGGTCAGACCGGGCGACGACCTGGCGAAGCTGATCGCGGTGGCCGCGCCGGGCCTGCGGGACGGGGACGTCCTGCTGGTCACCTCGAAGATCGTCTCGAAGGCGGAGGGCCGGATCGTCGAGGCCGTTTCGCGCGAGGAGGCGATCGACGCCGAGACCGTACGGGTGGTCGCGCGCCGGGGGCCCCTGCGGATCGTCGAGAACCGTCAGGGCCTGGTGATGGCGGCGGCCGGGGTGGACGCGTCCAACACGGCCCCCGGCACGGTGCTGCTGCTGCCCGAGGACCCCGACGCCTCGGCCGCCGCGATCCGCTCCGGGCTGCGCGACATCCTCTCCGTGGACGTGGGCGTGGTCGTGACGGACACCTTCGGGCGGCCCTGGCGCACCGGGCTGACGGACGTGGCGATCGGCTCGGCCGGCGTCCGGGTCCTGGACGACCTGCGGGGCGGCAGCGACGCCCACGGCAATCCGCTGAGCGCGACGATAGTGGCGACCGCGGACGAGCTGGCCGCCGCCGGAGACCTGGTCAAGGGCAAGGCGGCCGGGCTGCCCGTCGCCGTCGTACGCGGGCTGGCCCACGTACTGGGCGAGGGGTCGACGGCCCGGGACCTGGTGCGCACGCCGGCCGACGACATGTTCCGGCTGGGGACCTCGGAGGCGGTACGGGAAGCCGTGACCCAGCGCCGCACCGTACGGGCCTTCACGGCCGAGCCGGTCGACCCGGGCGCGGTCCGGCGGGCCGTGGCGGCGGCCGTGACGGCCCCGGCCCCGCACCACACGACACCGTGGCGGTTCGTCCTGCTGGAGTCGGCGGCGGCGCGACGGGAACTGCTGGACGCGATGCGGGACGCGTGGATCGCGGACCTGCGGGCGGACGGCAAGTCCGAGGAGTCCATCGCGAAGCGGGTACGGCGCGGCGAGGTGCTGCGCGCCGCCCCGTACCTGGTGGTGCCGTGTCTGGTCACGGACGGCGCGCACCACTACGGGCACGCCCGGCGCGACGCGGCGGAGCGCGAGATGTTCGTGGTCGCGATGGGCGCGGGCGTGCAGAACTTCCTCGTCGCGCTGGCCGGGGAACGGCTGGGCACCGCGTGGGTGTCCTCGACGATGTTCTGCCGGGACGTGGTGCGCGAGGTCCTGCGGCTGCCGCACGACTGGGACCCGATGGGGGCGGTCGCGGTGGGCCACCCGGCCGCCGCTCCGCCGGCGCGGGCGACGCGGTCCGCCGAGGCGTTCATCGAGGTGCGCTGAGCCGCCGCCGGGAGGCGGTGCTCTTCGGCTCGTACGCGTGGAGCCGGCGGCTCAGAACGCGCCGATGTCGGTCCGGGGCATCTTCGGGGTGCGGCGGGGCGGTACGCGGCCCGCGAGGAGGATCAGGCGGGCCGCGCGGTGGCGCTGGCCGGCGTAGGGGGCGAGGAGCTCCAGCATGGTGGCGTCGTCGGCATCGCGGTCGCCCGCGAGGGCGTAGCCGACGATGCCGGGCAGGTGGAGGTCGCCGGTGGTGACGGTGTCGGGGTCGCCGTTGCTGCGCTGGAGGGTCTCGGCGGAGGTCCACGGGCCGATGCCGGGGACGGCCTCCAGCCGGGCGGCGGCCTGCGCGGGGGCCATCGCGGCGGCCTCCTCCAGGCGGTTCGCCACGCGGACGGCGCGCAGGATGGTGTCGGAGCGTTTGGTGTCGACGCCGGCCTTGTGCCAGTCCCAGGACGGGATACGGGCCCAGGTGGCGATCGTGGGCATGACGTACAGGCCCTGCGGGTGCGGATGCTGCGGGCCGGGGGCGGGCTCCCCGTACTGCCGTACGAGGCGGCGCCAGGCGCGGTAGGCCTCGTCGGCGGTGACCTTCTGCTCCAGCACGGTGGGAATCAGGGTCTCCAGGACCAGTCCGGTGCGGGTGAGGCGCAGGCCGGGGCGCCGGCGGTGGCTGGCGTGCACGAGGCGGTGGCGGGGCACGAAGGCGGCGGGGTCGTCGCCGGCGCCGAGCAGGGCGGGGAGGTGGTCGAGGATCCAGTCGGCCCCGGGGCCCCAGGCCTCGGCGCCGATGTCGCTGCCGCTGTGCGATACGCGGAGGGTGGCCGGGCCCTGGGGGGTCTGGGTCGCCTTCCAGACGGAGCCGTCGGGGGTGGTGCGGAAGGTGGGGTCGGACGGGCCGCGGCGGAGCGGGCCGAGCGTGAGCCCGAGGTCGACGGGGCCGTCGGGGGTCCAGCGGCGGGCCTTCGCCCCGGCCCCCGCCGTGCGGCCCCGGCCGGGGGGTACGTGGGTGCGGCCCCCGCGCGCGGCGGCAGGGGTGAGGGGATCGAAGCGGCCGGCCATGCGTCGAGCGTAGCCCGCGGACCGGCTCCCCGGCCCCGCCCCCGGGGCGCCGCCCCGCACCCCGCGCCTCACACGCCGGCGGGGCTGGGTTGCCCCGGCGTGGGCAGGTGCGGGTACAAGATCGGGGCTCCGCCCCGGACCCCGCTCCTCAAACGCCGGAGGGGCTGATTTTGTCTGCGGCTGGGCTGTGGGCCGCACCTGAAGGGCGGCGGGGCAAACTCCAGCCTCGCCGGCGTTTGAGGCGCGGGGTCCGGGGCGGAGCCCCAGGGAGCCCGGGCGGAGCTCCTGCCCGGTTGCATGGTGCCGCGGGCGGTGAGCGGGTCTGCCTGCCCGCCGGAGGCTATCGGCCCTGGAGTTTGGCCGACGCCGTGCGGGTCGACGGGAGCTTGCCGTACAGCTTCTTGCCGGGGCATTCCGTGGCGAAGCCGTCCCGGTGGCCCGAGATGACGTTCATCGACACGTTCTTGCCCTTGGGGTAGCGGTTGCCGCCGCCCGACGTCAGGGTGGTCTTCGCGCGCGGGTCCCGGCCGAAGAGGCCGAGCTTCCACGCCGTGAGGCGGGCGACCGCGTCGACCGCCGCCGCCGGCGGGGCCGTGGTGGTGTAGGTGCCCAGGACCGCCACGCCCATGCTGGCCGTGTTGAAGCCCATCGTGTGCGCGCCGAGCACCGCCTTGGACACCCCGCCCGCCCGGCCCTCGTAGACGGTGCCGCACTTGTCGACCGCGAAGTTGTAGCCGATGTCGCGCCAGCCGCTGCTCAGCACGTGGTAGCGGTACAGGCTGCGGATGACCGCGGGCGCGTCCTTGCAGGCGTAGTTGTTGCCGGAGGCGCTGTGGTGGACGAAGGCGGCCTTGACCGTGCTCGTGTAGACGAAGCCCGGCTCGCGCAGGCTCTCGTCCGCGCCCCACCCCTTGCGGGTGACGATGCGCGGGCGGGGCCCGATGTAGGGGCGGGCCGCAGCGCTCAGCTCGCCGTCGGTCGCCGCGATGGCGTCGGCGGTGGAGTCGGCCTTGTCGAGGGCGGTGATCTCGTTCGCGCCCAGTTCGGCGTGCGGCAGGTTCGCGGCGGAGGCCTCGGCCATCTCCATGGTCATGCCCGGCATCGCCGCCTCCTCCCCCTTGTCGTCGCCCTCGGGGCCGCTGTTCTTGCCGTCCGACGCCGACGGCGGCGTCTGCGCCCCCGGGTCGACGAGTTCGATCCGCATGCCCGAGGGCAGCCGGGAGCCCGCGCGGCCGGCCGGGGCGTCCGGTTCCGCCTGGACGCGGACCTCCACACCGTCGGACTCGCCGACCCACAGGGGGGCGGTGGCGCCGCGGACCCGGCCGGAACCGCGTTCCGCCGCGTCGGGGTCGGCCGCGTGCTCGCTGTTGTGCGTTTCGACGTCCTGCCAGTCGGACCAGGTCGCCGTCCGCAGGGAGCGGGTGCGGACCTGGACCCGGCCGTGGAGCTGGGTCGAGACGTCGTCCCAGACGACGCCGACCAGCGAGAACGTCTTGACCTCGCGGGCGGCCAGGCCCTGTGTTTCGGGGAGGCGGGGCGAGGCGCTCATGCCGGGGATGCCGGGGGTCCGGTCCGCCGAGGGTCCCAGGGGGACGAGCGGCAGCGACTGGGTGGACCCGGCGGGGGTCGTGGGCGAGGTCTCGGCCAGGGCGGGAGTGGGGAGCGCGAGCGGCAGGGCCAGTGCGGCAGCCGTCGCGACGCCGATCGAGGAAGCAAGGAATCCACGCATGAAAAGGATCGTGAGTACCCACGCCGCGCGGCGCCATCCGGGAACTGACGCTCCGTCCGGTGGGCGCGCCCGTACCCTCCCCCGGACGGAGGAGCCGGGGGCCGCCGTACGGGGGAGGGGCCCGCGTACGCTGGGGCGGGTGAACGCCAACGACCGCACCCCTGCCGACCTGCTGCGATCCGCGCTCGCCGCCGATCCGGGCCGCCCCCTCGTCACCTTCTACGACGACGCCACGGGCGAGCGCGTGGAATTGTCCGTCGCCACCTTCGCCAATTGGGTGGCCAAGACCGCCAATCTGCTCCAGGGCGACCTGGGCGCCGAGCCCGGCGACCGCCTCGCGCTGCTGCTCCCCGCGCACTGGCAGAGCGCCGTCTGGCTCCTCGCCTGCGCCTCGGTCGGGGTCGTCGCCGAGGTGGACGGTGATCCGGGCGAGGCCGACCTCGTGGTCAGCGGGCCGGACACCCTGGACCGGGCCCTGGCCTGCGGAGGGGAGCGGGTGGCGCTCGCGCTGCGGCCGCTCGGCGGGCGGTTCCCGCAGCCGCCGGCCGGGTTCGCCGACTACGCCGTCGAGGTGCCCGGGCAGGGCGACCGCTTCGCCCCCTTCGTGCCCGTGGACCCGGAGGGGCCGGGGCTGGTGGTCGGCGGCGAGGAGCTCTCGTACGCGGCGCTCACCGCCCGTGCCCGCGAGGACGCGGCGAAGCTCGGTCTCACCGAGGGCTCGCGGGTCCTGACCGGGCGCGGCTACGACACCTGGGAGGGTTTGTCGGCCGGGCTGTTCGCGCCGCTGGCCGCCGGCGGCTCCGTGGTGCTGTGCCGGAACCAGGAGCGGTTGTCGGCCGACGGGCTGGCGCAGCGCACCGAGAGCGAGCGCGTCACCCACACGGTCTGACGGGCGGCCGCGGCCCTCCCCGGCCCGGCGGGGACCGGCCCGGCCCGGTCCCCCTCCCGTCCCCTCCCCCTGCGAACCCACCGATCCCTACCGGAATCGTCCATTTATCACCCACATGGCCCTAGACGGGGCCCTGCCCCCGGGCTGCCTTCGCCCCCCGGAGGGAGGATCGGCAGTGGCCGTGCTCACCCGTACGGCTGCTTGTCGTAGCGGCGAGGGGACGGACGCCAGTGACGAACAGCGCAGGCATACCGGGCGGGACCGGCGCGGCCGCCGGAGGCGGTTCCAGGCCGCCCCGCAGCCGCAGGCGCCGACTGCTGCGCTGGGTCGGTCTCGGGATGGCCTTCCTGGTCCTGGCGGGGGCGGCCGCAGGCTGGTGGCTCTACAACAAGCTCGACGGGAACATCACGGAGGACACGTCGGCGGCGGCCGAGCTGCGGCGTTACGAACGTGAGCGGCCGGCCCACTTCGCCGGCGGGGCCCAGAACATCCTGCTGATCGGCTCGGACTCGCGCTCCGGCAGCGACAACGCCCGGTACGGGCAGGACCAGGGCACCCAGCGCTCGGACACCACGATCCTGCTGCACCTGCCGGCGGACCGGCGCAGCGCGACCGCGGTGTCGATACCCCGGGACCTCATGACGCGGATACCGGCCTGCCTGAGGACGGACGGCAACCGCACCGAAGAGCAGTTCGCCCAGTTCAACTGGGCCTTCCAGTGGGGCGGGGCCGCCTGCACGATCCGTACGGTGGAGAACCTCACCGGGATCCGGGTCGACCACCACATGGTGATCGACTTCGGCGGTTTCAAGAAGATGGTCGACGTCATCGGCGGGGTGGAGGTCTGCCTCAGGAAGCCCATGGCCGACGCGGAGGCCAAGCTGCGGCTGCCCGCCGGGCGCCAGACCCTCCAGGGCGAGCAGGCACTCGGCTTCGTGCGGGCCCGCTACAGCCTGGGCAACGGCAGCGACACCGAACGGATGGAGCGCCAGCAGCAGTTCCTCGGCTCGCTCGTCAAGAAGGTGCAGAGCAACGGTGTTCTGCTCAATCCGGCCCGGCTGTACCCGCTGCTGGACGCGGCGACCTCCTCGGTGACCACGGACCCGGGGCTGGCCTCGCTGCGCGGCCTGTACGAACTCGCGCGGGGCATACGGGACATACCGACCGCCCAGGTGATGTTCCTGACCGTGCCCCGCAAGCCCTACGCCGCCGACCCCAACCGCGACGAGCTGGTGGAGCCGGACGCGGCCCGGCTGTTCCGGCAGCTGCGGATGGACCTGCCGGTCACCGTCGCCCCACCGCCGCCCACGCCGGAGCCGGAGCCGGAGCCCCTGGTCACGACGGGGTCCGCGAAGGTGACGGGGGCTGCGATGGCCGCCGACCCGACCGATCCCGCCGGCAGTGGAACCGCCCCGGCCCCGACCCCCGTCCCCACCTTTACCGGGACCACCGCGGGGACCACCGACTGCCGGTAAAGCAATCCCAAAAGCCGGTGACCGAACCGAGTGGGATGGGCGGTTCGCCCCGTTATAAGGGGAGTGGAATTTGTCACCAGCATGGTTTGCAGCCGAACCTGACGGATAAGGTGAGCGATCCGGTGGCCCGGCCGGACCAGAGACCGGGCACCCGACAGCCGGATCGTTGACCGTGCGCCCCGGGGGAGGCGCGTCGCGAGGCACCCGACGGAGGATTCGAGCAACCGTGGATGCGCAGAGCCGTGGACGGGCCGATGAAATCGACCCCGCAGACCAGTGGGTGCTCAACCCCCGCACCGGCAACTACGAATTGCGACTGGGCAACCCCGCAGCGCAAACGCGCCGCGCCTCGGTGGCCCCGCCGCGCAGAGCCTCCCCCTCGGCGCCGGCCCCCACCGCCCCCTCCCCCTCCGTACCGGGGCCCCGGCGCGGCGACGGCCCGCCCGGCGGCCGGCGCAGCGGCCGCTCCCGCAAGGGCGGCGGTGGCGGCGGCCGGCGCAAGAAGGGGCTGGTCGTCACCGGCGGAACGCTGGCCTTCCTGCTGGTGGGCGGCGCGGTGGGCGCGTATCTCTATTACGACCACCTGAACGGCAACCTCAGCGTCACCGACGTCGCGGGCGCCGGCACGGGCGGTTTCAAGAAGGACCAGGCCATCAACATCCTGGTCATCGGCACCGACAAGCGCAGCGGCGCCGGCAACGAGGGCTACGGCGACAAGGACAGCGTCGGCCACGCCGACACCACGATCCTCTTCCACGTCGCCAAGGACCGCTCCAACGCCACCGCGCTGTCCATCCCGCGCGACCTGATCACCGACATCCCGTCCTGCCCCACGAAGCAGCCGGACGGTTCGACGAAGGAGATCCACGGCACGAAGGCCACCCGCTTCAACAACAGCCTCGGCCAGGAGGGGCGTGACGCGGGCTGCACGATGCGCACCGTGAAGGAGCTGACCGGGATCGAGGTCGACAACTTCATGATGGTCGACTTCAACGCGGTGAAGACCCTGAGCACCGCGGTCGGCGGAGTCCCCGTCTGCCTGGCGAAGGCCGTCGACGACCCGGACTCCAAGCTCAAGCTGTCGGAAGGCGAGCACCGGCTGTCGGGCGAGCAGGCCCTGGCCTTCGTACGGACCCGGCACGCCTTCGGCAACGAGAGCGACCTGGACCGGATCAAGACGCAGCAGCAGTTCCTCGGCTCGATGATGCGCGAGATGAAGTCGAAGGAAACGCTGACGAGTCCGAAGAAGTTCTTCTCGCTCGCGGAGGCGGCCACCAAGTCGCTGACCGTGGACCAGGGTCTGGGGTCCATCAACAAACTCACCGACCTTGCGGGCGAGTTGAAGGACATAGACCTCAAGAACATCACCTTCACGACCGTGCCGGTACGCGACAACCCGGACGAGCCGGCGAACCGGAGGGCCACCGTCGTGGTCGACCAGCCGCTGGCCGAGCCGCTGCTCGCGATGATCCGGGGGGACATCTCGCTCACGGAGGTCGAGAAGAAGGAACAGGCCGCGAAGGACGCGGCCGACGCGGACGCCAAGGCCAAGCAGGACGCGCTGCTCCAGGGCGCCAAGGCGCCGGCGGCGGACGTACGGGTGGACGTCTACAACGGCGGCGGCCCCAAGGGCTCCGCGTCCACCACCCTGAGCTGGCTGCAGAACACCAAGGGCGTGTCCAAGGCCGGCAACCAGGGCAACGCCCCGGCGAAGGTCGGCGCCACGCAGCTCGAGTACGCGCCCAACCAGGCTGACCAGGCCCGGGCGTTGGCCGAGATGCTGGGGCTCCCGGCCGGCGCGATGAAGATGGGCACGGCGGACGCCGCGGCGAGGACGCCGATGAAGCTGACGCTGGGACCGGATTTCAAGGAACCGGGTGCCCCGCTGGCACCCCCGGTTCCGCAGGAGCTGTCCAAGGACGTCCAGCAGGCCCAGGCCGACAAGGCCGTCTGCGCGAAATAGCGCGCCGGTGCCGGTGCGACCGGCACCACCGACCATCAGGGATTTCGAGGGGGGACACGTGAGGCACAGCAGCGTGCGGGGGGAGGGGGCGGTCGCCCAGGCCGCCGGGGACATACCCGGCGGCGGTGCGGGCGCGCCCGGCACGGTGCCCCCACCGCGGGGCGGATCCAGATCGGCCAGACGGGCGGCGGGCCGTCCCACCCGGCGGGGCCGGCGGCGCGTGCTGCGCTGGGTGTCGTCCGTCCTGTCCCTGCTCATACTCGGGACGGCGGCGGCCGGTTACCTCTACTACCGCCATCTGAACGGCAGCATCAAGACGGACCCGCTGAACCTCGGCGAGACCAAACTGGGCGGTTCCAAGCCCAATGCCTTCGGTCAGACCCCGCTGAACATCCTCCTCATCGGCTCCGACGCGCGCGACGACGCGGCCAACCAGGCCCTCGGCGGGGCCACGGACACCTTCGACGGCCCGCCGCTCGCGGACGTGCAGATGCTGCTGCACCTGTCCGCCGACCGCAGCAACATGTCCGTGGTGTCGATGCCGCGCGACACGATGCTGAAGATGCCCAAGTGCACCGAGCCGAACGGCAAGGTGCACCCCGAGAGCCAGGGACTCGTCCAGACCAACGAGTCCCTCCAGCGCGGCGGACCGGGCTGTACGGTCGCCGCCTGGATCGAGCTGACGAAGATACCCATCGACCATTTCATGATGATCGACTTCAAGGGCGTGGTCTCGATGGCGGACGCCATCGGCGGCGTCCCGGTCTGCGTCGAGCAGAACGTCCACTCGCGCACCCGCGACGGCAAGGGCTCCGGTCTGAAGCTGCAGAAGGGCACGACCGTCATCCAGGGCGAGCAGGCCCTGCAGTGGCTGCGCACCCGCTACGGCTTCGAGGACGGCACGGACATCGGCCGCACCCACGCCCAGCACCAGTACATGAACTCCATGGCCCGCGAGTTCCGCAAGAACGCCAAGCTCACCAACCCGGTCAAGCTCAACAGCCTCGCGAAGGCGGCCATCGACGCCATGGTCGTGGACCCGGGCCTCAACAAGATCGACAAGCTGTACGACCTCAGCATGGAGCTCAAGAAGGTCCCGCCGGGGCGGATCACCATGACCACCATGCCGTGGGTGTACAGCACACGGCCCGGCATGGACGGCCGGGTCGAGCCCATGGCGGGCGAGGCCGAGGACGTGTTCAGGATGATCCGTGAGGACATCGCGCTCGACGGCAAGGGCTCGGGAACCCCCGCGAACGGCGCCTCGCCGGCGCCCGCCACCACCTCGGCTCCCCCGGCCCAGCCGCCGGCCACCGCCGCGGCCACGCCCGCCGCGCCGCCCTCCAGGATCGCGGTCGCCGTCCGCAACGCCACGGGCGGCAAGGACGGGGCCCAGGCCAGGGCCAAGAACCGGGCGAGCGACGTCGCCGCGCTGCTGACCGGCAAGGGCTTCACCAAGGCCACCGCCGAGACCCAGACCGGGGCCGAGGACACCACGGTGATCCGCTTCGCCGGTGACTCCCAGGCGGCGGACGCCGCCGCCGTGGCCACCGCACTCGGCCTGCCTGCCTCCGCGGTGCAGAAGTCCGACGAGGTAGCGGGGATCACCCTGTTCGTCGGCAAGGACTGGCGGACCGGCGACGCGCCCACCCCGCCGCCGCCCGCCCCGACCAAGGCCCCGGACTCCGCCCACGCCCTCAACGGGGACAACGACCAGGCGTGCATGCCGATCCAGCCGGGCTTCACCTGGTGACCGCGCGCCCCGGCTGACGCGCGGGGAGCGCCCTGCGCCCATGTGAGCAGGGATCCGGGGCCGCGTACGCGAAAGGGGCCCGGCGCGGCGGCTGTGTGGACCACAGTCGCCGCTCCGGGCCCCTTCGTACGTCTCAGACCTGCGAGGGGTCGCGGTGCGCCATCGGGCGGCGGCTGGCGATGACCTTCTCGGCGAGCGCGCGCGGGCTGGTCAGGAATCCGTAGCCCCAGCACATGTGCATGGTGGCCAGCGCGACGGGGATCTGCGCCCGCGCCTTGAGGGAGAGACCCTTGCCCGCCGGGACGGATCCCAGGGCGATCGCCGCGAGGTAGCCGGCCGGGACGGCGAAACCGAACGGGGTGAGCGCCGCGCCCACCACCACGCCCGCCGTGATCGCGCAGACCAGGGTCGGCGGGGCCAGGTAGCGGACGTTGATGGAGCCCGCGTGGTAGCGGGCCACCACGTGCCGCCAGCGCCCGTAGTCCTTGTACTGCTTGCCGAGGGCCCGTACGGAGCGCCGCGGGCGGTACTGGACCTTCAGCTCCGGGGAGAACCAGATCAGGCCGCCGGCCTCGCGGATGCGGAAGTTCAGCTCCCAGTCCTGGGCGCGGATGAACTCCTCGTTGTAGCCGCCCGCCTGCTCCAGGGCGGCGCGGCGGAAGACGCCGAGGTAGACGGTCTCGGCCGGGCCCGCCTCGCCGCCGGTGTGGAACTTCGCGTTGCCGACGCCGATCTTGGAGGTCATCGCGGCGGCGACGGCCTCTTCCCAGGAGTTCTGGCCCTCGGCGTGCATGATGCCGCCGACGTTCTGCGCGCCCGTCTCCTCCAGGAGGCGTACGGCGGTGGCGATGTAGTTCGGCGAGAGCATGCCGTGGCCGTCGACGCGTACCACGATCGGGTGACGTGAGGCCTTGATGGCGGCGTTGAGGGCCGCCGGGGTCCGGCCGGTGGGGTTCGGGACGGTGTGGACTCGGGGATCCTCGGCGACGAGTTCGGCGGCGATCTCGTCGGTGCGGTCCGTGGACGGGCCCAGCGCGATCACCACCTCCATTTCGCCCGCGTACTCCTGTTCCAGGATGTGGCGGACGGAATCGCGGAGGTAGTGCTCTTCGTTGAGCACCGGCATGATCACCGAGACGGGGGGCTGCTGGGCGGGCATGTGGTCCTTCACGGTCGGGTACCGGTGTCACGTTACCGCGTACGGGGGAACCGGGTGCGCGCCGAGTGAGCGGTACGGACAGCGGCTGATCGTATGGGCCTACTGTTCTGACGAATCAGACCGATCCGACCCGTCCCCCGACCGGTCCCCCAGCTGATCCCGCGGAGGTGTCCACCGTGCCCCAGCCGCACCGGCCCACCCGTCCCGCCAGGCCGCCCCAGCCGCAGCGCGTACGGCGCGGCGGTACGGGCGGACCGGTCCGGCGCCGGGGTCAGCGGCCCCGGTGGGGGGTGCGGCTCGCGGGCGGGCTGGCGGTGGCGGTACTGGTCTCGGGGGCCGTCGGGCACGCCGTGATGACCGGCCTGGACACCGGGATCGAGCGGGTGGACCCGTTCAAGGACATGAAGAACCGCCCGCAGGCCGGGCACGGCCTGAACGTCCTCCTGGTCGGCACCGACGGCCGGGAGAAGATCAGCCCGGAGGAGAAGCGCGAGTACCGCCTCGGCGGGGCCCCCTGCCACTGCACGGACACGATCATGCTGGTCCACCTGTCGGCGGACCGCGAACGGGCGAGCGTGGTCAGCCTGCCCCGCGACAGCTACGCCGAGGTGCCCGCGCACCAGGACCTGGTGACCGGCAAGGCGCACAAGGCGCATCCCGTGAAGCTGAACGCCGCCTATGCGGAGGGCGGGCCCAATCTGACCGTGCGGACCGTCGAGAACATGACCCGGGTGAAGATCGACCACTACCTGGAGGTCGACTTCACCAGCTTCATGAAGACGGTCGACGCGGTGGGCGGCGTGGACATCTGCACCGCCAAGACCATGCGCGATCCGAACACCGGCCTCGACCTGCTGCCGGGCAACCACCGGCTCAGCGGCGGACAGGCCCTCCAGTACGTGCGCTCGCGCCACGTCGACGGGGCCTCCGACCTCGGCCGGATGCAGCGCCAGCAGCGGTTCATGGCCGCCCTGATCAAACAGGCGACCGGCGGCGGGGTGCTGCTCAACCCGGTGAAGTTCAAGCAGGTCAGCTCCACGCTGCTCGGCTCCGTCCGGGCCGACACGGGATTCGGCTCGGAGCAGATGCTCGCCCTCGGACAGGCGATGCGCGACTTCAGCCCCTCCTCCTCGGAATTCGCCTCCGTGCCCGTCGGCAATCCCTCCTTCCCGGTCAAGGGCATCGGCTCCACGGTGAAGTGGGACGAGCCCGAGGCCGCCAAGCTGTTCGAGGCGCTACGGGAGGACCGGCCGCTCGCCCCGCCCCGGCCCGGGAAGACCGGCGGCCCGCCGGCGGCGGTCCCGGTGGACGTGCCCCCGCAGCAGGTCCGGGTCCAGGTGGAGAACGGGACGCGGATCGACGGGCTGGGCGGCCGGGTCGACGCCGCGCTGCGCGCCACGGGCTTCGACACCACCGGCGCCCCGGGCAACGGCGCCAGCCGCGAGGTCAGGCGCACGGTGGTCGCCTACGACCCGCGCTGGGACCGCTCCGCCCGGTCGGTGTCGACCGCGCTGCCGGGCAGCGAGCTGCGGGCGGTGGCGGGCCAGGGCCGGACGGTGCTGGTGATCGCGGGCTCGGACTACCGCAAGGTGGTGCCGGTGCGGGCGGAGGAACCCCACCAGGGCTCCTTCGGGGTGGTCACGGGCGACCAGGTGGTCTGCGGACAGTGACGCGGCCCGTGGCCCCGGCGTCGGCGGGGCCACGGGCCGGCGGGGTCACTCGTCGAAGCCCTGGGCCGCCCGCTCCTCGCGCAGCGCCATGATGGCCTGGCGCCGGGCCAGGCGGTGGGTGCGGCGGATCTGGGCCTCCTGGTAGCGCCGCTCGTCCTGTTCCGTCTCGGGGAGGACGGGCGGCACCTGGCGGGGCTTGCCCTCGGCGTCCACGGCCGCGAAGACGAGGTAGGCGCTGCCGACCTGGGTGGCGGGGGTGGACTCGTTCCACCGCTCCGCGAGGACCCGTACGCCGATCTCCATGGAGGAGCGGCCCGTCCAGTTGCACTGCGCCTTCACGTGCACGAGGTCACCGACCCGTACGGGAGCGAGGAAGGCCATTTCGTCCATGGAGGCCGTGACCGCCGGGCCGCCGGAGTGGCGGCCGGCCACGGCGCCGGCCGCGTCGTCCACCAGCTTCATGATCACTCCGCCGTGTACCGTGCCGAGGAGGTTGGTGTCGTTGGCGGTCATGATGTGGCTCAGGGTGGTCCGGGAGGCCGAGACCGGCTTCCCGGCCGGCGCGTCCGCTATCTCTGTCATACGGCCACCTTAGATGCGCAGGGCAGGCATCAGCTCTGCAACAGCCGGGGTACGGAAACCGCCCCGGGCTGTCGGACGACACGCCCGGCCAGGCATCCTTGGGCGCATGAATGAATGGCCGGCAGGGTGGAACGGCGACCGCGAGGACCGCGGCCGCCGCGACGACGGGTACGGGCGCGGCAGCGCGCAGGCGCAGCCCGAGGGGGCGCAGCGGATGCGCCACGTGCAGCGGCAGCAGCCTCCCCGGCCCCCGCAGCAGCCCGGACGGCCGCCGGTGCCGCCCCAGCCCCAGCGGCCCGCGCGCCCGGGCAGGCCCTCCGTGCCCCCGCAGCAGGCGCAGAGCCCCGACACCTACGGCGGCTACGACAGCGGCTACAACACCGGCCAGGTCTACGGTTCGCCCGCGGGCGGCGCTCCGGGCAGGCCCGGCGGCCCCGGGCAGCCCCCGGCGGGGCCCGGACGGGCGCCCGGCCCCGCGCCGGACTGGCGCAGGCGGATCAAGATCGGCTCGATCGTGCTGGTCTCCGCGCTGCTGGTGACCACGGTCTCCACCTACTTCTGGGCCGACGGAAAGGTGCGCCGCGAGGTGGACCTCTCCAAGGTCATCGAGCGCCCCAAGGAGGGCGACTGCACCACGTACCTGATCGTGGGCTCCGACAGCCGCGAGGGCATGTCCGACGAGGAGAAGAAGAAGCTCCACACGGGCTCGGCCGAGGGCAAGCGGACCGACTCGATGATGATCCTCGCGAAGTGCTCCAGCGGGAACACGATGATCTCGCTGCCGCGTGACTCGGAGGTGGAGATCCCCTCCTTCGTCGGCTCCCAGTCCGGCAAGAAGTTCCCGGCGCAGGGGCGGCGGGTCAAGCTCAACGCGGCGTACGCGGAGGACGGCCCGGAGCTGCTGGTGCGCACGGTCGAGCACAACACCGGCCTGCGCATCGACCACTACGCGGAGATCGGCTTCGCCGGCTTCGCGAACATCGTGGACGCGCTGGGCGGGGTGGAGCTGGACATCGAGCAGGGCTTCAAGGACGAGAAGTCCGGAGCCGACTTCAAGGCGGGCAAGCAGACGCTGAACGGCGAGCAGTCGCTGGCCTTCGTACGGACCCGCTACGCCTTCGCGGAGTCGGACCTGCAGCGGACGAAGAACCAGCAGAAGTTCCTGTCGGCGCTGGCGAGCCAGGCGGCGACGCCGTCGACCGTCCTGAACCCCTTCGAGCTCTACCCGCTGCTGGGCGCGGGCCTGGACACGCTGATCGTGGACAGGGACATGGGCCTGTGGGACATGGGCCAGATGTTCTTCGCGATGAAGGGCGTCAACGGCGGCGACGGCGTCTCGATGAACATGCCGATCTCCGGCCAGCACGCCGGCAACCTCGTCTGGGACAAGGCGAAGGTGCAGCAGCTGGTGAAGCAGATCCAGAACGACGAGAAGGTCACCGTCCGCGGTAACTGACCGGCTCGCCCTCCCGGCCCCCGACCGGGGCCGGGAGGGCCGTTCTTCAGGCGTCCGGGGAGAAGCGGATCGAGGCGGCCGGCAGCTCGGCCCCGCACCACACCCGGGCCCCCGCGCGCAGTTCGTTGTCGGCGCCCACGACCGCGCCGTCGCCGATCACCGCGCCGTCCAGGACCGTACGGGCGCCCACCGAGGCGCGGGCGCCGACGAGGCTGGCGTTCACCTGGGCGTCGGGGCCGATGGCGGCGCCGTCGAGGACGATCGAGCCCTGGACGACCGCTCCGGCCTCGATCCGGGCTCCGGCACCCACGACGGTGCCCCCCGACAGCTTGGCGCCGGCGGCCACCTGGGCGCCGGGCAGCACTAGGGACTCGCCCCGGCGGCCGGGTACGGCCGGGGAGGGGACGACGCCGCGGACCAGGTCGGCGGAGGCCTGGATGATGGACTCGGGCCGGCCGAGGTCCATCCAGTAGGTGTTCTCGGTGACCCCGTGCAGCCTGGCCCCGGCGGCGAGCAGGCCGGGGAAGGTCTCGCGCTCGACGGAGACGGGGCGCCCGGCCGGGATGGAGTCGATCACGCTGCGGCGGAAGACGTAGCAGCCGGCGTTGATCTGGTCGGTGATGATCTCCTCGGCGGTCTGCGGCTTCTCGGTGAAGGCCAGCACCCGCCCCTCGGAGTCGGTGGGGACCAGGCCGAAGGCCCGGGGGTCCTCGACGCGCACCAGGTGCAGGGAGACGTCGGCGTCGGCGGTCTTGTGGGATGCGACGAGGCCGGCGATGTCCAGGCCGGTGAGGATGTCCCCGTTGAAGACGAGGACGGAGGAGTCCGGACCGCCGGTCAGACGCTGCGCGGCGTTGCGGATGGCCCCGCCGGTGCCGAGCGGCTCCTCCTCGACGACGTACTCGAGGCGCAGGCCGAAGTCGGATCCGTCGCCGAAATAGGGCTCGAAGACCTCGGCGAGGTAGCAGGTGGCCATCACGATGTGGGTGACGCCGGCGGCGGCGGCCCTGGCTATCTGGTGGGCGAGGAACGGGACGCCTGCCGTCGGGACCATCGGCTTGGGCGTGTTGACCGTCACCGGACGCAGCCGTGTCCCCTGTCCGCCGACCAGCAGGATCGCTTCCGTCATTGCGTTCTCCCCAACCGATTCCGGCGTACGAAGCCCCAAATTTAGCCCATGCGAGTGCCCCCCATGGGCGCGCGCGGCTTGATGCGTGCGTCGGCCTGCGCCGCAGGCCAGGCCCTAGGGCCTGTCGTCAAACTCCCGCCCTCGGGCGACGACGGGAGTCTGACGACCGGCCCTAGGACGCGAACGGGTTCGCGTGTCCGGGCAACTGCTGCCCCGGGCGCAGGAACCGCTGCCGGCCCTGCTCGTCGCGCACCGCGAAGAACCCGGCGTCCGTCAGCCGCCGTGCGCACCTCGCGCGGCGGATCGAGCCCGTCCTGAGCGCCGCGGTGAGCAAGAGCGCGAGCGCCCCGCCGGAGGCCAGCGCTTCGACCGGCGACTTGTCGATGAGCAGGAGGGCCGTCAGGGCCGCGCAGGCGAGGTAGCCCTTCACCATCTGGCCCCGGTCGGCGACGTACAGGGCCATGACGTCGAAGGTGACCAGGTCGTTCAGCACGGCCACCGCGCCGGCCGCCCCGGTCACCGGCTTCAGCGACCCCGGCCGCAGCCCCGGCACCGTCCCGCCGTTGCCCGCCTGCGGATGGGCGGTGAGCGTGGCCGCCTCGCGGGCGCGCGCCTCGGGCCGCGGGTCGCGGTACATCCGGACCTGGACGAGCGAGTTCTTGTACCCCGTCCGGTAGGCCGCGCCGTACGTGTAGCCGTACTGCTCCGCCGCGTACGCCAGGGCGGCCGCCTTCGCCCTGGAGCCCTGGGGGGCGATGTCGACGACGTCCTGCCGACGGGCGATCTGCCGGAGCATCTCCGCTATGTGACGATCTGCTCTGGACATCCTGTTCCCGCCCCCCTGAGGCCCCGCGCCCGGGCCGACCGGCGCACAGCCTAGGCGGTGGCGCCGGCCGGAACGCACGCGGTCCCCCGGTCGCGGACCGGGAGACCTCGCGTCCGGCGGGGTCGGGCCCCTACGGCAGGTTGCGCGCCATGACGATGCGCTGGACCTGGTTGGTGCCCTCGTAGATCTGCGTGATCTTCGCGTCGCGCATCATGCGCTCCACCGGGTAGTCACGCGTGTAGCCGTAGCCGCCGAGGAGCTGGACGGCGTCCGTGGTGACCTCCATGGCCACGTCGGAGGCGAAGCACTTGGCCGCGGCACCGAAGAACGTGAGGTCGGAATCGACGCGCTCGGACTTGGCGGCGGCCGCGTAGGTCAGCTGGCGGGCGGCCTCGATCTTCATGGCCATGTCCGCGAGCATGAACTGCACGCCCTGGAAGTCGCCGATCGGCTTGCCGAACTGCTTGCGCTCCTGGACGTAGCCCTTGGCGTAGTCCAGGGCGCCCTGGGCGATGCCGAGCGCCTGGGCCGCGATGGTGATGCGGGTGTGGTCCAGGGTCTTCATCGCGGTGGCGAAGCCGGTGCCCTCGGCGCCGATCATGCGGTCGGCGGGGATCCGGACGTTGTCGAGGTAGACCTCGCGCGTCGGGGAGCCCTTGATGCCGAGCTTCTTCTCCGGGGCACCGAAGGAGACGCCCTCGTCGGACTTCTCCACGACGAAGGCGGAGATGCCCTTGCTGCGCTTCTCCGGGTCCGTCACGGCCATGACCGTGTAGTACTCGGAGACGCCCGCGTTGGTGATCCAGCGCTTGACGCCGTTGAGGACCCAGAAGTCGCCGTCGCGGACCGCGCGGGTCTTCATGCCGGCCGCGTCGGAGCCCGCGTCGGGCTCGGAGAGCGCGTACGAGAACATCGCGTCGCCCTTGGCCAGGGGGCCGAGGTACTTGGCCTTGAGCTCCTCGGAGCCGGAGAGGATCACCGGGAGGGAGCCGAGCTTGTTGACCGCGGGGATGAGGGAGGAAGACGCGCAGACGCGGGCCACCTCCTCGATCACGATCACGGTGGCGAGGGCGTCGGCGCCCGCGCCGCCGTAGGTCTCGGGCACGTGGACGGCGTGCAGGTCGTTGGCGACCAGGGCGTCGAGGGCCTCCTGCGGGAAGCGGGACTCCTCGTCGACCGCCGCGGCGAACGGGAGGATCTTGGCCTCGCAGAGCGAGCGGACGGACTCGCGGAGCATGTCGTGCTCCTCGGCCGGGCGGTACAGGTCGAAGTCGGCAGAACCCGCCAAGATCTCTCACTCCCCAGGGTGATGCGTGTGCTAACTACCGTTAAGTAACCCAAAGCTTAGTGTCCGGACACGCATGGCGATATGGACGGCCCACGTGAGCTGCGTGACAGCGGCGGCGCTCCTGGGAACGTCCCCCCGGGCGGGCCCGACTATGCTCAGTGGCCGCAAACGGCCCCGCACCTCTGGAGCACCCATGGCCCCCCTCAGGATCACTGTGATCGGCACCGGTTACCTCGGTGCCACGCACGCCGCGGCGATGGCGGAGCTCGGGTTCGAGGTGCTCGGCCTGGACGTGGTGCCGGAGAAGATCGAGATGCTGGCCTCGGGCCGGGTGCCCATGTACGAGCCCGGGCTGGAGGAGCTGCTGGGCGCGCACGTGGCCGGGCTGCCGGGCTCGACGGGGCGGCTGCGCTTCACGCAGTCGTGGGAGGAGGTCGCCGCCTTCGGCGACGTCCACTTCGTGTGCGTGAACACTCCGCAGAAGCACGGGGAGTACGCGTGCGACATGTCGTACGTCGACTCCGCGATCGAATCCCTGGCCCCGCACCTGACGCGGCCGGTGCTGGTCGTCGGCAAGTCGACGGTGCCGGTGGGCTCGGCGGAGCGGCTGGCGGCGAAGCTGACCGCGCTGGCCCCGGCCGGCGAGGAGGTGGAGCTGGCCTGGAACCCGGAGTTCCTGCGCGAGGGCTTCGCCGTACAGGACACCCTGCACCCCGACCGGATCGTGATCGGCGTGCAGGGCGAGCGCGCCGAGAAGGTGCTGCGGGAGGTGTACGAGACGCCGATGTCGGAGGGCACCCCGCTGGTGGTGACCGACTTCCCGACGGCCGAGCTCGTCAAGACCGCCGCCAATTCCTTCCTCGCCACGAAGATCTCCTTCATCAACGCGATGGCGGAGGTGTGCGAGGCCGCCGGCGGCGACGTGGTCAAGCTGGCGGAGGCCATCGGCTACGACGAGCGGATCGGCGCGAAGTTCCTGCGCGCCGGCATCGGCTTCGGCGGCGGCTGCCTGCCGAAGGACATCCGGGCGTTCATGGCACGGGCCGGCGAGTTGGGCGCCGACCAGGCGCTGACCTTCCTGCGGGAGGTCGACTCGATCAACATGCGGCGGCGCGGGCACATGGTGGAGCTGGCGCGCGAGGCGGTGGGCGGGTCGTTCCTGGGCAAGCGGGTGGCGGTGCTCGGCGCCACCTTCAAGCCGGATTCGGACGACGTCCGCGACTCCCCCGCCCTGAACGTGGCCGGGCAGATCCACCTCCAGGGCGGGCAGGTCACCGTCTACGACCCCAAGGGCATGGACAACGCGCGGCGCGTCTTCCCGACGCTGGGCTACGCGGGCTCCGCGGTGGAGGCGGTCCGGGGGGCCGAGGTCGTCCTCCACCTGACGGAGTGGCGCGAGTTCCGTGACCTCGATCCGGTGGAGCTGGGTGGGGTGGCAACGGACCGGCTCATCCTGGATGGCCGCAACGCGCTGGATCCGGTGCGGTGGCGGAGCGCCGGGTGGACCTACCGGGCGATGGGCCGCCCGAGGGCCTGACGCACGCGGCGGTGCGGCGCCCCCTCCCGGGGCTCCGCCCGCGCCCCGCGCCCCGAACCCCGGCGGGTCTGGATCTCCGGCCCCGCCGCCTCGAGACGGGCGGGGCCGGCTTCCGGCCCTGGCCGCGTCACGAGTTCTTGGGGCGGCGGTGTTGGGCGGCGCGGGAGACGAATTCCGCCGCCCGGATGACGCGCTGGGCGTTGCCCCAGGTCAGGAGGGCGATGTCCGTCTCGGGCCAGCCGCGTTCCAGGAGTTCGGCGATCAGGAGCGGGTAGCCGGAGGGGTCGGTCAGGCCCGCCGGGCGGGGGTTGTGGGGTTCGGTGCCGAAGGCGGCGCCGAGGCCGACGCACTCGGGGCCCGCGACCGCGCGGACGTGGTCGAGGTGGTCGGCCACCGCGTGCAGGGAGTCGCCGGTGCGGGCGGTCTCGAAGGTGACCATCGCCAGGCCGTTCGCCGCCCGCAGGGCGAGCAGGACCTCGTCGGTGGCGTTGCGGGGGTGCGGGTTCAGTGCCGCCGCCGCCGTGTTCGAGAGGATCACGGGGGACTTGGACGCGCCCGCCAGCTGGCAGGCCACCGCCGGATCGCACCCGGTGAGGTCCAGCACGATCGCCAGCCGGTTCGCCTCCTTGACCACCTCGTGGCCGAAGGCCGTCAGACCCTCCTGGGCCCAGGGCGCTCCCGCCGGCGCGAGGATCCGTACGCCCAGCGCGTGGAACGCGTGCAGCGCGCCCAGGGAATCGGTCAGCGTGCGGCCGGGCACCGGGCCGAGGAACGAGGCGATGCGCCCGCGGTTGCGGGCGTCCACCATGTCGTCGGCGGTGAGCGCCAGGCGCAGGTTGTCGGGGTAGCGGCGCATCAGGGCGAGCGCCACGTCGATCTGTTCGAGGGTGTCGGAGACCAGCTGGTCGGCGGCCGCGGGCTCGGGCGGCGGGGTCAGCAGGGACCAGAACTGGGCCCCGACCCCGCCGGCGCGCAGCCGCGGGAGGTCGGTGTCGACGCCGCTGTCACCCGGCTTGTCGATGTCGTGGTACGGGCTCTGGCGCAGCGTCCAGACGAGGGTGTTGCACCCGTCCGCGACGGGATGCTCGGACAGCAGCACGGCGGCCCGGTCGAGGGCGGCGGTCACCACCGTGGGTGCGGGAAGGTCTTCTGCTCCGATGCCCACTGAGTGGGGTTCATCCTGCAGGTCGGCCATGGCGTTCGCTCCGGTCTCGGCGGCAGCAGGGAGAGATGCTGCCACCGTGACATGTGGGACGCCCGGGTCGCCCGGCGGATGCGGCATTCGGGTGAAGTCCGCAGGTCACGCCGGGCAACGCAACCGCCGTGAGCCCGGGGGGTCCGGCCGGTCAGGGCCGGACCCCCGTCAGATCACCGCGTTCGACGGGCCCCGGGAGGCCGACAGGTCACGGGCCACCGCCTCCGCGTCGCGCAGCGCGCGTACCGCGTTGGACCAGGTCAGCTTGGCCAGGTCGGCGCGGGACCAGCCGCGGGAGAGCAGCTCCGCGATCAGGTTCGGGTAGCCCGCCACGTCGTCCAGCCCGGCCGGGGTGAAGGCCGTGCCGTCGTAGTCGCCGCCGATGCCGATGTGGTCGACGCCGGCCACCTCGCGCATGTGGTCCAGGTGGTCGGCCACCGTCGCCGCCGTGGCGACCGGGCGCGGGCGCTCCGCCTCGAAGGCCCGGTGCAGGGCCATCGCCTCGGGCGTGGTGTCCAGGTGGTGGAGGCCGTTCGCCCGCAGGTTCTCGTCGGCGGCCAGCGTCCACTCGACGGCCTCCGGGAGGATGAACTTCGGTACGAAGGTGGCCATCGCCACCCCGCCGTTGGCCGGGAGCTGCGCCAGCACGTCGTCCGGGACGTTGCGCGGGTGGTCGCAGACCGCGCGCGCCGAGGAGTGCGAGAAGACCACCGGCGCGGCGGAGACCGCGAGGGCGTCGCGCATCGTCGTCGCCGCCACGTGCGAGAGGTCGACCAGCATGCCGATGCGGTTCATTTCGCGCACGACCTCGCGGCCGAAGTCCGTGAGGCCGCCGTGCCGGGCCTCGTCGGTCGCCGAATCCGCCCAGTCGATGGTGTCGTTGTGCGTGAGCGTCATGTACCGCACGCCCAGCCGGTGCAGGGCCCGCAGGGTGGCGAGCGAGTTGTTGATGGAGTGGCCGCCCTCGGCGCCCATCAGCGAGGCGATCCGGCCCTCGGCCCGGGCCGCCTCCATGTCGTCCGCCGTCAGCGCCCCTGCCAGGTGGGCGGGGTAACGGTCGATCAGCTGGCCGACGGCGTCGACCTGTTCCAGGGTGGCGCTGACCGCCTCGTCACCGGTGAGCTCGGTGCTCACGTACACCGACCAGAACTGCGCGCCGACGCCGCCGGCCCGCAGCCGCGGGATGTCGGTGTGCAGGTACGCCGACTGGTCGCCGGCGATGTCCCGCCGGTCCAGGTCGTAGCGGACCTGCTTGCGCAGCGCCCAAGGGAGGTCGTTGTGGCCGTCCACGACGGGGTGTTCGGCCAGCAGCTCGCGCGCCTCGGCCAGGCGCTGCGCCGCGCTCACTTGCCGAATCCGAAGGACTCCGCGCCCGCCACCTTCGTACGCAGCCGCTTGCCCTTCTCGGTCGCCTGGTCGTTCAGCTCCTGCTGGAACTCGCGCATCCGGGCCAGCAGCTCGGTGTCGTGCGCCGCCAGCATCCGCACGGCGAGCAGACCTGCGTTGCGCGCCCCGGCGACCGAGACGGTGGCGACGGGAACTCCGGCGGGCATCTGCACGATCGACAGCAGCGAGTCCATGCCGTCGAGGTACTTCAGCGGCACCGGGACGCCGATGACGGGCAGCGGGGTGACCGAGGCGAGCATGCCGGGCAGGTGTGCGGCGCCGCCCGCGCCCGCGATGATCGCCTTGAGGCCGCGCCCGGCGGCCTCCTCCCCGTACGCGACCATCTCGCGCGGCATCCGGTGCGCGGAGACGACGTCGACCTCGTAGGGGATCTCGAACTCGTCCAGGGCCTGGGCGGCGGCCTCCATGACCGGCCAGTCCGAGTCGGAGCCCATGACGATGCCGATGACGGGGCCTGCTGGGGAGGTGCTCATTCCGTGACCGTTCCTCTGAGGTAGTCGGCAGCGTGGCGTGCGCGCTCCAGCACATCGTCCAGGTCGTCGCCGTAGGTGTTGACGTGGCCGACCTTCCGGCCCGGTTTCACGTCCTTGCCGTACATGTGGATCTTCACCTGCGGGTCGTGGGCCATGCAGTGCAGGTACGCCGCGTACATGTCGGGGTAGTCCCCGCCCAGCACGTTCGCCATGACCGTCCAGCGGGCCCGGGGGCGCGGGTCGCCCAGGGGGAGGTCCAGGACCGCGCGGACGTGGTTGGCGAACTGGGAGGTGACCGCACCGTCCTGGGTCCAGTGGCCGCTGTTGTGCGGGCGCATGGCCAGTTCGTTGACGAGGATGCGGCCGTCGGTGGTCTCGAAGAGCTCCACCGCCAGGTGGCCCGTCACGCCGAGCTCCTTGGCGATGCGCAGCGCGAGGGCCTGGGCCTCGCCCGCCAGGGCCTCCGAGAGGTTCGGGGCGGGGGCGATCACCGTGTCGCAGACCCCGTCCACCTGGACGGATTCGACGACGGGGTAGGCCACCGCCTGGCCGTGCGGGGAGCGGACGATGTTGGCCGCGAGCTCGCGGACGTAGTCCACCTTCTCCTCGGCGAGGACCGGGACGCCCGCCTTGAAGGGGGCCTCCGCGTCCTCGGGGGTGCGGACGAACCACACGCCCTTGCCGTCGTACCCGCCGCGCACCGTCTTGAGGATGACGGGAAAGCCGCCCACCTCGTCCGCGAAGGCCGCCACGTCCGCCGGATCGCGCACGATCCGGTGGCGGGGGCTGGGCGCGCCGATCTCGTCGAGCTTCGCGCGCATCACCCCCTTGTCCTGGGCGTGCACCAACGCGTCGGGCCCCGGGCGGACGGGGATGCCGTCCGCTTCCAGGGCCCTGAGGTGTTCGGTGGGTACGTGCTCGTGATCGAAGGTGATCACGTCGCAGCCGCGCGCGAAGGCGCGCAGCGTCTCCAGGTCGCGATAGTCGCCGATGACGACGTCGCTCACGACCTGGGCCGCCGAGTCCTGTGGGGTGTCACTGAGGATCTTGAATCTGATGCCGAGGGGGATACCCGCCTCGTGGGTCATGCGGGCGAGCTGTCCGCCGCCGACCATGCCGACTACCGGGAACGTCACTCCTCCAGGGTATCCGGCGGTATTCCGCCATCCGGACGCGGGGAGTGGCGCGGACCCGTCGGCCGGGCCCGGTGTGCCGTGCGTCGCACGCTCCCCGAAGGCACAGACGGACCACAGGGGTGACACTTACGATGGGTGGGTTGAACTGGAACACCGGACGCCCCGTGCGGGGCGGTGACCGACAGGGACTGAACCATCTGATGAGCACGCCGAGGAACGGATCCGTCCTCGAACGCGCCCGCGCTCTCGTTCGCGAGGTCGCGAAGTTCGGGGCGGTCGGCGGCCTGGGTGTCCTGGTCAACCTGGGGGTCTTCAACCTGATCCGCAACACCACCGATCTCCAGGTGGTGCGGGCGAGCGTGATAGCCACCGTCGTGGCCATCGCCACGAACTACGTCGGCTTCCGCTACTTCGCCTACCGCGACCGCGCCAAGAGCGGCCGCACCCGCGAGCTGGCCCTCTTCGCCGCCTTCAGCGCGATCGGCCTGGTCATCGAGAACGGCGTGCTGTACACGGCCACCTACGGCTTCGGCTGGGACGGCCCGGTCGCCAGCAACGTCTTCAAGTTCATCGGCATCGGCACCGCCACCGTCTTCCGCTTCTGGTCGTACCGGACGTGGGTCTTCAGGGCCCTGCCGGCCGCGGAACCGCAGGCCGAGCCGATGCCGGAGCCGGCCCCGCTGCCGCGGCCCGACCGCGCGCCGGAGCCCCTGCCCGAGCCCCAGCCGGAGCCCGCGAACAGCTGACGGGGCGGGTCCCGCGGGTCAGCGGACCGTGGCCTCCGGCTCGGCCCGTTCCGGCGCCGTCCGGCTGAGGAAGAGGGCGAAGACCGGCGGCTGCGCCTGGAGCAGCTCGAGACGCCCGCCGTCCGCCTCCGCGAGGTCCCGGGCGACGGCGAGGCCGATCCCGGTGGAGTTGCGGCCGCTGATGGCCCGCTCGAAGATCCGGTTCCCCAGGTCCGGCGGGACCCCCGGGCCCTCGTCCGTGACCTCCAGCACCGCCTGGTTCCCGACCACCCGGGTACGCAGCGCGACCGTGCCGCCCCCGTGCATCAGGGCGTTCTCCACCAGCGTCGCCAGTACCTGCGAGACGGCTCCCGGCGTGCCGAAGGCCCGTACGCCCTGCTTCCCGGAGCGCACGATGGCCCGGCCGGCGCTGCGGTAGGCGGGCCGCCACTCCTCCACCTGCTGCTTGACGACCTCGTCGAGGTCGAAGGGGACCGCGGAGCCCGTCCGCGGGTCCCGCGAGTTCGTGAGCAGCCGCTCCACCACGTCCGTCAGGCGCTCCACCTGGGTGAGGGCGATCGTCGCCTCCTCCCGTACGGTCTCCAGGTCCTCGGTGACCGTGATCTCCTCCAGCCGCATCGACAGCGCCGTCAGCGGGGTGCGCAGCTGGTGCGAGGCGTCCGCGGCGAGGCGCCGCTCGGCGGTGAGCATCCGGCCGATCCGCTCGGCACTGGAGTCCAGGACATCCGCGACCCGGTCCAGCTCGGGGACCCCGTACCGCTTGTGCCGGGGCCTCGGGTCGCCCGAGCCGAGCCGCTCGGCGGTCTCGGCCAGGTCGGTGAGCGGGGAGGCCAGCCGGTTCGCCTGCCGTACGGCGAGCAGGACGGCCGCCACGACGGCCAGCAGGGCCACGGCGCCGACCACCGCCAGGGTCCGCCCGACCTCCTTGGTCACGGTGGAGCGGGACTCCTCGACGACCACCACCTCGCCCTGTTCGCCGCGCGCGGTGCCCCGGATGACGCTGTCGGGGATCCGCTCGCCCACCTCGACGGCCGGCTGCCCCGGGACGGTGATCCGGGCGTAGCGGCCGCTGCCGAGCTGCTCGGCGAGCGCCTCGGGGTCGACGGGCTTCTTCTCCAGGACGTTCGACTCGACGACCCCCACCAGGCGCAGCGCCTCGGACGCGACGCGGTCCTGGGCGCTGCTGGTGATGGTGCGGGTCTCCACGATCACCAGCGAGACCCCGAAGACGGCGATCACGACGAGGACCACGGCGAGCGTGGAGTTGATCAGTCGGCGGCGCATGGCGAGGGGGAGGTCAGCTCTTCTCGAAGCGGAAGCCGACGCCCCGGACGGTCGCGATGTACCGGGGGTTGGCCGCGTCGTCGCCGAGCTTCTTGCGGAGCCAGGAGATGTGCATGTCGAGGGTCTTGGTGGAGGACCACCAGGTGGTGTCCCAGACCTCGCGCATCAGCTGGTCGCGGGTGACGACGCGGCCGGCGTCGCGGACCAGGACCCGCAGCAGGTCGAATTCCTTGGCCGTGAGCTGGAGCTCCTCCTCCCCCATCCAGGCGCGGTGCGACTCGACGTCGATGCGCACGCCGTGGGTGGCGGGGGGCTGGTTGGCCTCGGTGGCGCCGCGCCGGAGCAGGGCCCGGACGCGGGCCAGCAGCTCGGCGAGGCGGAAGGGCTTGGTCACGTAGTCGTCGGCGCCGGCGTCCAGGCCGACGACCGTGTCGACCTCGTCCGCGCGGGCGGTGAGGACCAGGATCGGGAAGCCGTGGCCCTCGGCTCGCAGCCGGCGGGCGACTTCCAGGCCGTCCATGCCCGGCAGGCCCAGGTCCAGGACGACGAGATCGACGCCGCCCTGCAGTCCGGCGTCCAGGGCGGTGGGGCCGTCCTCCCGGACCTCGACCTCGTAGCCCTCCCGGCGCAGGGCGCGGGCCAGGGGTTCCGAGATGGATGCGTCGTCCTCGGCGAGCAGTACACGCGTCATGTGGGTGATGGTAGTCCGCAGGAGGTGAAACCAGGGTCGTGCCTGCAGACCCCTGCCTATCTGCGCTTATGACCTACTACCCACCTTCGAATATGGTCGGGCGGTTCCCGCGCCGCCTGTGATCCATATCTCAAGTCCATTCATATGCCGCCGTGTCGTGTCGTATGGTGGCGAGACGCCTGATGCACTACCTCAGGGACCTTTGTGCCGAAAACCGAGCCAAAGGTCTCTATTTCTGTCCTGACCGGACCGGGCAGTCTTGCGACTGGCCTGTCCGGGCTTGATGACAGTGAATGACCTGTGGGCCGGGCCCGCCGCGCGAGGATGCGCGGACGGGCGTGGATCCCGGTTACGGATGTTCCCTCGCTCCCCGCACCAGGGGGGCGGACCCCAGGGCGTGGGGCAGGGCCTCCGTCGCCGGTGCCGGCCACCCCCCACCGGGCGCTGATGAGCTCACGAAGCCAGGCGTCCCGAGCAAGCAAGGATCGACCATGGCTTCCAGCCTGACGGAGGGTTCTGCGGCGTCCGCCGAGAAGACCTTCTTCGGCCACCCCCGTGGCCTGGCCACTCTGTTCATGACCGAGATGTGGGAGCGTTTCTCCTACTACGGCATGCGCGCACTTCTGGTCTACTACCTGGTCTCGGGCGGCGCCGACGCCGCCACGGGCAGCCAGGGCGGCGGCCTGGCGATGACGGCGGCCACGACCACGGCCATCTACTCCGTGTACGTGTCGATGGTCTACCTCATGGCCATGCCCGGCGGCTGGTTCGGCGACCGCGTCTGGGGCGCCCGCAAGACGGTCGCCATCGCCGGTTTCGTCATCATGGGCGGCCACCTGTCGCTGGCCCTGCCCGGTCAGGCGATGTTCTTCGTCGGTCTGATCCTCGTCGCGGTGGGCTCCGGCCTGCTGAAGGCCAACATCTCGACGATGGTCGGCCACCTCTACGACGGTCCCGAGGACCCGCGCCGTGACGGTGGCTTCACGCTGTTCTACATCGGCATCAACCTCGGCGCCTTCGTCGCTCCGCTGGTCGTCGGAACGGTCGGCAAGGAGCACAACTGGCACCTGGGCTTCGCCCTGGCCGCCGTCGGCATGGGCCTGGGCCTCGCCCAGTTCCTGCTCGGCACCAAGCACCTGAGCCCGAAGAGCAGCCTGGTCCCGAACCCGCTGTCGCCGGAGGAGCGCAAGGCCGTCCTCACCAAGGTCGTCTTCGCCGTTCTGGGCATCGCCGTCTTCTACGGTGCCGTGGTCGCCCTCGGCGCCTACACCCTGAACTGGGCCCTGGTCCCGCTGACGCTGGCCGGTCTGATCATCCCGATCGCCGTCCTGACGCGCATCAAGCGCGACAAGGAGCTGTCGGGCGCCGAGCAGTCCAAGATGACCGCGTACATCTGGTTCTTCATCGCCGCCGCCGTCTTCTGGATGATCTACGACCAGGGTGGCTCCACGCTGTCCCTGTTCGCGGACGACAAGACCGCGGGCACCATGTTCGGCTTCGGTTTCTCGGCCACCTGGTACCAGTCGCTGAACCCCCTGTTCGTGATGGCCCTGGCCCCGGTGTTCGCCTGGCTGTGGCTGTGGCTGGCCCGTAAGAACCAGGAGCCGAACACCATCGTGAAGTTCGCGATGGGCCTGGTCCTGATCGGTGCCTCGTTCTTCGTCTTCATCGTCCCGATGAACATGGCGGGCGGCGACGTCAAGGTCTCCCCGATGTGGCTCGTCTCGATCTACATGATCCAGACCATCGGTGAGCTGTGCGTCTCCCCGGTCGGCCTCTCGGTCACCACCAAGATGGCCCCGCAGAAGTACGCCTCCCAGATGATGGGCGTCTGGTTCCTCGCGGTCACCGCCGGTGACTGCATCACCAGCCTGCTCTCCATCGCCGGTGTGGACCTCAACGGCCTCGGCGTGATCGCCCTGCAGGCGGCCGCCGCCGCCCTGGCCGGTTTCGCGGTCTACGCCTACCGCAAGAAGGTCCAGGCCCTCATGGGCGGCGTCCACTGACGCACCCCCGCCCGGGGTTGAACCAACGGAACGGCCCGGCACGCCTCACGGTGTGCCGGGCCGCTCCGCGTTCTGCCGGGGTTACCGGGTGCCGCGCAGGCGGCGCCACGGGGTGAACGTGAACACCGCGCCGCCGAGCAGGATCACCGTGCCGGCGACGAGGGCGAGGGCCTTGATGCCGCCCTCGTCCTCGGCGCCGGTCTCGGCGAGGCCGCCCGAGGTGGTGGTGGCGGCGCCGGTGGTGGACGGGGAGCCGGAGCCGCCCGGCTGGGCGGCGGTGTCCAGCTCCAGCGAGACGCCGCTGCTGGTCGCCTTGCAGGGAACGTTGATCGGCGTCGAGCCCGGGGCCATCGTGACGTCGATCGTCAGCTGGTCCGGGCTCAGCGTGACCTTGCCGCTCTTGCCCGGCTTGTAGGTCCCGGTCATGTCGTTGAGGCTGACCGGGGCCTTGTCCGGGATGGGCTCCGCGTTGGCCGGGCCGGAGACCTTGACCGTGCCGCTGTCGGCGCCGCCGAGCTTGACGTTCATCGAGGGCTTGAGGGCCCCGGCCGGCAGGGCCATGGGCGCGGCCATCGCGCCCTTCGCCGTCTTGACGGTCAGGTCGTAGCTGCCGCCGTTCTTCTTGGCGTTGATCGTGACCGGGGTCTTGATGCCGCCGGGGACGACCGGACCGCAGTCGAAGGCGACCTCGACGGCCTTGCCCGGGAAGTCGGTCTGACCGCCGCCTCCGCCGCTGGTGGAGCCGCCGCTGGTGGTTCCACCGGTCGTGGTCCCGCCGGTCGTCGTCCCGCCGGTCGTGGTCCCGCCGGTCGTGCCACCGCTCGTGGTGCCGCCGTTGGTCGTGCCCCCGCTGGTCGTGCCGCCGCTGGAGCCGGCCGCCACGTCGATGGTGGCCCCGACGCTCACCTCACCCACGGGCGCGCACTTGGTGACGAACGTGCCGAAGGAGAAGGTGACGGCGACGTCGTACTTGCCGGGCGTCAGGGTGACCTTGCCGGCCTTGGTGAGCTTCAGCTTGCCCTTCATGGTGGACATCACCATGGGCGCCTTCTTCGGGATCGGCGGGTTCTTCTTCTCCCCGACGACCTTCAGCTCGCCGCCCCCGCCGCCCACCGTGATCCAGCCGGTGGGCTGGACCGAGTCCTGCGGTATGTCCATCAGGTCCGTGTTGTTCGAGGCCGGCTTCACCGTCTCCCAGGACACGTCCACCTCGTCGCCGACCTTGGCGGTGGCCGGAGCGCTGATCTTGGCGGTGGTCTCACCCTCCACCGGGTCGCCGCCGCCGGCCGGCGGAACGCACTTGACCTTGAATGTGGCCTCGGCGGCCTGGGCGGGGGAAACCCCGATGGCGATACCCGCGCCGCCGAGCAGCAGCGCGACCACGGCCGCGCTCACCCTCCGTTGGGTCTTCACGAATGTCCCTTCGTCGTCGAACGGTTCTCAGACGGTGCGGACGCCTGTGGTGCTGGGCCCGGCGCGCTGTCCGGGGTGAACCACGGCAGGACCGCCGTGGTCGTCTGGGGGGATCCCGCCGGCGGCTCCGACCCGGCCGGCGCGGAGCGCCGTACCGCGGGGATCCTCGGCAGCCGGGCCGTCACGGCCGCCGCCGCTTCGGGGAGCCGCGCGCCGCGGTGGCGGCCGGCCGCGCCCGGGGCGCGGGGGCGGACCTTGTCGACGACGGCCATGCCGATGCGGAAGACCGCGGCCGGGATCACCAGCAGGAGCAGGCCCCAGAAGAGCAGGACCCCGTACGGGCGGTCCACGCCCCAGGGCTGGGTGGCCACGACCGTCTCGCCGTACTTGAGGGAGATCGTGTAGTCGCCGTACGCGCCCGCGGTCAGGGTGGCGTCCAGGGCGACCTCCGCCTTGCCGCCCGGCGGGATCGTGCCCTTCCAGCGGACCTCTTCCCACAGCGGGGCGAACACCCCGTGGGCGGTGCCGAGCTGGAAGACGGGGTCCTTGACCGGGGCCGAGCCGAGATTGCCGACGGTGACCTTGAACGTGCGGCTGGGCGGGGCGCCGAACCAGGTCAGCACCCCGTCCTCGCCCTCCAGCCGGACGCCGGTGAGCATCGCGAGGCGGGCCGTGCCGGATTCGGCGGGCAGCTCGGCCACCGGGTGGTCGGTGATCTTCAGGGGGGTCGCGACGGTCGACTGGTCCCCGTTGACGGAGGTGACGTTGACGACGCAGGGGCAGGGCTTGGGCGGTGCCACCACGGGCAGCTTGGCGGCGAAGCGGCCGTCGTCGGCGACCGAGACGGCGGTGCCGTCGGCGTTGGCGCAGCTGTTGGTGCCGCCGATCATGTTCTGGCCGCAGACCAGCAGCATCACCAGCGTCTTGGCGGGCCAGCCGGTGCCGTTGACGGTGATCTCGGTGCCCTTGGCGGCCTCCTGGAGGGAGAGCGTCACGGCGGGCTTCGGCTCGGCAAAGACGGCGGCGGACGCGGTGGCCGTGGCGGCTGCGGCCGGGGCAGCCGGGAGCAGCGCGAGCGCGCACGCCGCCGCCACCGCGGCGAGCAGGGCTCCGACTCTTCTCACCTGGAGGCTCCCGTCAGTTCGTGTTCCGGTGCGGGGGTCGTCGGTCCGGCCGGGGGCGCCGTGCCGTCGGGCGGGTCCCGGCGGGTCCGCCGGCTGCGTACGAGGAGCAGCGCGCCGAGCGCGGTCCCGCCGAGGCCGAGCAGGCCGAGGCCGGTGCGGGCGGTGGTCCCCCCGGGCACGCACCAGGCCGAGGCGGTGGCGGTGGCGCGGGCTCCGCCGGGGGCGGTGACCGTGAGACGCAGGCGGACCTTGTCGAAGGCCGGGGCTCCGGGCCAGGGTTCGGTCAGCTCCACGCGCTGGCCGGGGAGCAGTTCCACCGGCAGGGTGCGGGCGCCGCGGCCGGGGAGCGGGCCGAAGAGGCCGTCGGCGCGCAGGGACGGCTGGGGGGTGAGGGCCACGTTGCCCCGGTTGACGAGGGTGTAGGCGACGACCGCGGCCGGGCCCCTGCCGCGCACGGCGACGTCCTCGACCGTGAGGGCGGCCAGGGTGGGGCCGCTGACCCGCAGGTGGACCCGTACGCGCACCCCGTGGCCGGCTTCGGTGGCGACCACGGCGGCCGGGTGATCGCCGGGCGGGGAGGAGGCCGGGACGGTGACGGTGAAGGGGACCACCGCACGGGTGCGGGGCGGGATCTTCACCGTGGCGCCGGCGCCGAAGCTGAACCACGCCCCGGCGGCGGTGGCGGTGTCCGTCGGGCGGCCTGCGGCCGGGCGTACCGCGAGGGCGCCGTCGGCGGTGTTGTAGGCGTCGGCGCCGCGCAGGGTGACGGTGTGTTCCCGGTCGGTGGGGTTGGCCAGGGTCAGCCGGTCCTCCAGTACGGTGCCGGCGGTGCCCGCGAGGTAGAAGTACGGGCGGACGCCACCGGCCCGGGCCGCGGCCTCGCCGGCGGCGGGCTCGGCGGTCCAGCCGGGCTCGTCGGCGGCGGCCGGGACCGCGGGGGCCATGTGCAGCACGGCGGCCGCGAGGAGCAGCGCCCCGAGCCGGGGGCGGGTGCGGAGCACGGGCATGGCCGGGGGTGCTCCGTTCAGGACCCGGCCCGCCGGCCGCGCCGGGTCAGCCAGAGCACGCCGGCGGCGCCGGAGAGCAGCACGGTGCCGCCGAGGGTACCGAGGGCGAGGGCGGAGTCGGTGGGTCCGGTCTGCGGGAGGGTGTCCTCCCCGGAACCTCCGCCGGACTGCGCGCCGGAGCCGCCGGCGGCCGTGACGTCCAGTTCCAGGGACGGTTTGGGACTGTTGCCGGGGGTGCAGGTGGTCGTGGTGCCCAGTGCCTTGATGGTGAGCACGCCGGCGGTGAAGGTGGCCTTGCCGCTCTTCTTGGGGGTGTAGGTGCCCGAGAGGTCGGTGATCTTGATGGGGGTGTTGGCGGGCACGGCCTCGGGGTTGGGCGGGCCCGAGACCGGTACCGAGGCCTTCTCGGCGCCGTCGACGAGGATGACGGCGCTGGGGCTCATCGCGCCCTTGCCGAGCTCGACGGGGCTGGAGGAGACGCCCTTCTGGAAGGACATCGTCAGTTTGTAGCCGTCGCCTTCCTTGACGGCCTTGATGTCGATGGGCGAGACCGCCGACTTGTCCCCGATCGGGGTCTTGCAGTCGTACGCGACGTCGACGACGTCGGCGTGGGCTGCGGGGGCGGCCAGCAGGACCGCCGATCCGGCCGCCAGCGCGGAGGCCAGCGCGAGCGCGGTGGAGCGTTTCCGGTCGGACACCTTCGTCTTCCCCTCGGACCTCGGGACCACAAGTTACTGACGACACATCAGATTGGTGGCTCAAGGTACGCCCGGGGCCTTACGGAGGGAAGACAAAGGGCAGGCCGGAATTGACCGTTGGTCAGTGGGCGCGGACACCCTTCTGCCACACCGCGGAAACGAGCGGGACACCCGGCCGGTAGGCCAGGTGGACGTGACTGGGGGCGTCCAGCAGGGCGAGATCGGCGCGGGCTCCGGGGGTGACGGTGCCGATGTCGGTACGGCGCAGGGCGCGGGCGCCGCCGGCGGTGGCCGACCAGAGGGCCTCGTCGGGGGTCATGCGCATGTCCCGGACCGCGAGCGCGATGCAGAACGGCATGGAACTCGTATAGGAGGAGCCGGGGTTGCAGTCCGTGGACAGCGCGACGGTCGCACCCGCGTCGATCAGGCGGCGGGCGTCGGGCCACTGCGCGCGGGTGGAGAACTCGGCGCCCGGCAGCAGCGTGGCGACGGTGGTGCCGGCGGCCTGGGCCAGGGCGTCCACGTCGGCGTCGGTGAGGTGGGTGCAGTGGTCGGCGGAGGCGGCCTCCAGCTCCACGGCGAGCTGGACGCCGGGGCCGTGGCCCAGCTGGTTGGCGTGGACGCGCGGGACCAGGCCGGCGGCGGCGCCCGCGGTGAGGATCGCGCGGGCCTGGTCCCCGTCGAAGGCGCCCTTCTCGCAGAACACGTCCACCCAGCGGGCGTACGGGGCGCAGGCCGCCAGCATCTCGCCGGTGACGAGGTCGACGTAGCCGGCCGGGTCGTCCGCGTAGTCGGGGGAGACGATGTGCGCGCCGAGGTAGGTCACCTCCTCGGTGTGCGCGGCGGCGATGCGCAGGGCGCGCGCCTCGTCGGCGACGGTGAGGCCGTAGCCGGACTTGGTCTCGAAGGTGGTGGTGCCCTGGCGGCGGGCCTCGTGGAGGTGGCGCAGCAGGTTGGCTTCGAGTTCGGCGTCGGAGGCGGCGCGGGTGGCGGCGACGGTGGTGCGGATGCCGCCGGCGGAGTAGGCCCGGCCGGACATGCGGGCGTTGAACTCGGCGGTGCGGTCGCCGGCGAAGACGAGGTGGGAGTGCGAGTCGACGAAGCCGGGGATCAGGGCGCGGCCCTGCGCGTTGAACGCGGCGTCGGCGGCGGGAGCCCTGTCGGCGGGGCCGACCCAGGCGATGCGGTCGCCGTCGATGACGACGGCCGCGTTTTCGATGAGGCCGAGGGGGCCTTCGCCGAGGGCGGGGTCGTTGGTGACGAGGCTGCCGATGTTGGTGATGGCGGTGGTGGTCGTCATGGTTCCTCGTGGTGGTCGAGTGGTTTTGTTTCCCCCACCCCGCCCCTTCCCGAACTGGGGGCTCCGCCCCCAGCCCCCCGTTCCCGGGACTCCGCCCCGGACCCCGGCGGGGGCGCCGCCCCCGCACCCCCGCGCCTCAAACGCCGGCGAGGCTGGATACGCCCGCCCGGCGGCTGGATGGCGCGGAGCGCCATTTCAGCCCCGCCGGCGTTTGAGGCGCGGGTCCGGGCGGAGCCCGGCGGGGGGCTGGGGGCGGAGCCCCCGGTTTCGGGAAGGGGCGGGGTGGGGGAGGCTCCGCGCAGCGGGGGCCGTCAGGAAGCGGGGGCCGTCAGGCGCGCAGGGCCGCGATGGACTCGGACAGGGCGGACGCGACGTCCGGGACCAGGGTGTGGTGGCCGTCGCGGACGATGTGGCGGCCCGCCACCACCGTGTGGCGGACATCGGCGGCGGTGGCCGCGAAGACGGCGGTCTCGGCACCGAGCCGCGGCAGCGGGCCCGCCGTCCGTACGGAGTCCAGCGCGACGGTGGTGAAGTCCGCGAGCGCGCCCGCCGCGAGGCGCCCCGCGTCGGGCCGGCCGAGAGCGGCGTGCCCGTCGGCCGTCGCGGCGGCCAGCAGCGCGTTCGCCGTCCAGTGCCCCCGCGTCCGGCTGCGCAGCCGCTCGTTCAGCTCCATCGCCCGCGCCTCCTCCAGCAGGTCGATCACCGCGTGGCTGTCGCTGCCCAGGGAGAGCGGGCTGCCCGCCTGCTGGAGGCGGGTCGCGGGGCCGATGCCGTCGGCGAGGTCGCGTTCGGTGGTGGGGCACATGCAGGTGCCGGTGGTGGCGGCGCCGAGGAGGGCGATGTCCTCGTCCGTGAGGTGCGTGTTGTGGACGCCGGTGGTGCGCGGGCCGAGCACCCCGTGGTCGGCCAGGAGCTGGGTCGGGGTGCGGCCGTGGGCGGCCTGGCAGGCGTCGTTCTCGGCGGTCTGCTCCGACAGGTGGACGTGCAGGGGGGCCTGGCGCTCCTCGGCCCAGCGGGCGACGGTGGCCAGCTGCGCCGCCGGGACCGCGCGGACGGAGTGGATCGCGGCGCCGATCAGCGCGTGGTCGCGCGGCTTGAGGGCGCTCACCCGCTCCGCCCAGGCGTCGGCGGTGCCGTCGGAGAAGCGCAGCTGGTGCTGGTTCGGTGCCTCCCCGAAGCCCGCCGACAGGTAGGCCGTGTCCAGCAGGGTGATCCGGATGCCGGCCGCGGCGGCCGCCTCGATCAGTGCCTCGCCCATGGCGTTCGGGTCCGCGTAGGCGACGCCGCCGGGGGCGTGGTGGACGTAGTGGAACTCGCCGACGTTGGTGATGCCGGCCAGCGCCATCTCGGCGTACACGGCGCGCGCGAGCGCGAAGTAGCTGTCCGGGGTGAGGTTCTGGGCGACCGTGTACATGAACTCGCGCCAGGTCCAGAAGGTCCCGGAGCCCACCTGGACCGTGCCGCGCAGCGCCCGGTGGAAGGCGTGGGAGTGCGCGTTGGCCAGTCCCGGCAGCGTCAGCCCGCGCAGGACCTCCGTACCGAAGGGCGGGGCGGCCACGCCGGTGCGCAGGGCGGCGATCCGGCCGTCCCCGTTCACCTCCAGGGCGACGCCCGGCTCGACATGGGTGCCGAGCCAGGCGTGCTCCAGCCAGTACGTCTTGTGCGCGATCAGCGACACGCTAGGCCTTCCAGTACGTCGGCGAGGGCGAGGACGCCGGCCACGCAGTCGTCCTCGGCGGCGAACTCCCGCGGGGAGTGGGAGACGCCGGTCGGGTTCCGTACGAACAGCATCGCGGTCGGCACGGCCGCGGAGAGGATTCCGGCGTCGTGTCCCGCGCCGGTGCCGAGGACGGGGACGGCCCCGCCCAGGATCCGGTTGAGCTCGTCGCGCAGCGCGTGCTCGAACTCGACGACCGGGGTGAAGGACTCGCGGACGATGTCCAGGTCGATCCCGTCCCGGTCGGCGTGCTCGCGGGCGGCCTTCTCGATGGCGGTGACGACCGTGTCGAGGGTGGCCTGGTCGGCGGCGCGGGAGTCGAGCCAGCCGCGGACGAGGGAGGGGATGGCGTTGACCCCGTTGGGCTCGACCGCGATCTTCCCGAAGGTGGCGACGGCCCCGGTGAGGGCCGCCTCCTGGCGGGCCGCCAGCACGGTCGCCGCGTACGTGAGCATCGGGTCACGGCGGTCCACGAGGCGGGTGGTGCCGGCGTGGTTGGCCTCCCCGTGGAAGTCGAACCGCCAGCGGCCGTGCGGCCAGATCGCGGAGGCGATGCCCACGCGGTCGCCGGACAGGTCCAGGGCCCGGCCCTGTTCCACGTGGAGCTCGACGAAGGCGCCGATGCGGCCGAGGCGCTCGGGGTCCGCCCCGATGGTCCCGGGGTCGTAGCCGGCGGCCTCCATGGCGCGGGGCAGGCTGATGCCGTCCGCGTCGCGGAGTTCGTACGCCTTCTCCTTGGTCAGCTGCCCGGCGGCGAGCCGGGAGCCGACGCAGGCGAGCCCGAACCGGGCCCCCTCCTCGTCACCGAAGTTGGTGATGGCCAGGGGCCTGGCGAACTCCGCGCCCCTCCTGCGGAGTTCGTCCAGGGCCGCGAAGGAGGACACCACCCCGAGGGGGCCGTCGAAGGCCCCGCCGTCGGGGACGGAGTCCAGGTGCGAGCCGGTGACCACGGCGTCGCCCGCGAGGGGATCGCCGAGCCAGGCCCACTGGTTGCCGTTGCGGTCGGTCTCGTACGTCAGCCCGCGGGCCTCCGCCTGCTCCCGGAACCAGGTCCGGCAGTCGGCGTCCGCCCCGGTCCACGCGAAGCGGCGGTAGCCGCCGGACTCCGCGTGGCGGCCGATGGGCGCGAGGTCGGCCCACATCCCGTGGAAGGAGCTGCCTTCCCCCCGCCCGTCCGCTCCGGCCGCGCCGGCGTTCGAAGCGGGGGCCGGGGGCTGAGCCCCCGGCGACGGTGCCGCACTCGGCCCGGAAACCCCCGCGCCCGGGACATGTGCCTCGCTCACGCGGACTGCTCGCGCATCGGGATGCGGACGCCGCGCTCGTCGGCGACCGTCTCGGCGATGTCGTAGCCGGCGTCGACGTGGCGGATGACGCCCATGCCCGGGTCGTTGGTCAGGACGCGGCGGATCTTCTCGCCCGCGAGCGGGGTGCCGTCGGCGACGGTGACCTGGCCGGCGTGGATGGAGCGGCCCATGCCGACGCCGCCGCCGTGGTGCAGGGAGACCCAGGAGGCACCGGACGCGACGTTGACCATGGCGTTGAGCAGCGGCCAGTCGGCGATGGCGTCCGAGCCGTCGAGCATGGCCTCGGTCTCGCGGTACGGGGAGGCCACCGAACCGCAGTCCAGGTGGTCGCGGCCGATGACCAGCGGGGCGGCGAGCTCGCCCGAGGCCACCATGTCGTTGAAGCGCTCGCCGGCCTTGTCGCGCTCGCCGTAGCCGAGCCAGCAGATCCGCGCGGGCAGGCCCTGGAAGTGGACGCGCTCGCCCGCCATCTTGATCCAGCGGTGCAGGGACTCGTTCTCCGGGAAGAGGTCGAGGATCGCCTTGTCCGTCTTGTGGATGTCCGAGGCCTCGCCGGACAGGGCCGCCCAGCGGAAGGGGCCCTTGCCCTCGCAGAAGAGGGGCCGGATGTAGGCGGGGACGAAGCCGGGGAAGGCGAAGGCGCGGTCGTAGCCGGCCAGCTGGGCCTCGCCGCGGATGGAGTTGCCGTAGTCGAAGACCTCGGCGCCCGCGTCCATGAAGCCGACCATGGCCTCGACGTGCCTCGCCATCGACTCGCGGGCGCGGGTGGTGAAGCCGGCCGGGTCCTTGGCGGCGTAGGCGGCCATGTCGTCGAAGTCGACGCCGACGGGGAGGTAGGCGAGCGGGTCGTGGGCGCTCGTCTGGTCGGTGACGATGTCGATCGGCGCGCCTTCGGCCAGCATCTGCGGGAGCAGCTCGGCGGCGTTGCCGAGCAGGCCGATGGAGAGCGGCTTGCGGGCGTCGCGGGCCTCGACGGCCAGCTGGAGGGCGTGGCGGAGGTTGTCGGCCTTGACGTCCAGGTAGCGGTGCTCGATGCGGCGCTCGATGGCGCGCGGGTCGACGTCGATGCAGATCGCGACGCCGTCGTTCATGGTGACGGCCAGCGGCTGGGCGCCGCCCATCCCGCCGAGGCCGGCGGTCAGGGTGATGGTGCCGGCGAGGGTGCCGTTGAACTTCTTGGCGGCGACGGCGGCGAAGGTCTCGTAGGTGCCCTGGAGGATGCCCTGGGTGCCGATGTAGATCCAGGAACCGGCCGTCATCTGGCCGTACATGGTCAGACCCAGCTGCTCCAGGCGGCGGAACTCCTCCCAGTTGGCCCAGTCGCCGACGAGGTTGGAGTTCGCGAGCAGGACGCGCGGCGCCCACTCGTGGGTCTGCATGACGCCGACCGGGCGGCCGGACTGGACGAGCATCGTCTCGTCCTGCTTGAGGGTCTGGAGGGTGCGGACCATCGCGTCGTACGAGCGCCAGTCGCGGGCGGCCTTGCCGGTGCCGCCGTAGACGACGAGCTTGTCGGGGTGCTCGGCGACCTCGGGGTCGAGGTTGTTCTGGAGCATCCGCAGCGCGGCCTCCTGCTGCCATCCCAGGGCGCTGAGCTCGGTGCCTCGCGCGGCACGTACGGGGCGGGGTCCTGACATGGCGGTGCCTCCTCCGGTGTTGGTCAATCTATTCACATCCTGGCTGGCTGAATAGATTCAGTCAACAGCTGCAGGCGGACCCGCCGGATGATTGGCTGAAGCACATGGCTGCCGAGACGCACACGGAAGGCGCCGCCGGGCGCGGGGTCGGTGGGGGCGCCGCCGGGCGGCGGGACGCGGAGGGTGCTGCCGAGCGGCGGGGCGCGGAGGGCGCCGCCGAGCGGCGGGACCTGGTGGTGCGGGCCGCCGTCGAGCAGGGGCTGCTGGACTCCAATCCCGTGGTGTGCCTGCTGGACGTGGCCGGCATCCGGGCTTCCGCCGCCGCCCTGACCGGCGCGTTCGCCGCCGCTCTGCCGGCCGGCACCCCCGTCCTGCACGCCTTCGCCGTCAAGGCCGCCCCGCTCGTCCCGGTCCTGCGGCTGCTCGCCGACGCCGGGCTCGGCTGCGAGGTGGCCAGCCCGGGCGAGCTGGCGCTGGCCCGGGCGGCGAGGCTGCCCGCCGGGCGGACCGTCCTGGACTCCCCCGCCAAGACGGTGGCCGAACTGCGGGAGGCGCTGGCCCTGGGCATCGCCGTCAACGCCGACAACCGGCAGGAGCTGGAGCGCCTGGACACCCTCGTCGCGTCCGCCCCCACCAGCTCGCCGCTCGGGATGCGGATCAACCCGCAGACCGGCGCCGGCACCATCGGCGCGCTGTCCACCGCCACGGCCACGTCGAAGTTCGGGGTGCCGCTGCGCGACCCGGACGCGCGCGCATGGCTCGTACGGGCCTACGCGGAACGGCCGTGGCTGACCCGGCTGCACACCCACTCGGGCTCACAGGGGGTTCCGCTGGCGCTGATCGCGGAGGGCGTACGGGAACTGCACGCGTTGGCCGAGGAGATCAACGCGGCGGCCGGGCGCCGCCAGGTCGACACCCTCGACATCGGCGGCGGCCTGCCCGTGAACTTCACCTCGGACGAGCAGACCCCGACGTACGCGGACTACGTCGCGGCCCTGCGCGAGGCGGTACCCGCCCTCTTCGACGGCTCGTACGGCCTCGTCACCGAATTCGGGCGGTCCCTGCTGGCCAAGCACGGGCTGGTCCTGGCCCGGGTCGAGTACACCAAGTCCGCCGGGGGCCGCCCGATCGCCGTCACCCACGCGGGGGTCCAGCTGGCCACGCGCACGGTCTACGCCCCGGCGGCCTGGCCGGTGCGCATCCTCCCGTACGACGCCGAGGGGACCCCCCGCACCGGCCCGCCGGTCGCCCAGGACATCGCGGGCCCGGCCTGCTTCGCGGGCGACCTCCTGGCCACGGGACGGGAACTGCCCCTATTGGCCCCCGGCGACGTGATCGCCGTCCCGGACACGGGCGCCTACTTCTTCACCGCCCACTACGGCTACAACAGCCTCCCCCGCCCGGCCATCCACGGCTTCACCCTCTCCCCGGCAGCCAAGATCCGCTTCACGGAGGCCCGCCCGGCCCAAACCCTGCGAGAGATCGTGGCGGAGGGGGGCGGGGGGAGGGGGGAGGCGCTGTTGTGAGGGGCTTCCGCCCTCATCTCACCCCCCTCCCAGCCGGGGGTTGCCCACCCGCCGCGGGCGGGGGCCGAGCCGAACGGGGTTGCCTGCCGGGCGGGGGCGGGGCGGGCGGTGTCCTGCGGGGGCGAGCCGAAATGCGGGCGGGACGGGGGGCGGAAGCGCGTGCCGGGCGGGACGGGGATGCGAAGCGGCACGCGAGGACCGGAAACCTGCCAGGCGGGACAGGGAAGTGAAGCGGCACACGATGGGCGGAAGCCGACTTACCCGGGAGCGGTGAGGGTTTGGGGGTTTCCCGTCAGTCCCATCGTCTCTCCGGTTCGGGCCGGTCCCTCAAGGGCGCTCCCTGCGGTCGCGTCGCTTCGCGATGGCCTACGGCCACCCTTGACCGACCGACCCGAACCGGAAAGCCGAAAGACTGCCGGGAAGCCCCCAAAAGAACGATCACCGGGTCCATACACATATGCGGGCCCGCCAGGGAGCCGACGACCGCGCTCCCCCAATCCGGCCAAGCGCACCAGGAAGGGCTGGACGGCGCCGAGCCCCGGGCAGAGAGCCTCCGCCCGGGCCCGCATGCCTCACATTCCGGGCCGGGGGCGGCTCTACCTGCACGAAACGGCGGCGAGAAGCCCCTCCGCACCCGCGAGCGCATCAAATCGCTACGCGCTCCCCATTTATCGGCGTCCTGCGGCCGTCTGGGGCTGGGAATAAGCCGCCACAAATCGCTATACAGCTGAGGTGATCTGGCGGCGATCATGCCGTCTTGGGTTGCTCATAAGCCGCCACGAATCGCTACACGGCTGAGGTGATCCGGCGGCGATCAGCCCGCCGTGGGCTGCTCATAAGCCGCCCACGGCGAGTAGACGCACGGTGGACGGGCGCCTGCGGGCCAACGGGCGCGCCCACCTGGAGAAGAAGTCCGGCCGGCGGGCGCCTGCGGGAAGTGAGCAACACGCAGCGACACGAATGGGCTCCCTGGGGCGTCTCGGAAACTGGGCGGCGCCCACGACATCACCCACGCTCGTGGCCGGTGTCTGCGGCCGGTTGGCAGCCGACAACAACGCCTACGACAGAAGTCGGACCCCTTTGGAGCGTCAGCAGGCAGTAGGCGGCGCGCCCAACGGTGCCAGAAATGCCCATGGGCGGCGTCTGCGGCCATTGGCAGCGGCCAGAAGTGCCCACGCCCGGCGTCTGCGGCCGGTCGAAAGCCGCCAACGACACACATGGGCCCCATGTCGGCTGTCTGAGGGTCATTTCATCGGGGAAAAAGGGCCAGACGGAGCGTGAGAGCGGATTTCTCAACCTCTCACTCCGCCAAGACTCTTCACAGCCCCCAACCAGCCGCCAAATAGGGACAAACTACCCGCTGTCGCGGTCTCGGAGACGCTTGTAGCGATCTTGGGCGGCTTATGTCCAGCCCCAGACGGGCGCCGGACGCCAAGCCGCGAGGAGCGCGTAGCGATCTGACGCGCACCGCCCGTCTGACCTGCCCCGATGCCCCTCTGGCCGCTGTCTGGTGACGCTTCGGCTGCCACCGGCCCGGAACGTGCCTGCTTGCCGGCCCGGGCGGAGGCTCTTGGCCCGGGGATCGGCGCCGCCCAGCCCTCGATGTGGCCTTGGCCGGATTGGGGGAGCGGGCTCGCACCTCCCTGGCGGGCCCTTGGTCATGTCACTGAACCGGTGATCGTTCTTTTGGGGGCTTCCCGGCAGTCTTTCGGCTTTCCGGTTCGGGTCGGTCGGTCAAGGGTGGCCGCAGGCCATCGCGAAGCGACGCGACCGCAGGGAGCGCCCTTGAGGGACCGGCCCGAACCGGAGAGACGATGGGACTGACGGGAAACCCCCAAACCCTCACTGATTCCGAGTAAGTCGGCTGCCGCCAACCGCGTGCCGCTTCACATCCCCGTCCCCGCCCGGCAGGTTTCCGGCCCTCGCGTGCCGCTCCACATCCCCGTCCCGCCTGGCAGGTTTCCGGCCCTCGCGTCCCGCTTCACATCCCCGTCCCGCCTGGCAGGTTTCCGGCCCTCGTATGCCGCTTCACATCCCCGTCCCGACCGGCACGCTTCCGCCCCCACGCCCCGCCCGCACATCAGCTCGCCCCCGCAGGCCACCGCCCGCCCCGCCCCCGCCCCGCAGTCAACCCGCCCCCGCCACACCCCCCGCCCGCGGCGGGTGGGCAACCCCCGGCCCCGGGAGGGGGGCTCAGGGGGTGGAACCCCCACCCAGCACCGCCCCCACCCCCGGCGCCAGGGCTTGGATCAGCGCCTCCGGGGGCATGGCGGCCACCTCGGGGAGGCGGAGCAGGTAGCGGGTCAGGGCCAGGCCCAGGAGTTGGGTGGCGATCAGGGCTGCCGTGCGGGGGGCTCGGGTGGGGCCCAGGGCCGCGGTCAGGGCGGGGGCCACCTGGGTCGCGAAGGTCTCCCGCATGCGCTGCGCCGCGCGTTCGTTCGTCACCGCCGAGCGGAGCAGCACCAGCAGGGCATCATCCGCCGGGTCGCCCTCCCAGCGCTCCACGAAGTGGCGTACGAGGGCCGCCGGCAGGTCCGGGGCCGGGACCGCGCTCAGGTCCGGCAGCCGGAGGTCGACCGTCAGGGCCGCGTCGAAGAGCCGCTCCTTGCTGCCGAAGTACCGCATGACCATCGACGGGTCGATCTGCGCCTGCGACGCGACGGCGCGGATGGTCGTGCGTTCATACCCGTGCGCGGCAAAGTGTTCCCGCGCCACCCGCAGGATCGTCGCTTTTGTCTGGTCGGAGGAGCGTCGCGTCGTCATGCCCGCGAATCTAGGCCAACGTGCGTTGGCCCACAACCGTTGACAGGGGCGGGCCGTCGAGGCACCGTTAAGTCAACAGACGTTGGCCAACAACCGTTGGCCCCATGGAGGAGGCCCCACATGACCGCCGCACTCCCCACCCGTACGGATGTCGCCATCGTCGGCGCCGGCCCCACCGGGCTCGCCCTCGCCGTCACGCTGGCACAGGCCGGCATCGACTTCGTCCTCCTCGACCGGCAGGCCGAGGGCGCCAACACCTCCCGCGCGGCCGTCGTTCACGCCCGCACCCTGGAGGTCCTCGACGAGCTCGGCGGCGGCGTCACCGACGACCTCATCGGCCGGGGCATCCCGGTCGACCGCTTCCAGATCCGTGACGGCGCCCGGCCGCTGGCCATGATCCCCTTCTCCGGCCTGCGTACCGCGCACCCGTACGCGCTGATGGTCCCCCAGTACGAGACCGAGGCCGCGCTCCTGCGGCGGCTGCGCGCGCTCGGCGGCGAGGTGCACCGGCCGTACGAGGTCGCCTCGGCCGACCAGGACGGCGACGGGGTCACCCTCACCACGACCACCGGCGAGACCCTGCGGGCCGGCTACGCCGTCGGGGCCGACGGGATGCACAGCATCGTCCGGGAGGCCGCCCGGATCCCCTTCTCGGGCAGCTCGTACGAGGAGTCCTTCGTCCTGGCCGACGTCGTCATGGACTGGGCCCCGGGGGCCACCGAGGTCTCGCTCACCTTCGCCGCCGCCGGTCTCACCGTGATCGCCCCGCTGCCGGGCGGGCGCCACCGGATCGTGGCGACCGTCGCCGAGGCCCCCGCCGAACCGGACCTCGGCTTCGTGCAGCGGCTGTTGGACGAGCGGCTGCCCGGCCAGACCGCCGTCGCCTCGCTCGCCTGGTCCTCCCGCTTCCGGATCCACCACCGCGTCGCCGACCGCTACCGCAACGGGCGGCTGCTGCTCGCCGGGGACGCCGCGCACGTGCACAGCCCGGCCGGCGGCCAGGGCATGAACACCGGCATCCAGGACGGCTACGCCCTCGGGCGCGCCCTGGCCACCGGCGACCCCGCCGCCCTCGACGCCTACGAGGCCCGCCGCCGCCCGGTCGCCCTGCGCGTGGTCGCCCTCACCGACCGGATGACCCGGGTCGCGACCACACGGAACCGGGCGCTGCGCACCGTACGCAACGCCCTGCTCCCCCTCCTCGCCCGGGTCCCGGCCCTGCGCGACCGCCTCGCCCGGGAACTGGCGGAGCTCGACTACCGCTGAGACCTACTCGACGAACAGTCCGCGGGCCGCCGCCCGCGCGTCGAAGGCCTCCAGCCGGGCCTGCGCGTCGGGCAGGGCGTCCGCCATCGCCTCCAGCAGCACCCGGCCCAGGAGCATGGGCGCGCACGCCGTGTCGAAGGCCAGCCCGGTCCCGACGGGTGCCGGGATCAGCAGGTCCGAATGGCGGGCCACCGGCGCGAAGGCCGAGTCGGCGACCGTCACCACGGTCAGGCCGGCCCGCCGGGCGCGCTCGAGGGTGTCCACGACCTCCCTCGGATGGCGGGGCAGGGCGAAGCAGAGCAGCGCCGTGGCCCCTTCGTAGAGGGCCGCGTCGATCCGGTCCTCCATCATCGAGCCGCCCTCGTCGAGGAGCCGTACGTCCGGGTGCACCTTGGCGGCGAAGTACGCGAAACCGCGCGCCTGTGAGGACGCCGCCCGCAGCCCCAGCACGGGCAGCGGGGTCGAGGCGGCGAGCAGTCGGCCCGCCTCCTGGACCGGTGCGGGGTCGGCGAGCATGGCGGCGAGCTGTCGCAGGTTCTCGATCTCGCCCTGGACGGCCTGCTGGTATTCGTTGTACGAGTCCTCGAGCGCGGCCTCGGCCCGCTCGGCGGGAGCCACTTCGCGCAGGTGCCGGCGCAGTGCGGGATACCCGTCGAATCCGAGCGCCACCGCGAACCGGGTCACCGACGGCTGGCTCACCCCCGCCAGTTCGGCGAGCTCCACGCTCGACAGGAACGGCACGTCCGCCGCTCCGCGGACCATGCAGTGCGCGATCCGCCGCTGGGTGGGCGTCAGCCGGTGCCCCTCGAACAGCTTCTGCAGCCGTGCGGCCGGGCTGTCACTCATGCCGTCCCCTCCGTCCCGGTGAGATATTCAGTCACGGAGCACTCTGCATGCGGTTATGCAGCGGGGCAAGCCGCGCCCGCGATGCGGATACGGGGGCTAGCCCCAGTGCCGGTGCCCGCGGCGGTTCCTACGGTGGGGGGATGGACGCCCACGCCCGAGAGCTGAAGAAGGAACTCGACGCCACGCTGGACGCCCGGCGGGAGCTGGGTCCGGAGTACGAGGCCGCGCTGGTGGACTCGTTCGTCGAGAAGGTCGACACGCAGGTCCGGCGCCGGCTGGCGGAGGAACGGCTCCTCCACGCCCGCGGGGGCCGGCCCGACCCGGTGGAGGGGAACTTCGGCGAACGCTTCGGCTTCGCCATCATCACGCTGGTGCTGGCGGTTCCGCTGTCGGCGATCGCTGCCGCGCAGGCGCATCTGAGCGGATTGCTCGTCGCCTGGGCCGGGATCGTCGGCGTGAACTTCATCCACGCCGGGGGGCTGCGCCGCCGGGGCGGGGACACCCGCGCCTGATCCCGCCGGATCCGCAGGACACCCCTGGGGCCTGTCGTCAACTCCCGTCGTCGCCCGGTCGCGGGGCAGACGGGAGTGTGACGACAGGCCCTAGGCCTGCGCGTACGGGCCCTGGGTCGCCATCGTGTTCTGCATCGCGGTCAGCCTGCGGACGAAAAGGACGGCGAGCACGCCGGCGACCACGGTGACCAGGTCCGCGGCGATCCCGAGCAGTCCCGCCGGGAGCAGCTCGTCGACGGTGTCCGCCTCCATGTAGATCCGGCTGAAGACGCGGCCCAGGACCGCCGCGAGGACCCAGACCACCCACCAGGACGTCAGCAGCACGGCGGGCGCCGTGCGCTCGGAGCCGTCGGGGCCGCGCTGGGTGCTGGCGCGCCAGGTCTGCAGGGCGATCCGGCAGGGCAGGAACAGGTTCGCCACGGGGACGAACCAGGCGCCGATGGCCCAGCCGCGGCTCAGGGTGAAGGCATCGGGGCGGAAGATGCCGCCGTTGCTCCGCACGCGGTGGAACCAGACGATGAACACGACGACCGTCGGCAGCACCGTGAGCAACTGGAGCAGTCCGGCCATGACGGTGAGCGCGGGCGACAGGCCGAGTTCGAGGTCGTCGAAGTGCGTGTCCCCCGCGAAGCCCTGCAACCACGACTGCTCGTACGCGCCGGCGCCGGCGGAGAAGAGGTGCGCCGCGGCCGCGGCGCCGAGCAGCCAGGTCAGGGCCGTCGCGAGGCCCTGCGGGGAGCGCAGCACGTCCTGGGGCACCGGAGGAGCCAGGTGAACGGGCCCGCCGGGGTGGAAGTGGCCCTGCTGGGGGACCGGGTACGGGGCCGAGCCGGGCTGCGGGAACGGCTGCTGGTGAGGCTGCGAAGGCGGCGGTGAGCCGGGCGCGCTGAAGGACATGACGGTGGACCCCCCACGGGAACGAATGACATGCGGACGCCCCCGCCCGGCGGGCGGGGGCCCGGTGAAGATATGTCGGCCGCGCGCCCTGAGTCCACACGGTTTCTGCTGGTCAGAGCAGGTGAGAACCGGCGATACGGCCGGGCGCCCTGCCCGGCCGGGGCGGCCGCGGGCCTCGGACGAGGCGGGTCCGGCGCCGGTGGGGGGCGAGATGCGCGGGGACCGCCGCACCCCGGTTGCCCGGGGGCGGGACGACGGCGGTCCCCGCGGAGGACACGGGCCGGGTCAGGGCCGTCCGCGTCCGTGGCGCCCACGCGGTCCGGGAGCCGCTCCGGAGGTGCGTGGGCGTCGTTCGGTGGTGCCGGCCGGACCCCGGTTTCCCGGGCTTCCCCGCCGACGACCACCACTGTGCCGGAGCAGTGTTAAGCCGGTGCTGCCGTGACGTGTCGGGCCCGTACCTTTTGCCGTAACGGCTACTTGGGGGACTTCGCCAGGAACGCCAGCAGGTCCTGACGGCTCACCACGCCCGTCGGCTTGCCCTCGACCAGGACGATCGCCGCGTCCGCCTCGCCGAGGACCGCCATCAGCTCGGACACCGGCTCGCCGGAGCCGACCTGCGGGAGCGGGGCGCTCATGTGCTTCTCCAGCGGGTCGCTCAGCGAGGCCTGCTTCGCGAACAGCGCCGCCAGCAGCTCCTTCTCCACCACGGAGCCGATGACCTCGGCGGCCATCACGTCCGGGTGGCCGGCGCCCGGCTTGACGATCGGCATCTGCGAGACGCCGTACTCGCGCAGGACCTCGATGGCCTCGCCCACCGTCTCCTCGGGGTGCATGTGGACGAGGGAGGGCATGCCGCCGTCCTTGTCGTTCATCACGTCACCGATGCGCGCGGAGGGGCCGGCCTCCTCGAGGAAGCCGTGTCCGGCCATCCACTCGTCGCTGAAGATCTTGCTGAGGTAGCCGCGGCCGCTGTCCGGGAGGAGGACGACGACCACGTCGTCGGGGCCGAGGCCCTCGGCGGCCTTCAGCGCGGCGACGACGGCCATGCCGCAGGAGCCGCCGACGAGGAGGCCCTCTTCCTTGGCGAGGCGGCGGGTCATCTGGAAGGAGTCCTTGTCGGACACCGCGATGATCTCGTCGGTCACGTTCGGGTCGTAGGCGGTCGGCCAGAAGTCCTCGCCGACGCCCTCGACGAGGTACGGGCGGCCGGAACCGCCGGAGTAGACCGAGCCCTCGGGGTCGGCGCCGATGACCTTGACCTTCCCGCCGCTGACCTCCTTGAGGTAGTTGCCGGTGCCGGAGATCGTGCCGCCCGTGCCGACGCCGGCGACGAAGTGGGTGATCTTCCCGTCGGTCTGCTCCCAGAGCTCGGGGCCGGTGGTCTCGTAGTGCGAACGGGGGTTGTTCGGGTTGCTGTACTGGTCCGGCTTCCAGGCGCCGGGCTCACGCGCGAGGCGGTCGGACACGTTGTAGTACGAGTCCGGGTGCTCGGGGTCGACGGCGGTCGGGCAGACCACGACCTCGGCGCCGTACGCGCGCATGACGTTGATCTTGTCCATCGACACCTTGTCAGGGCAGACGAAGATGCACTTGTAGCCCTTCTGCTGGGCCACGATGGCGAGTCCTACACCCGTGTTGCCGCTGGTCGGCTCCACGATGGTGCCACCGGGCTTGAGGGCTCCGCTCTGCTCGGCGGCCTCGATCATCCGTACGGCGATCCGGTCCTTCACGGATCCACCGGGATTGAAGTATTCGACCTTCGCAAGGACGGTGGCCTGCAGGCCTTCGGTCACACGGTTGAGCTTCACCAGCGGGGTGTTGCCGATGAGGCTGATCATCGAGTCGTGGAATTGCACCATGTTCTCCAAGGAGGGGACTCCACGGGTTCTCCGGGAGGCACGGCCAGGGTATGCGGAAAGGGATTGGCCGACCGGCCGTACGGGGCAGGTAGGTCAACAAGGACCGAGGACGAGGGACCGAGGAGGTGGCCTGCAGGGTGTCCAGGGCGAGAACGGCCCGCCGGATCGCGGCGGGGGCAGCGTATGGCGGAGGCGGACTCGGGCTGGTCGGGGCCGCCGCGGTGGGTGTGGTGCTGGCGGAGCTGCAGTTCGCCAAGCGGACCGTCGGGAGCGGGCTGCCGGATCCGCCGCGGGCGGACGGGCTGTACGGGAGCGAGTTCGGCGGGCCCGAGCTGAACCCCGGGCCGCTGCGGCTGGGGATGCTGGGCGACTCCACGGCCGCGGGACTCGGCGTACGGCGGGCCCGGCAGACTCCGGCGGCCCTGCTGGCCTCGGGGCTGGCGGCGGTGGCCGAGCGGCCGGTGGAGCTGCGGAACGTGGCGCTGTCGGGGGCGATGTCGGACGACCTGGACCGGCAGGTGGGGCTGCTGCTGGACGGAGACCGGCCGGCGCCGGACGTGTGCGTGATCATGATCGGTGCGAACGACGTGACCCGGCGGATGCCGCCGACGCAGTCGGTGCGGTGCCTCACCGGGGCGGTGCGGCGGCTGCGGCTGGCCGGCTCGGAGGTCGTCGTGGGCACCTGCCCGGACCTGGGCACGATCGAGCCGGTGTACCAGCCGCTGCGGTGGCTGGCACGGCGGGTGTCGCGGCAGCTGGCCGCCGCACAGACCATAGGGGTGGTCGCGCTGGGCGCCCGTACGGTGTCGATGGGCGACCTGCTGGGTCCGGAGTTCGCCGCGAACCCGCGCGAGATGTTCGGGCCGGACTCCTACCACCCCTCGGCGGAGGGGTACGCGACCGCCGCGATGGCCGTCCTCCCGACGCTGTGCGCGGCGCTGGCGCTGTGGCCGGAGTCGGACCGCCTGGACCTGTCCCGGGACGAGGACATGCTGCCGGTGGCGAAGGCCGCGTCGGCTGCCGCCGGGGAGGCGGGTACGGAGGTCACGGCGGTTCGGGGGCCGTGGGTGCTGCTGAAGCACCGGCGGCGGCGGCGCGTGCAGGCCGAGGAGCCGACTGCGACCGACCCGGGCACGGGCGCCCCCGCCGCGGGCGTCTCAGGCCCGGCCTGACCCCGCCCGGGGCCGCAGGCACACCCAGCCTGACCGGCGCTTGAGGGCCCGTGAGCCGGAGGCACGGCCAGCCCCGCCGGCGTTTGAGGCGCCGGGTCCGGGGCGGAGCCCCGGGGCGGCCGCCAGGCCGCTGCACTGAGCCGCACGCCCGGGGCCGGAGGCACACCCAGCCCCGCCGGCGCTTGAGGCGCGGGGTCCGGGGCGGAGCCCCGGGGCGGCCGCCAGGCCGCTGCACTGAGGCGCACGCCCGGGAGCGGGGGCAACTCCAGCCCCGCCGGCGTTTGAGGCGCGGGGCGCGGGGCAGGGCACCCAGCAGCGGCGTTGCGTGACCCGGCCGCTCCGGCCCTGCGCACCGGTGCGGTGCTCGTCACACCCCCGGGGCGGTGACCCCGACCGTACGGGGCGGTAACTTCGCATGCGGTCCCGCAACGACGCACGCACCCCCTTGGAGTCCCGATGCCCGAAGCCGTCATCGTTTCCACCGCCCGCTCGCCCATCGGGCGCGCCTTCAAGGGGTCCCTCAAGGACGTCCGCCCCGACGACCTGACCGCCACCATCATCCAGGCCGCCCTCGCCAAGGTCCCCGAGCTGGACCCGCGCGACATCGACGACCTGATGCTCGGCTGTGGCCTCCCCGGCGGTGAGCAGGGCAACAACCTCGCCCGCATCGTCGCCGTGCAGATGGGCATGGACTTCCTGCCGGGCACCACGCTGACCCGCTACTGCTCCTCGTCGCTGCAGACCTCCCGCATGGCGCTGCACGCCATCAAGGCGGGCGAGGGCGACGTCTTCATCTCGGCGGGTGTCGAGACGGTGTCGCGGTTCGCGAAGGGCAACTCGGACTCGTGGCCCGACACCCACAACCCGCTGTTCGCCGACGCGGAGGCCCGCACGGCCGCCGTCGCCGAGAGCGAGGGCAGCGACTGGCACGACCCCCGCGAGGACGGCCTGATCCCGGACGCGTACATCGCGATGGGCCAGACCGCCGAGAACCTGGCCCGCCTCAAGGGCGTGACCCGTCAGGACATGGACGAGTTCGGAGTCCGCTCGCAGAACCTCGCCGAGGCCGCGATCAAGAACGGCTTCTGGGAGCGGGAGATCACCCCGGTCACCACCCCCGACGGCACGGTGGTTTCCACCGACGACGGGCCGCGCGCCGGTGTCACGCTCGAGGGCGTCCAGGGCCTCAAGCCCGTCTTCCGCCCCGACGGCATGGTCACGGCCGCCAACTGCTGCCCGCTCAACGACGGCGCCGCCGCGCTGGTCATCATGAGCGACACCAAGGCGCGGGAGCTGGGGCTGACCCCGCTGGCCCGGATCGTCTCCACCGGCGTCACCGGCCTGTCCCCCGAGATCATGGGCCTGGGCCCGGTCGAGGCGTCGAAGCAGGCGCTGAAGCGGGCGGGTCTGACCGTCGGCGACATCGACCTCTTCGAGATCAACGAGGCCTTCGCGGCCCAGGTCATCCCGTCGTACCGGGACCTGGAGATCCCCCTCGACAAGCTGAACGTCAACGGCGGGGCCATCGCCGTCGGTCACCCCTTCGGGATGACCGGTGCGCGCATCACCGGCACCCTGATCAACAGCCTGCAGTTCCACGACAAGCAGTTCGGTCTGGAGACCATGTGCGTGGGCGGCGGCCAGGGCATGGCCATGGTCATCGAGCGGCTGAGCTGAGCCGCAGCGGAGGGTAGGGGTTGCCCGACGAAGGAGGGCGGCACCTGCCCGCAGCGGAGGCGAAGCCCAGCGCGACCAAGAGAGCGAGCGGCTGAGCTGAGCCGCAGCGGAGGGTAGGGGTCGCCCGACGAAGGAGGGCGGCACCTGCCCGCAGCGGAGGCGCCACCGCCCACTCCGTACGGCGTACCGAGACAGCGGATCCAACCCCTTCGCGGCCGACCTGTGACCGAATCTCCCCCAGGATGTGACCTATCTCCTGGGGGACCCGCATATATGCAGGTCAGATGTCATACGGCTACCGCCGCTGTGACGAAAGCCCTGTCCATTTCGTGACGTAATGCACTGCACGCCATTCCCAGGTCGGGACACTCTGATGTAGGAAGTCGGGGGATCGAATCACCTCAGGAGTTAGTCAGTGAGCGCCATGTCTCTTGCCCTGCTGCTGACCACAGCCGCTGCCACGGCCGTGGGCGCTGCTGCGCTGCACGCCGTCCACGGCCTGCGCAAGCAGGTCACGGCCCTGCGCGCCGAGCTGGCGGTGCCGGTCCAGTCGCGCGGTGCGGCCGTGCCGCACGCCCGCAGCGCCGTGGAGTCGCCCGCCGCCGAGATACGAGCCGCGGTGGCCGAAGCCCTCGCCGAGGAGCGCGAGCGCGAGCTGGCCGAGGCGCGCGCCTTCTGGGCCGCGCAGGAGGCCCGCGACGCCGCCGACGCCCCCTCGCTGCTGGGCGGCCTGCCCGGCTTCGGCGAGGACAGCCCCGTCTTCCTGCCCCGGCAGGCGGACCTGGTGGGTCTGGACCCGGTCCTCGGCGACGACACGGTCGACGAGTACCCGGAGGATTCGGCCGAGCTGGCCGCCGCCCGCCGGCGCCACCCCTCACACCCCGACTTCGTGCCGGTCCAGGCCTCGGCCCCCGGCGCGGACCACGAGCGCACCGTCAGCCGCCTGGAGGAGCTCGCGGAGGCCCGTACGGCCCTCGCGGACGTCCGCCCGGGCCCGCTGGGCACGCTCGACGTGTACGTGTTCACGGACGGCACCACGCTGTGCATGACCCCCGGCCACCGGGAGACGGCGGAGCGCCTCGCGCAGGCCCTGCGCTCGGGCACCGCGCCGGTCCTGCTGGGCGGCTCGGGCATCTCGGGCGCCTACGCGCTGACCTTCTCCTGCGGCGACGCCGAGGACCCCGACAGCAACGTCTACATCCTCGCGGACCGCGTCATCGCATCGCTCTGATCTCCGCCTGCTCCACCAGCCGCACGGCCTCGTCCAGCACATCGGACGGGGCCGTCGCCGTTTCCCCGGGCCGTACGCCGCGCAGCGCCTCGGCGAGGTCCAGGCCGGCCACCGCCACCTGGTCCCCCACCACGAAGATCCCCGCGTCCGGCATCTCCCGGACGGGGCCGCCCTCCAGGGCCTGGGCCCGGGCGGAGAGCTCCCGGGCGAGCTCCAGTGCCGCTGCGGCGGCCCCCTGCTGGAGGCGGCTCTGCGGCGCGGCCCGCAGCCGGTCGGCGAAACGTTCCACAACGGCGGTCAGGGGCGAAGTATCCAGCACCCGGCCGACCCTACGCGCCGCCCGGGCACCATTGCCAACGGGCGAACTCTCCGGCACGCTCACGTGAAGAGAACAGCACGGCGATACCTCCGGAGGCGCCCATGTCCGTAGAGTTCTCCGAGCAGACGCACCGCAACATGATCGACAGAATCCCCGAAACCACCGGTCGTGAGCTCTCCGACTGGCTGCGCGCCGTCGACGACGGCCCCTCCCTCGTCCGGTTCGAGGAGAAGGTCAGCTGGCTGCGCGGCGCGCACGAGCTGTCGTACGGCCAGGCCAAGGCGATCATCCACGAGTACGACCTGCGCAGAGCCGCCCGCCGGTTCGGCTGAGCCCTTCCCCCTTCCCTCCCCCGACCCCATCTCTGGACGCTCCGCTCGGACGCTCCACGAACGTGGGAAGGCCCCGCGAGCGGGTGCTCGCGGGGCCTTCCCCATGCTGTGGACAGCCGCGGGGCGGCTGCCGGTCCTGCTAGTCGTCGCCCGAGAGGATCTGGAAGATGCGCAGCATCTCCAGGTAGATCCACACCAGGGTCAGGGTGAGGCCGAAGGCCGCCAGCCAGGACTCCTCGCGGGGCGCGCCGTAGGCGATGCCGTCCTCGACCTGCTTGAAGTCCATGGCGAGGAAGCAGGCACCGAGGATGACGCCGATGGCGCCGAACAGCAGGCCGAGGCCGCCGCTGCGGAAGCCGAGGCCGTCACCGCCGCCGAAGAGGGCGAACAGCGAGTTCGCCAGCATCAGCAGGATGAAGCCCATGGCGGCTGCCATGACGAAGCCGGTGAAGCGCCGGTTCACGCGGATCCAGCGCATCCGGTAGGCGAAGAGCACGGCGGCGAAGACGCACATCGTGCCCATCACGGCCTGGATGACCACGCCGGGGCCCAGGTAGGTGCTGGTCGCGGCGCTGATGACGCCGAGGAAGACACCCTCGAGGGCCGCGTAGCCCAGGATCAGGGCCGGGACCGGCTTGCGCTTGAAGGACTGGACCATCGCCAGGACGAACGCGACGAGGGCCGCGCCGATGCCGATGCCGTACGACTTGCCCAGGTTGGCCGGGTCCACCGGCAGCAGGACCCAGGACAAGGTCGCCGTGACGATGAGCGTGCCGAGCGTCATGGCCGTACGGCTCACGACGTCGTCCATGGTCATCGCGTTGGTGCGCGCGGGCGCCTGCGGCATGCCCGTGGCCGGGTCGGTCGCGTACGGGTTCGTCGCGTACGGGTTGGTCGCGGTCCCGGCCTGCTGGTACTGCGCGTCAAAACCCGCGTAGCCACCGGTGTCGCGGCTGAACCCCCGTCGCGAGAAGACCGGGTTACTGCTCCTCATCTCACTCCTCCGTGGCCACCGAGCGCGGCCTTGCATCAAGAGTAATGCGCTAGCAAAGAAAGCACCCTACTGCTGGAGGAGGATCTTAGAAGAAGGCATGGCAAAGCGCAGGGGGGATAACGGCGGGCACCTCGCGGGACCTGCGGAGTGCCCGGAGCCGGACTTGAACCGGCACGGCCCGAAGGCCAGCGAGGTTTAAGCTCGCCGTGTCTGCATTCCACCATCCGGGCAGGGCGTGGCGGCCCCCGTGAAAAAAAGCCGTGAACGCCAGCCGAGCCTATCCGCAACACCCCCGCGCCAACCGGGCCGTCTTTCCGATGTTGTCTTATTTTATTGGCGCTTGAGGGGGCGTCAGGCAACAGAACGCCCGGTGGGCCCGATCTTGGCGACGGCCGCGTACGTCCCGGGAATGACGGGATTTCGATGGCTCGCGCCACCCCCTCCGCCACCCTCCACCACCCCGCGCCTCCCCTCCCCCGCGCCCGGTTTCCGGTGCCGCTCCGCCGTCCCCGGTCAGGGGCGCCGTCATACCAGAGGAGGACATGCGTGTGCCCGTGGTCAGCCTCCAGAGGGCCGGAGAACGGGCACGTCGGCTGATTCGGAGCGGGGGTCGGCGCCGCGACGATGGACAGGTCTTGCCGTTCATCACACCGCAGTCCCCCGCCGTGACAGGAGTCGCTCCCGTGACCACCATGAACTACGCCCCGCACACCACCCAGGCCGTGGCCGCCCGCGCCACCGGCCTCTCCAAGGTGTACGGCCAGGGCGAGACCCAGGTGGTCGCCCTGAACCAGGTCTCCGTCGACTTCGCCCAGGGCCAGTTCACCGCGATCATGGGCCCCTCCGGTTCCGGCAAGTCCACCCTGATGCACTGCGTCGCCGGTCTGGACACCTTCAGCGCCGGCTCGGTCCGGATCGGCGAGACGGAGCTGGGCTCCCTCAAGGACAAGCAGCTCACCCAGCTGCGCCGGGACAAGATCGGCTTCATCTTCCAGGCCTTCAACCTGCTGCCGACCCTGACGGCCCTGGAGAACATCACGCTCCCCATGGACATCGCGGGCCGCAAGCCCGACAAGCAGTGGCTGGACGCGGTGATCAGCATGGTCGGTCTCTCCGACCGCCTCTCCCACCGCCCCACCCAGCTCTCCGGCGGTCAGCAGCAGCGTGTGGCCGTGGCCCGCGCCCTGGCCTCCCGCCCCGAGATCATCTTCGGTGACGAGCCGACCGGAAACCTGGACTCCCGCTCCGGCGCCGAGGTCCTCGGCTTCCTGCGCAACTCGGTGCGCGAGCTGGGCCAGACCGTCGTGATGGTCACCCACGACCCGGTCGCCGCCTCCTACGCGGACCGCGTCATCTTCCTCGCCGACGGCTCGATCGTCGACGAGATGCTCAGCCCCACCGCCGACGGCGTGCTGGACCGGATGAAGGCGTTCGACGCCAAGGGCCGTACCAGCTGATCCGGGGCCCGCCCCGCACCCTCCTCCAGACTTCCAGCCAGCCTCAGGACAGATACCCCCATGCTCCGTACCGCCCTGCGCAACGTCCTCGCGCACAAGGCAAGGCTGCTGATGACGGTGCTCGCCGTGGTCCTCGGCGTCGCTTTCGTCTCCGGCACCCTCGTCTTCACCGACACCCTCAGCAAGGCCCTCTCCAGCCAGTCCGCCAAGAGCTACGACGGCGTCGCCGTCTCCGTGACCTCGTACGGCCAGACACGCAACGAGGACGGCCAGAAGGAGGGCGAGGTCGGCCTCAGCCAGCAGACCCTCGACAAGGTCCGGGCACTGGGCGGCGTCGCCTCCGTCTCCGGCCGGGTCTCCGGCTTCGCCGGCGTCGGTGACGAGAGCGGCAAGCTGATCGGCTCCGGCTGGTCCAACAAGGGCTCCAACTACGCCCCCGGCAAGGACGGCAAGGACCCGCGCTACACCTTCACCGCGGGCGCCGGCCCGGCCAGGGCCGACCAGGTCGCCCTCGACAAGGCAACCGCCGACACCGGGAAGTACAAGGTCGGCGACAAGGTCCGCGTCGCCACCAACGGCCCGGTGAAGGAGTACACCCTCTCCGGCGTCTTCACCACCGAGGACGGAGCCGTCAGCGCGGGCGGCAGCCTGGTCCTCTTCGACACCGCCGTCGCCCAGGACCTCTACCTCAAGCCCGGCTTCTACGAGGAGCTCTCCGTCGCCGCCAAGGCCGGCACCTCCGCCGACCGGCTGCTCGCCGAGATCAAGCCGCTGCTGGACCCGGAGAACACCAAGGCCCAGACCGGCGCCGAGCTCGCCCGGGAGCAGGCCAAGGACGTGGAGAAGGGGATGAGCAGCATGAACCAGATGCTCCTCGCCTTCGCGGGCATCGCGCTCTTCGTCGGCATCTTCCTGATCTACAACACCTTCACCATGCTGGTCACCCAGCGCACCAAGGAGCTGGCCCTGCTGCGCGCCGTCGGCGCCAACCGCGGCCAGGTCATGCGCTCGGTACTCGCCGAGGCCCTGGTCGTCGGTGTCGTCTCGGCTGTCATCGGCCTGGTCAGCGGCGTGGGCCTCGCGGTCGGCATGCGCTCCGCGATCGAGTCCTTCGGCGCCAAGCTCCCGGCCGGCGACCTGGTGATCGCCCCGGCCACCGTCGTCGCGGCCCTGGTCATCGGCGTCCTCGTGACCACCCTCGCCGCGCTGCTGCCGGCCTGGCGCACCGGCCGGATCGCCCCCGTCGCCGCCATGGGCAGTGCTCACCTGCCGGCCACCGCCAAGTCCCTGGTCGTGCGCAACATCCTCGGCTCGGTCATCAGCCTCGCCGGCATCGGCGTGGTCATGCTCGGCGTCTCCATGGGCGGCGACGGCCGCATGGTCATCGGCGCCGGTGCGTTCTTCATGCTCATCGGCCTGATCGTGATCCTGCCGCTGCTGTCCAAGCCGGTCATCGCCGCGATCCGCCCCGCCCTGCAGAAAGTGTTCGGCGTCCCCGGCAAGCTGGCCGCCCAGAACGCCGTGCGCAACCCGCGCCGCACCGCCGTCACCGCCGCCTCCCTGGCGATCGGCCTGACCCTGGTCACCACCCTGTCGGTGCTCGGCATCACCATGGGCAAGGCCGTCGACCGGATGAGCACCGACAAGCTCAAGGCCGACTACAAGGTCTCCATGGCCGCCGAGGGCATGCCGCTGGACAAGTCGGTGGCCGAAACCCTCGCCAAGGACCCCGCCGTCAAGGCGGTCTCCGAACAGGCCGCCGGCTTCCTGAAGATCGGCGACGGCTTCCGCTCCGCCTCCGGCGTCAACCCGGCCGGCATCGGCAAGCTGCTGAACATCGAGACCGTCAGCGGCTCGGTGGACTCCCTGGGCAAGGGCGAGGTCCTCGTCGCCGAGAAGACCGCCAAGGAGAAGAACCTCACCGTCGGCTCCGCGCTCCCGGTCCAGTACGACGACGGCCAGAAGGCCACGCTCAAGGTCGGCGGCGTCTTCAAGGACCTCGAAGGCCTGCTGTCCCCGTACGTGCTCGACAACAAGATCCTGGCGGCCCACAGCGACGACCAGTACATCCGCGAGGTCTACGTCAACACCGCGGGCGGCGCATCCAAGGCGAACCAGCAGGCCGTCGTCGACGCCCTCGGCAAGAACCCGGCCATGAAGGTCGCCACCCAGCAGGACATGCGCAACGAGATGGGCGGCATCATCAACATGATGCTGAACATCATGTACGGCCTGCTCGGCATGGCCCTGATCATCTCGGTGCTCGGCGTCGTCAACACCCTCGCGATGTCCGTCTTCGAGCGGACCCAGGAGATCGGCATGCTGCGGGCGATCGGCCTCGACCGCCGCCGGGTCAAGAACATGATCCGCCTGGAGGCCGTGGTCATCTCGCTCTTCGGCGCGGTCCTCGGTGTGGTCATCGGCATCTTCCTCGCCTGGGCCGTCGGCACCACCCTCGCCAAGGCGGTACCGAACTACGCGCTGGTCCTGCCGTGGGACCGGATCGGCATCTTCCTGCTGCTGGCCGCGGTGGTCGGCGTCCTGGCCGCCATGTGGCCGGCCCGCAGCGCCGCCCGCCTGAACATGCTGACCGCGATCAAGACCGAATAAATCCGGCCGGAGACACGGAAGGGCCCCGGGGCACCCGCCCCGGGGCCCTTCCCGCTCCCGTACGGGATCACGCGCCCCAGGTGCGCGTCCGCAGCGGCAGTCCGGAGGCCCCGCCTTCACCCGGCCGGACCGCCAGGACCTGGTTGACGCCGAGCCGGCCGTGCTCGAAGCCGAGCGCCGAGGCCGCCATGTACAGCAGCCAGACGCGCGCCCGGCCGGGCGAGGTGAGGCGTACGGCCTCCTCCCAGTGGGTCTCCAGGCGCGCCACCCAGGCCCGCAGGGTCAGCGCGTAGTGCTCGCGCAGCGCCTCCACGTCGCGGACCTCGAAGCCGGCCCGCTCCAGCTCGCCGACGGTGGTGCCGAGCGGGGACAGCTCCCCGTCGGGGAAGACGTAGGCGTCGATGAACTCGTCGATCCGGTAGGCCTCTTCGTCGGGCTCCGGGGGACGTGCGATCTGGTGGTTCAGCAGCCGCCCGCCGGGGCCCAGCAGGGCGTACAGGGTGCGGGCGTACTCGCGGTAGCGTTCGGCGCCGACGTGTTCGGCCATGCCGATGGAGGAAATCGCCCCGTACGGCCCGTCCTTGACGTCCCGGTAGTCCTGGACGCGGATCTCGACCCGGTCGGCCAGGCCCTCCTCGGCGACCCGCTTGCGGGCGTAGGTCGCCTGCTCGCGCGAGAGGGTGATGCCGGTGACCTGGACCCCGTATTCCCGGGCCGCGTGCAGGGCCATGGAGCCCCAGCCGCAGCCGACGTCGAGGAGCCGGACGCCCGGTTCGAGGGCGAGTTTGCGGCAGACCAGGTCGAGTTTGTCGCGCTGGGCCCGCTCCAGGGTGGAGCCGGGGCTCCAGTAGGCGCACGAGTACACCATGGACGGGCCGAGCACGTGCTCGTAGAAGGCGTTGCCGACGTCGTAGTGGTGGCTGATGGCCTGCCGGTCGCGGCTCTTGCTGTGCTGGGGTCCGCCGCGGCGGGCGGCCTCCTCGGGCGGCGGGGCGGGCGCGGGCCACGGCCTGGCCAGCGCGACCAGTTCGCGTACGGCGGCACGTGTCTGCGGATCGCGCAGCAGGGCGGCGGTGCCGGTGTCGCCGGCGGACCGGTCGGGCAGGCGCGGGCGCAGCCGGGCCAGGCCCGCCCTCCGGGCCTTGACGGGCGGGGGCGGTGCGGCGGCCGGGGCGGGCCGCTCCCAGAAGAGGCCCGCCACCCGGTCCAGCAGGTCGAAGAGGTCGCCCTCCACGGTCAGATCGCCCGCGACCCAGGCCCGCGCCAGCCCCAGTTCTCCCGGCTTCCACAGCATGCGGCGCAGGGCGCGCCGGTGGTTCAGCACCAGGGTGGGGCCGGTGGGCGGGCCGGCCTCGCTGCCGTCCCAGGCCCGTATGCGGACGGGCAGCGGGGCGCCCAGCAGGGTCTCGGCGAGTGCGGCCAGCCGCGGCGCGGCGTCGGTCATCGTAGGCACCTCCGATACGTTCCGACGGAACGGCCTACCCAATCCCGGCGCGCGGCATGCCGAAGGGGCCGCCCGCACCACGGATGGCGGGCGGCCCCTTCGGGGACGTGCTGGCCCTGCTGGTCCTGCTGGTCCTGCTCAGGTTCCTGCCGGCTCGCGCCGGGTCAGGAGGCCTTGGCCTTCTGGGCCGGTGCCGCGGCGGCGGCCGGAGCCGGGGCCGGCTTGGCGGCCTCGTAGAACTCCTCGCGCGGGGTCTCGAGAGCACCCAGGGAGACGACCTCGCGCTTGAGGAACATGCCGAGGGTCCAGTCGGCGAAAACGCGGATCTTGCGGTTCCAGGTCGGCATGGCCATGCCGTGGTAGCCACGGTGCATGTACCAGGCGAGCCGGCCCTTGAGCTTGATCTTCATCTTGCCCATGACGATCATCGCGACGCCCTTGTGGAGGCCGAGGCCCGCCACCGCACCCTTGTTGGAGTGGGCGTACTCCTTCTGCGGGAAGCCCCGCATGCCGGAGATCACGTTGTCGCCGAGGACCTTGGCCTGGCGCAGCGCGTGCTGGGCGTTCGGCGGGCACCAGGCGTTCTCCACGCCGGCCTTGCGGGCGGCGATGTCCGGCACCTGGGCGTTGTCGCCGGCGGTCCAGATGTAGTCCGTGCCCTTGACCTGGAGGGTGGGCTCGGCGTCGACGTGACCGCGCGGGCCCAGCGGCAGGCCGTAGCGGGCCAGCACCGGGTTCGGCTTGACGCCGGCGGTCCAGACGATGGTGTTGGAGTCGACCTCGAGGCCGTTCTTCAGCACCACGTGGCCCTCGACGCAGGAGTCCATCGAGGTGTTGAGGTAGATCTCGATGCCGCGCGACTCGAGGTGCTCCTTGCCCCAGGTGCCGAGCTTGGGCCCGACCTCGGGAAGGATCTTGTCGGCCGCGTCGACCAGGATGAAGCGCATGTCCTCGCGCTTGATCGTGGCGTAGTACTTCGCGGCGTCGCGGGCCATGTCCTCGACCTCACCGATCGTCTCGGCGCCGGCGAAGCCACCGCCGACGAAGACGAAGGTGAGGGCCTTGCGGCGGACGTCCTCGTCCGTCGTGGACTCGGCCTTGTCGAGCTGCTCGAGGACGTGGTTGCGCAGGCCGATGCCCTCTTCGACGCCCTTCATGCCGATGCCCTGTTCGGCGAGGCCGGGGATCGGGAAGGTGCGGGAGACGGCGCCGAGCGCGATCACCAGGTAGTCGAAGGGCAGCTCGTACGCCTCGCCGACGAGCGGCGTGACGACGGCGACCTTGCGGTCCTGGTCGATGCTGGTGACCCGGCCGGTGAGAACCTCAGCCTTGGGCAGCACGCGTCGCAGCGGGACGACGACGTGCCGAGGCGAGATGCTGCCTGCGGCCACTTCAGGGAGGAAGGGCTGGTAGGTCATGTACGAGCGCGGGTCGACGACCGTGACGGTCGCCTCGCCGTAACGCATCTTCTTCATGATGCGCTTGGCTGCGTACAGGCCTACGTACCCACCTCCTACAACGAGGATCCTGGGACGCTCCGTGGTGCTCATGGAACGAGTATCCAGCACCCAAAGGGGTGCCGCTCGTGAGCCCCTTCACAAGCAGTCGGAGACCCTCTGCTACACTGCGCGGCCCACGTGACGGAGGTCATGGCGGGCAACGGGAACCACGGGGTAACGGGAGTCGTTGTGCACCCGTCCTGAACTGGCCCGTAGGCCCTCAACCGGACTGGACCACCGGGTTTCGTCCATACCTCTGATGCGGAACCGGTTGCGTCCGCTATTCGTACGAACGCCTTCGAAAAGGGGTCTGGGAGCCCCGGGAGACCCCCAAACGGCCCTCCAGGAGCCCTCACGGGCACATTTCCCTTGTGAAGAACTTCACGAAGTTCTTTTGGATCACGCGACCAAAGGCCCCGGAAGATCCCTTCGAGCCGCCTGCGCGGCACCTGGAACCCCCGCGGAGCGCGGTCGCTGCGCCCTTCCGGGCCCCTGGAACGACAGCGGCGCTCCGGTGGGTTCACCGAGCGGCTCGAGGCGACACCAGGCGTGTACACATTGAGGCGTACACTGGCGTCATGAGTGAGAACGCTGTGACCGTGCGCGAAGCCCGTGCCCATCTTGCGGACCACATCAATCGGGCGGAGCAGGGCGCTCCGACCATAATCACCCGTAACGGCGCCCCGGTGGCCGCCCTGGTTCCCATCGCGGACTTCAACGCGCTCGAAGAGGCAGCCGACGAACTGCTCGCACGCGAGGCGCAGGCCGTGCTCGCCGAAGGCGGGCCGACTGTGACCATGGCCGAGCTCCTGGCCGACCTGTTCAGCGAACGCGGTGACGGCGCGGCGTGAAGTACGCGTTCCGGTTCACCACCGCAGCACAACGGCAGCTCCGGGCCATCGACAAGCCGGCCGCGATGCGCATTCTCGCCGCACTGACCGCGCTGGGAGACGATCCGTACCGCGAGGACGCCGACATCAAGAAGCTCACCGGGACCTCCGGCCTCTACCGGCTCCGGGTGGGCAGTTACCGGATCGCCTATCAGGTCCTGGACGGCGAGCTTGTCATCCTCGTCGTCAAGGTCGGCGACCGGCGCGACATCCACCGCACGCTCTGAGTCCGGCACGACAACGGCGCTCGGGTCAGCCGACCCGAGCGCCGTGTCGTTCAGCGGTCCGGCAGGTCAGGACCGCCGCTTGCCGGCCTCGACCTCTTCCGCGGTCTTGATCGCGATGCCGTCCAGGATGTCGTGCTCGGAGACGACGACCTCCGAGGCGCCGATGCGCTCCATGATCGCCAGCAGGACCAGCGCGCCGGCGCCGATCACGTCCACCCGGCCCGGGTGCATGACGGGGATCGCCGCGCGCTCGGCGTGCGTGGCCGTGAGCATCCGCTCGCTGATCTCGCGGACCTGGTCGTAGGAGATCCGGGAGTGGTGGATCACCGACCAGTCGTACTCCGGCAGCCCGAGCGCGATGGCGGCGACCGTGGTCACCGACCCGGCCAGGCCCACGAGCGTGCGGGCCTCGGTCAGCGGGACGGTCTCGGCGGCCAAGTCCAGGGCCGCCTCGATGTCGGCCCGTACGGCGGCGACCTGCGCCTCGGTCGGCGGATCGGTGACGACCCCGTCGACGACCAGGTGACGCTCGGTCATGCGGACGCAGCCCACGTCCACGGACCGGGCGGCGCGCACGTGGTCGTCCCCGACCACGAACTCCGTGGAACCGCCGCCGATGTCCACCACCAGGAACGGGCGCTCCAGGTGCTCGTGCGCGGTGAGTTCCTTGGTGGCGCCGGTGAAGGAGAACTCGGCCTCCTGGTCGCCGGAGATCACCTCGGGCTCGACGCCCAGGATGTCGAGTACGCCCTGGACGAACTCGTCCCGGTTCTCGGCGTCGCGGGAGGCGGAGGTGGCCACGAAACGGACCCGCTCGGCGCCGAGTTCCTTGATGACCTGCGCGTACTCGCGGCAGGCGGCGAAGGTGCGCTCCAGGGCCTCGGGGGCGAGGCGGCCGGTCTTGTCCACGCCCTGCCCGAGCCGGACGATGATCATCCGGCGGTCCAGCTCGACCAGTTCGCCCGTGGCCGGGTCGTAGTCGGCGACGAGCAGCCGGATGGAGTTCGTACCGCAGTCGATGCCGGCGACCCGGATCACGCCCCGGACTCCTTCTTCTCCGCGCACGGGGTGACGCAGGCGCCCTTGGCCCACCACTCCGGCAGCATCGCCAGGGCCTCGTCGCCGAACGGGTTCACGCCCGGGCCCGCGGCCAGGGAGTGCCCGACCAGCACGTGCAGGCACTTCACCCGGTCCGGCATGCCGCCGGCGCTCGGGAAACCCTGGAGCACCTCGATCGCGTCGCGGCGCCGGATGTAGTCCTCGTGCGCGGCCCGGTAGGCGGCGGCGAGTTCCGGGTCCTCGGCGAGGCGGGCCTGCATCTCCTTCATCACGCCGTTGGCCTCCAGCGTGCCGATCGCGGAGGCCGCGCGCGGGCAGGTGAGGTAGTACAGCGTCGGGAAGGGGGTGCCGTCGGGGAGCCGCGGGGCGGTCTCCACCACGTCCGGCTGACCGCAGGGGCAGCGGTGGGCGATGGCGCGCAGCCCGCGCGGCGGGCGGCCGAGCTGCTGCTCGAACGCCTCGATGTCCGCGTCGGTCGGCTCGGTCCGGTCGGTCTGGGGCGGGGGCGTCTGCATGCCTGGAGGGAGTCTCTTCGTTCGCGGTTCTATGACGGGTGGAACTGGTTCAGTCGCCGGGGCGGTCGGCCTTGTCGACGCCGTCCCAGACGTTGGAGTACCACGGGCGGTCGGAGCCGGCCCGGCCGGTCCGGTGGCGCTCGGGACCCTGTGCCCCGGGGTCGGTCATGATGTAGCCGGTCTCCCCCGGACGCAGGAAGTGCAGGTGCTTGCGCGCCTGCTGTTCCGCGTAGGCGTCGTCCTGCCAGCGGGCCTTCTCGTCGCGGAGCCGCTCCAGGCGGTCCCGCGCGGTGGCGGCGGCCCGCTGCTGCTCCGCGATCTCCGAGCGCTGGGACACGTACTGGCGCATCGGATACGCGAGGGCGACGACCAGCGTACAGAGCACGAGCACCAGGAGCGCGGCGCGGCCGGTGAGCCGGCTGCGGCGGACCTGGCGGCGCGACTGCGAGCGGTAGACATGGGCGGCGGTCCGCTCGCCGAGCTGCTTGAGCCTGGTCGCCGTGGAGAAGGTGGAGAACCGATCCCGGTTCCCGGCCATTGGTCCCGCCTCCCCTGTGTCCGCACTACGCACTACGTCCCCGCACACGGTACGGGACCGAGTGCGGGGACGTACGGAAGCAAGACCTGATTAGCCCTTACTGTGCTCGATCAGTTCGCGGGCCGAAAGCGCGGGAACGCGCTGCGGCCGGCGTACACCGCGGCGTCGTCGAGGATCTCCTCGATGCGCAGCAGCTGGTTGTACTTGGCGACGCGGTCCGAGCGGGCCGGGGCGCCGGTCTTGATCTGGCCGCAGTTCACGGCGACGGCGAGGTCGGCGATGGTGACGTCCTCGGTCTCGCCGGAGCGGTGCGACATCATGCACTTGAAGCCGTTGCGCTGGGCCATCTCGACGGCGTCGAGGGTCTCGGTCAGCGAACCGATCTGGTTCACCTTCACGAGCAGGGCGTTCGCGGAGCCCTCCTCGATGCCGCGGGCCAGGCGCTCCGGGTTGGTGACGAAGAGGTCGTCGCCGACGATCTGGACCTTGGAGCCCAGGCGCTCGGTGACGGTCTTCCAGCCGGCCCAGTCGTCCTCGAACAGCGGGTCCTCGATGGAGACCAGCGGGTACGCCTCGACGAGTTCGGCGTAGTAGTCGGTCATCTCGGAGGCCGAGCGGGACTGGCCCTCGAACTCGTACTTGCCGTCCTTGTAGAACTCGGACGCGGCGACGTCGAGCGCGAGCGCGATGTCCTTGCCCGGGGTGTAGCCGGCCTGCTTGATGGCCTCGACGATGAGGTCGAGCGCGGCGCGGTTGGACTCCAGGTTCGGGGCGAAGCCGCCCTCGTCACCGAGACCGGTGGACAGGCCCTTGGTGTGCAGGACCTTCTTGAGGGTGTGGTAGACCTCGGCACCCCAGCGCAGCGCCTCGGAGAAGGACTCCGCGCCGATCGGGGCGATCATGAACTCCTGGATGTCGACGTTGGAGTCGGCGTGCGACCCACCGTTGAGGATGTTCATCATCGGAACGGGCAGCAGGTGCGCGTTCGGACCGCCGAGGTAGCGGAACAGGGGGAGGTCGGAGGCCTCGGACGCGGCGTGCGCGACGGCGAGGGAGACGCCGAGGATGGCGTTCGCGCCGAGCGAGCCCTTGTTGTCCGTGGCGTCCAGGTCGAACATGGCCTGGTCGATCAGGCGCTGCTCGGTGGCGTCGTAGCCGACGAGCTCCGGCCCGATCTGCTCGATGACGGCGAGGACGGCCTTCTCGACACCCTTGCCCATGTAACGGTTGGGGTCACCGTCACGGAGCTCGATGGCCTCGAATGCACCGGTGGAGGCGCCGGACGGAACTGCAGCACGGCCGGTGCTGCCATCGTCGAGGCCCACCTCGACCTCGACCGTGGGGTTGCCTCGGGAGTCCAGGATTTCCCGGGCTACGACGACGTCGATGGACGGCACGAGCATCTCCTTCTGGGATGTGACGCTGGGTGTGCGGTGGCGTCAGGCCGTGGGATGGCCCCGCCGCCTAGAGCCTAACCGGATCCGGGCACTCGGCCCGCCGACCGCCCGGGTCCTGGGACGAAAAAGGGTCCGAATACCCCTGTTCCCTGACATAGGGCTCTTGATCATCCGTCGCCCGCCGGTCATCTGCCGGTCGCCCCGGGGGAGAACGCCGCCGCCCGGCGCGTGGGGGGAGACGCGCCGGGCGGTGGGGAGTGCGGCTGATGCCGCAGGGTTCAGCTGAGGTTCAGCTTCTGACCCGGGAAGATCAGGTCGGCGTCGGAGACGATGTCCTTGTTCAGCTCGAAGAGCTTCTCCCAGCCGCCCTTGACGCCGTTGGCGTCGGCGATGGCGCCCAGGGTGTCGCCGGCCTTGACCTCGTAGGAGCCGTTGCCGGTCTTGGGGGCCTCGGCGCGCTCGGAGCGGGTGGTGGCCGGGGCCTCGGTGCGCGGGGTCTCCCGCTTGGGCGCGGCCTTCTGCTCCGTCTTCTTCGGAGCGGCCTTCTGCTCGGTCTTCTTCGTCTCGGTCTTCGGCTTGGCGGGGGTCTCGGCCGCGCCGCCGTTGTACGAGGAGTTGGACAGGCCGACGCCGCAGGACGGCCAGGCGCCCTTGCCCTGGCCCTTGAGGACCTTCTCGGCGATGGCTATCTGCTGCGACTTCGAGGCCTGGTTGGCCTGCGGGGCGTAGGCCTTGCCGCCGTACGCGGCCCACGTGGAGGACGAGAACTGCAGGCCGCCGTAGTAGCCGTTGCCCGTGTTGATGGCCCAGTTGCCACCGGACTCGCACTGCGCGACGCGGTCCCACTCGGAGGCGGTCGCGGCGCTGGCGGAGCCGGCGGCCATCAGCGGGGCGGCGACGGCGACACCGGCGACACCGGCGAGCGTGACGATGCGGACGGCCTTGGAGCCGCGACGGTGCTTGCCCTTGCCGGAAAGCAGCATGAGGTTTCTCCTCACCGACGCCTACGAGGTGAGCTGTCGGGTTCGGGCGAGTGAGTTGCCCGGTCGTGCGACCTTGCGCACGGCTTAACCCCTAGCCGGTGGCGTGACCGTCTTTCAACGGCCGCTCCCGGCGCCTACCTTGGTTCCCCCGCTCCTGCCTTCGGCGCTTGACGCGACGACTGTTCCCCCCGTCCGCCGGCAGGATTCGGCGATGCGGTCGAAGGAGCCCGCGGTGGCGGGCGATTCAGAAGGTAGACAGGCCTCCCCCCGATGTTCAACAAGCGACATCGGGGGGAAACCGCCCCTACTTGCGTCCCTCGTGCACACGTTTGCGCAGGTGAGGACGGGGTTTGCGCCAGCTCCGGGGCGAGACACGCCAGTTGACCGGAAGAGACACATGTCTCACTTACAGAAAACCGACAATCGCGCCTTTCCGGGTGCCCGAAGTGCCCCTATTACAGGGTTAGATCCAGATTCTGGCCGGGCTTGATCAGATCGGCGTCCTGGCCGATGACCTGCTCGTTGGCCTGGTAGAGGGCGTTCCAGCCGCCCTTGACCCCCTTGGCATCCGCGATGGTGACCAGGCTGTCGCCCGCCTGCACCGTGTAGGTGGGTGTCGACGCGGTGTCAGACGCGGCGGGAGTCTCGGCGGCGGGCGCGCCGCGGTGCTTGCCGCTGCCCTCGGCCGGGGCGGCGGACGGGTCGGCGGGGGCGGTGGGTTCGGCCGGGGCGCCGGGGGCCGTCGGGCCGGGGGTGAGACCGGGGGTCGCGGGCGCCGTCGGGTCGGCCGGGGTCGCCGGAGGGGCGGTGGGGTCCACCGGGTCCGTGGTCGGGCCGCCGGGGAGCACCGGGGCCGTCGGGTCGGCGGGGGTGGCCGGAGGGGCGGTCGGGTCGGCGGGGACCACGGGAAGCGTCGGGGCGGGGGTGGGGTCGTCCGGCGACGGCATGACGGGCAGGCCGAGGGAGGGGCCGAGGGGGCCGTCGGGGAGCGTGAACGACGGGCTCTCGGACGGGCTCGGGGCCGGCCGGCTCGGGGCTCCGAAGTCGGTGGGCCTGTCGTGTCCGGTGACGGGCACGGAGTCGTCGGGGCGGGACGGCGAGGGGCTGACGGAGTGGGAGCCGCCGGGCAGTCCGGGGTCCACCTGCGCGGCGGGGCCCTGGGCGTCCAGTCCGGCCGACGCCGCGCACAGCGGCCATGCCTGCGGGCCCTTCGAGGCCAGCACCCGCTCGGCCACGGCTATCTGCTGCGAGCGGCTCGCGAGGTCGGCCCGCTCGGCGAAGTCGAGCCCGCCGGCGTTCTGCCACTCCTCCTGCGTGAACTGGAGTCCGCCGTACGATCCGCTGCCGAAGTTGGCGCTCCACGTGCCGCCGCTCTCGCATTCGGCGACCTTGTCCCACGTGGACGTGTCCGCCGCGCTCGCGCTTGTGGCGGCGAGCAGCGGCAGGGCCAGCGCGGAGCCGGTGACTCCGGCGGTGACGACGATCGCGGGGATCTGGCGGGGGCGTCTGTGGCGGCCGTTCCCGGGAAGCATGAGGCTGCACCTTTCGCATAACGGCGGGGTAACGGCAGAACCTAGCGGCCTTCGAACGCATGTCACAAGTTCGACCGGAAACTGACTCCCGGTCAGGCAGCCCTCAGATGTTTCGGGGTGTGAAGCGCACGGGAAGAGTGCGCAGGCCACGCATGATCAGTCCGCCGCGCCAGCGCAGGTCTTCCGACGGAACGGCGAGTTCCAGATCCGGCAGACGCGTGAGCAAAGTCGCAAGCGCCGTCTGTCCTTCGAGCCGCGCGAGCGGAGCGCCCAGGCAGTAGTGGATGCCGTGCCCGTACCCGAGGTGCTGGTTGTCCGTGCGCCCGAGGTCGAGGGTGTCCGGTTCGGCGAAGCGGGCCGGGTCCCGGTCGGCGGCCGCGAGGACGACCAGGACGGGGTCTCCGACGGCGATCGACTGCCCGCCGAGGGTCAGCGGCTCGGTGGCGAACCGCCAGGTGGCCAGCTCCACGGGGCCGTCGTAGCGCAGCAGCTCCTCGATCCCGGTCTCCAGCAGGCCGCTCTCGCCGGCGGCGAGCGAGAGCTGGAGGCGCTCGCGCTGATCCGGGTTCATGAAAAGGGCATGCAGCCCGTTTCCGATCAGATTGACCGTGGTTTCGAAGCCGGCGAAGAGCAGGATGAAGGCCATCGCGGTGGCCTCACCCTCCGTCAGGTGGTCGCCGTGGTCGCTCGCGCGGATCAGGTCCGAGATCAGGTCATCGCCCAGATCATCCCTTTTGCGGTGGATGAGCTCGCCGAGGTACGTACGCATCTGCTTGACCGAGCGGGCGACCCCGCCGCGCGGACCTCCGCCGTGCCGGATCATCATCCCGGCCCAGTCGCGGAAGTCGTCCTGGTCCTCGCGCGGTACGCCGAGCATCTCGCAGATGGCGTAGATGGGGAGCGGGAAGGCGAACTCGTGGATGAGGTCGGCCTCCCCCTCCTGCTCGAACTGCGCGATGAGGTGGTCGGTCAGCGCCTGCACCCTGGGGGTGAACTCGGCGACCCGGCGCGGGGTGAACGCCTTCGACACCAGCCGCCGCAGCCGGGTGTGGTCCGGCGGGTCGATGTTGAGCAGGTGCGTCATCAGCTCGGCCTTGCGCTCCCCCGGGATCCCCGTCTTGCCCTTGGCGTGGGCGGGCTCGGCGTGGTGCGCCGGATTCTTGCTGAGCCGCTGGTCGGCGAGGGCCTGGCGGGCATCGGCGTACCGGGTCACCAGCCAGGCCTCGACCCCGCTCGGGAGCTTGGTGCGGTGCACCGGGGAGTGCTCGCGCAGCCATGCGTACGCCGGGTAGGGGTCGGTCGCGAACTCCCAGTCGAACAGGGTCGGGCCCTGGGGGGAAGGGGAGTCGGCGGGGGCTTCGGGGGTCTGCTCGTGCACCTGATGACCGTATCCCGGCATACGACCCCCATCCCATTTGCCCGCTTCGTCGCGGCTGTCCGTAGATCCGCCGTCACTTGACCTCACCTTGTCCGACATTCCTACTTTCGGTTTTGTGGATGTGAGGATCTTGAAAAGCAGCTTCGCGGTGGTGGAGAGACGGGCCGAGCACGCGGTCAAGTACTTCTACTCCCACCTCTTCTGGCACAACCCCGAAGTCCGTGAACTGTTCCCGGCCTCCTTCGAGGACATGGAGCGCCAGCGGGACCGGCTCTTCGCCGCGCTCACCCACGTGATCGCCCACCTGGAGGACGAGACCCTCCTCCCCTATCTGCGCGACCTCGGGCGCGACCACCGCAAGTACCTGGTGGGCCCCGCGCACTACGCCGCCGTGGGCGCCAGCCTGATCGCGGCCCTCGCCGAGACCTCCGGCCAGGCCTGGAACCCCCGGGTGGAAAAGGCCTGGACCGAGGCGTACCAGATGATCGCCGACGCGATGACGGCCGGCGCCGCCGGCGGCGAGGACCCGCCGTGGTGGGACGCGGAGGTCGTCCGCCACCTCCAGTACGGGGAGGACATCGGCGTGCTGACCCTCAGGCCGCACGCCCCCTTCCCCTACCTCCCCGGCCAGTACACGAGCGTGAGCAGCCCGCGGGTGCCGACGACCTGGCGCACGTACTCGATCGGCAACGCCCCCCGCCCCGACGGCACCCTCGACCTGCACGTCAGCCGGATCGAAGGGGGGCGGCTCAGCACCGCCCTGGTCCACGGGACCCGGCCCGGCGACATGCTGCGGCTCGGCGCCGCCGGCGGGCAGCTGACCTTCCGCCGCGCGGACCGGCCGGCCAGCTTCGTCGCCGCGGGCACCGGCTGGGCGCCGATCCGGGCCATGCTGGAGGACCTGGCCCGCCATCCCCCTGATCAGGACCTACGGCTCTTCGTGGTCGCGCGGGACGCCGCCCATCTCTACGACCGCCCGCTCATCGACGAGTACGCCGCCGCCTGTGGCCGGCTCACCGTCACCTACATCACGCCCGCGCCCGGGCAGCACCGCAACCAGGCCACCGACCGGCTCGCCACCGCGCTCGGCACCCGGGGCCTGTGGCCCGACCAGGACGTCTACCTCAGCGGGCCGCCGCTGTTCGTCGAGGAGACGGCCCACATCGTGGAGGAGCTCGGCGCCCACCCCGGCCGGATCTTCTACGACCCGGTCCCCGCCGCCGGCCAGGGCCACGGGCCGAACGGCCGCCCGCTCGGCTTCGGCGAATGGTTCCTCAGCCGCCCGTCGCCGCACTGGCACAACCCCTCGGGCCGCGCGCCCCGCCCGTACTAGTAGGTGTCTGCCGAGGGCTGCTCGCCGACTCCCTCGGCGGCCCGGATCGCGTCACGGTAGACGCGGGCCGCCGCGCGCAGCGCCGTTTCCGGGTCGGTCCCCGACGCCTCGGCGCGCGCCGCGAGCGCCAGCAGCTCGTACCCGATGCCCTCGCCGCGGGGCAGCTCCACGGCCACCCCACCCGTACGGACCCGGCCCGCGAGCTTCGCCGCGAGCGCCAGGCCGGGCTGGCCCAGCGGAATCCCGTCGGTCAGCGACTCCCGCTGCTTCTCGACCGCCTTGGTGCGCTGCCAGTGCGCGCGGACGTCGTCCGCGGTCTCGGCCTTCGCGTCGCCGAAGACGTGCGGGTGGCGGTGGATCAGCTTCTCCACGAGAGTCCCGGCCACGTCGTCGATGGAGAAGGCCTCGTCGGGCTCATCGGCCTCCTCGGCGATCCGTGCGTGGAACACCACCTGGAGCAGGACGTCGCCGAGCTCCTCGCGCAGCGCCTCCCGGTCCCCGTCCTCGATGGCCTCGACCAGCTCGTACGCCTCCTCGACCCCGTACTTGACCAGGCCTTCGTGGGTCTGCCGGGAGGCCCACGGGCACTCGCGGCGGATCCGGTCCATCACCTGGACGAGGTCGAGCAGGCGGGCGCCCGGCAGGTCGTAGGAGCCGGGCAGCAGCTCCAGGTCGGGCATCGAGACCCGGCCCGAGCCCGCGAGGCGCGCCAGACCGTCGGTCAGAGCCCGGTCCCCCTCGCCCGTCGGGAGCACCACGACCGTCCGGCCGCCGGCGCAGGCCGCGACCAGCTCGTGGGCGTCCGGGTTCTCGTGGACGACCTCGACGCCCGCCTCCCGCAGGTACGGGAGCTGCGGGTGGCCGGGGTCGGCGCACAGCACCCGGTCCGCGGCGTGCAGGATCTGCCACGCCGGCCAGGACAGCACCCCGGGGGCGACCCGGTGGCTGGTGGTCAGCAGGACGATGCGGCCGGTGGGCTCGGCGGGTGCGGGCTCGGCGGACCCGGGCGTGGCGGATACGGGCTCGGCACGCGTGAGGTGGGAGGGGTCGTGGTCGGTCACCCTCCGAACCTACCTCCGCGCGGCCGGGTCAGGCTCCGGCGGGTGCCTGCTCGGGCCGGGTCCGCTGGGTGATCCAGGGGGTCTCCCCGGCGCCGAGCTTGATCTGCTGGACGTCCCAGGCGCCGTAGCGCGGGTTCACCTCGATGTGCAGCGCCTTCGCGGCCGCCCGGGCGGGCTCCTCCAGCTTCCCGTTGCCGTACTTGGCGGTCAGCTTGGTGAGCAGGACCCGGTCCCGCAGGAAGCGGTCGACCTGGCCGGGGGCCATGGCGCCCTTCTGCAGGAGCAGCGCCTCGAACTGCTCGGCGCCCTTGTTGTCGTCGACGTACGCCTTGTGCTCGTCCTGGATCTCCTTCTCGGAGACCGTGATCCCGGCCGTCGCGGCCATCTTGTCGATGACCCGGCTCTGGAGCATCGAGTCGAGCTTCTGCCGCTCGAGGTTCGGGGTGCTCGCGATGAGCTCGGCCGCGGACTGCCCGGAACGGTTCTGCGCGGCGCGGACGTCGTTCACCTGGGCCTGGAGCGCGGCGGTGGTGATCCGTTCACCCCCGACGACCGCGGCGGTGCCGGGCCGGGCCTCGCCCGAGCAGGCGGACAGCAGGGGGGCCGCCAGGAGCAGGGCGGTGGAGACGGAGAGCGCTGTGCGACGGTGCAAAGGAGCCTCCAGGGCCGGGAGATTGTGCGTCGGTGCACAAGGGCCGTGCGATGATCGATGGTATGCAGTCGGGGTGGTCCGGGCCACCGGTTCGACCAACGATTCCCGGGGTGTCGGGGTACCTGCCTGTTCGTGTCGCAGCCACCCGGCGGCCACCCCCGCGTCCTCCGGCGCTGCCAGGGTCGGCGCACCATGTCGACACCGCACCGCTCTGCGCGCAGCGCACCGCGCCGTCCGAGCCTGCTCGGCTCGGGGCTCGCCGCCCTGCTCACGGCGGTGGCCGTGTGCGCCGGAGACGCCGTCGCCCGCGTCTTCCCGCGGCGGCCATGGCGTGGCTGCTGCGCACGCAGCGCCGCGGGGCCTGGTGGGCGGCGGGGCTGCTGGGGGCCTCGTACGCGCTGTGCGGCTGGTCGGTGATCAAGGCCTCCTGCAACCCGATGTGGCTGGACGGGTTGATCGCCTTCCCGCTGCTGTGCCTGACGGGCGAGTGGGCCCTGCGCGGGCGGCGGCCGCTGCTCGCGCCGCTGGTCGTGGCCGTCTGCTGGACGGCGAACTTCTACACCGCCTACATGGCGACGCTGGGCGCCGCGCTGGTGCTGCTGGTACGGGTGATGCCGACCCGGGAGGGGGCGCGGGCCCGGCTCGGGGTCGTCGGCCGGGCGGCCGGGACGACCGTGCTGGGGATCGCGCTGGCGGCGCCAGTGCCGGCCCCCCTCTTCCCCAGTTCCGGCCAGGCGCATCCGGGGTGGGTCAAGGAGTTCCGGCCGGTGAGCGCCGCGGACTTCTTCGCGCGCCTGCTGCCGGCGACGTACTCCTTCTCCTCGCCCGCCGTCTTCGTGGGGACCGGGACGCTGCTGCTCGCGGCCGCTCTGCCCTTCCACCGGGCGGTGCCGGGGCGCACCCGGCTGGCGTGGGCGGGGCTCACCGTGGCGGTGGCGCTCTCCTTCCAGTGGGCGCCGGCGCATCTGGCCTGGCACCTCTTCGCGACCCCGAACGGAAGCCCGTACCGGCAGACCTTCGTCCTCGCCGGGATCGTGGTGATCGCGGCCTGGACCGGGCTGACGGCGGGCCTGCCCGGCCCGCGGGCGCTGGCCGCGGGGGCGGTCCTGCTGACCGCGGCGGCCCTGGTGGCGGGGGCGAGCCCGCTCGCGACGACCTGGGGGTACGGGCTGTTCGGGGGCGGGCTGGCGGTGGCGGGCGGGGCCTGGTGGGCGCTGCTCCACCGGCGGCTGGTGCCGGGCGCGGCCGCGCTGCTGGCGGCCGTACTGGCCGGGCAGGCGGCCGCGACGTCTGCGTACGGGCACAAGGGCAAGCTGGGCGGCCTCGACGACTACCCGTCCTGGGGCCCGGCGCACTCCGCGCGCGCCGCGGCCCTGGCGGGCGCCGAGGGCTGGCCGGCGTACCGCACCGACCCGGGCCGGCCGGCGCTGACCGGCAACGATCCGCTGCTGCTGGGCGGGGAGGGCGGCTTGTACTACAGCAGTCACACCTCGGCCGTGTTCACGCGGACGATGGTCGCGCTCGGGGCCGGCTGGACCTCGCGCGGGCGCAACGTGCAGAGCATCGACAACCCGGTGGTGGACGCGCTGTTCGCGGTCGGCGCCCGCCTGCGGCCCGACGGCACGGTCCGCCGCGCCGAGGTCCCGCCGCTGGTCACCACCCGCCCGCCCGGCGCCCCCGGTGCGTACGGCGACTCCCCTTTCGCCAACCAGGAGCTGCTGCTGGGCGCGAGGGTCTACGAGGACCCGCTCGCGCCCGGGGTCTGCCGCGCGGGCACCGAGGCCTACCTGTGGGCGCCGCAGTACGACGCGACGGCCCGCCTCGCCGACGGCCCGGCCTTCCGGCTGCACGGCAACGCCCCGCGCAACCGGGCGGCCCTCCAGCCGCTGGGCGTCTCCCGGGGCGTCTCCTCGGCGCTGGTCTTCGACGCGGCCCCGCCCGCCCGTTGGCTCCTTTCCTGCCTGGACCGCACCCGCCTCGGCACCGCGGTGTCCGCCCTGCGCGCAACGGCCGCCACCTCGCTGCGGGTCGGCCCCTCGGGCATCCGCGCCGACCTGCCCCCGGGGGCCACGGGCACGGCCGTCCTCTCGGTCCCCGCGATCGCGGGCTGGACCTGCAACGACCGCCCAGCCGCCACCCACCTGGGCCTGGTCGCGGTCCCCCTGACCCCGGGCACGACCCGCATCACCTGCACCTTCCGCCCCCCGGGCCTCCTCCCGGGCACGGCCGTGGCGGGAGCCGCCCTCCTCGTGCTGGTGGCCATCCGTCTCTCCGCCCGCAGCCGCGGGGAAGCCCTGATCACTCGTTCGGACGAAAGCGCCCTTCCAGCGTAGAACGCAACGTTCTACGCTGGCAGCATGGACCGCATCCCTGTACGTGAACTCAACCAGCACACCAGTGCCGTGCTCGCGCGAGTGCAGCGCGGCGAGTCCCTGGAGGTCACCGTGAGCGGAACAGCCGTCGCCCGGCTCGTACCCGTCACCACGACGCAGTCCCTGCTCGATCGCCTGGTCACGGAGGGGCGCGCCACCGCCCCCCTCTCAGAGGGACCCTTCCCGCTTCCCCCGGTTCTCGGCGACCCTGAGGTGGATGCCGCCTCGGAACTCACCGCCGCGCGCGACGAGGAGCGCTGGTGATCTACCTCGACTCCGCCGCCGTCGTGAAGCTGGTACGTCGGGAGCACGGCAGCGCCGAGCTGGTTGCCTGGCTGGCCGAACGGCCGGAGACACCACTGGTCTCGTCTTCCTTGGTCGAGGTCGAGGTCCCAAGAGCCCTTCGCCGATCCGCCCCGCAGGCGCTGGCCGGCGTACCGGGGGCGCTGACACGCCTGTACCGGCTGGAGATCGACCACGCCGTGCGGGCGACCGCCGCCGCCTACACGGACCCGCTACTGCGGTCGTTGGACTCCATCCACCTGGCTACGGCCCAGCTCCTGGCCGGCCAGCCCGGCGCCGAGCAGCTCACCTTCGTCACCTACGACCAGCGCCTCCTCAAGGCGGCGGAGTCGCTGGGACTGGCCATCGCCTCGCCCGGCGTGTGACGGGAAGTCCGTCACCGGACCTGGCCCAGCCAGTGGAGGGTGCGGCGGATCTCCGCCGGGAAGGGGTGGGCCGGGCCGTGGACGCGTTCCGCGTCGAACAGCAGGCGGGCCAGGGTGTCGTGGGCCGCGGGGCGGTCGCCGAGGGAGAGCAGCAGGTGGGCTATCCGGCGGCGCACCTCCAGGGGGAGGCCCGGGTCCGGGTTGGCGTAGTGGTTCTCGAAGAGCGGGAGCAGTGAGCGGTACTCCGCCAGGGCCGCGGCCGGTTCACCGAGCTGCTCCAGGCACTGCGCCGAGTCGTAGCGGAAGCGCAGGGCCTGCGGGTCGCCGGCCGGGAACTCGTCGGCGAGGCGGCGCAGTTCCGGCAGGGCGCGGCGGTACTGGCCGTCGTCCATCAGCGTGGCCGCGTACTGCTTGCGCAGGGAGCGGACCACCGGGGAGTGCTCCCCGTGCTCGGCGGCCGCGGCCGGGAGGATGCCTCCCAGGATGTCCACGGCCTGGGTGAGCTGCCCCTGGTCCAGGAGCTTGCGGGCCTCGTCCACCGCGCCCGGGATGTCCGGCTTCGGCGGCGCGGGCGTCATCGGCGGCGGGGTGCTCGGCCGTGGAGGGATGACCGTGGCCCGGTCGGGCCAGGGGGCGTGGGGGCGCAGGAAGGGGCGGGTGGGGTCGAGCGGGCCGGCCGGAGCCGCGCTGCCGCGCGCCGGCAGCAGCGGGGTGAGGGCCTCGTACACCTCCTGCGCGGAGGCGGGCCGGTCCTGCGGGTCCTTGGCGAGCAGGCGCAGCAGTACGGCCTCCAGCTCGGGCGGCACCTCCGGGCGCAGTTGGCGCACCGGCAGCGGGGGCTCGTACAGGTGGCGGTGCAGGACGCCGAGAGCGGTGGACCCGGCGAAGGGGACGTTTCCGCTGAGGAGTTCGTACAGCAGCACGCCGAGCGCGTAGAGGTCGGTGTAGGGGCCGACGGCACCGCCCATGGCCTGCTCGGGCGCCATGTACGCGGGGCTGCCGATGGGCGAGCCGGTGCTGGTGAGACGGGTGGTGTCGGTGTCCATCACCGAGGCGACGCCGAGGTCGAGGACCAGGACGGTGCCGTCGGGGCGGATCATCACGTTGCGCGGCTTGAGGTCGCGGTGCACGATCGGCACCGCGTGCACAGCCGAGAGCACGGCGCACAGCTGCGCGACCACCGCGACCGCCCACGGCCACGGGTAGGGGTCGTGCTCGGCGAGGTGGTCGGCGAGGTCGGAGCCCTCGACGTAGCCCATGACAAGGAAGAGCTCGTCGCCGTCGCTGCCCGCGTCGTGCACGGTGACCAGCCCGGGGTGGTCGACCTGTGCGGTGACCCGGCACTCGCGCACGAAGCGGCGGCGCAGCTCTTCGGCGACGGTTCCGGGGCCGGCGACCTTGTCGGGGCGCAGCAGTTTGACGGCGACCCGCCGGTCCAGCCGCCGGTCGTAGGCGGTCCAGACCTGGCCCATGCCGCCCTGGCCGAGGATGGTGGCGAGCTGGTAGCGGTCGCCGATGAGCCGGTCGGTCACGGATTACGGTCCTGGAACGGGGTGTCGTTGGGGTCGTGGTACGGGCCTGCGCCGGGCTGTGGGGGCTGTTGCGGCCGGCCGGGCTGCTTGCGCAGGAGCTCGCTGAGCTCGTCGAGTTCGGCGCGGACCTGCCCGAGGCGCGGGGGCGGCGTCGGCTGCGGCGGAACCTGCGGCGGGACGGGCGTCTGCGCGGGCGTTGCCGCGGGCGGGTAGCCGTAGGCGGGCGCCGTCTGCTGCGGGTGGGCGTACGGGGCGGGCTGCGCCGGGTACCAGGGCGGCGCGGCCGGGCCGCCGACCGCCCGGCGCTCGTAGTGGCGGATATCGGCCACGAGGAAGTACGTGCAGGTCAGGACGGCGGTGAGGAGGGAGCCTCCGGCGCCGGTGTTGCCCTGCCAGCCGCTGGTGTCCTCGGTCGGGTCGAGCCCGATCAGTACGAGCCAGCCCACGCAGAGCACACCGCTGACCACGAGCAGCACCCAGTCGACCGTCTTGCGGGTCACCAGCGCGAGCCGCAGCATCGTGGCCCAGGCCAGGAAGCCACAGCTCAGGATGGGCAGCAGCGCGAACAGCACGCGCAGTGCCGTCACGCCCCCGGAACTGGGCTGGTGACCGTGCTGCGGCGGGAGGCCGGGGCCGTGCATCGCTGCTCCTGACGGGCCGTGCGGAAAGGAAGTTGCGGGTCAGAGCGTATAAGCCTTTCCGGCCGCTGGTGAGGGGATGTGCCCAACCGTTGTACGGTCGCGGCCCGCCCGCTCAGTCCGGGGTGACCGTGCCGTCCGACAGGCCGTCGTACAGGCCCTGTACGAGCTGCTCGCCGAGCCGGCCCGCCAGCCGCAGCGCGTCCTCGAACTCGGCGAGCGCGCGGAAGCGGGCCCCGTAGCGCTGCTGTTCGGCCGGCGGCAGCCGGGGCAGCTGGAGGCGGCGCACGTCGAGCCGGGTGGCGGTGGAGGCGTGGCTGCTGGCGCGGCGGTTGTTGGCGGTGCCCCGCAGGAATCCGGCCAGGAACCAGGGGTCGAGGGCGGCCGGGTCGGGGCGCAGCAGTTGGAGCCCGCGGCCCGGGACCGCGCCGGCGGTGGCCTCGTCGATGACGCGGGCGACGGTGGCGCCGCCGACGACCGGGACGAGGACGTCGCCGGGGGCGGTGAGCACGGGTGCGTCGGCGGTGGCGGCCAGGGTGCCGGAGGGGCCGGTTCCGGCGTAGACGTCCTGTTCGGTGAGGACGGGGGCGGTGCCGGCGCCGCTGCCGGTGCCGGTGTGCAGCACCAGGGCTCCGGCGCGGGCGAGTTCGCCGATGGTGGTCAGCGACAGCAGCGCCGCGGCCCCGGGGGCCGGGACGGCGGCCGGCGGGGTCAGGCGGGCGACCCGGGAGAGGGTCTCGTCGAGCCGTTCCCGTACGGCTCCCAGGGCGGCCGGCCCGCCGCCGGCGGCCGGCGGCGGGAGATGGCGCGCGGGGGTGAGGTCCACGTCGTCGTCGAGCAGTTCGATGACGGGCACGACGCGGCTGACGCCCTCGACCTCCTCCACCGAGCCGGTGCGGTCGTACGCCGCCCAGGCGGCCTCCACCTCACCGGCCACGGCGGCGAACTGGCCGGTCCCGCCGGCAGAGGCGGGCGCACCGTGGGTACCGGCCGCCGCACTGGCAGAACCGCCGGAACCGGCAGCACCGGCAGCACCGGCAGCACTGGCAGCACTGTTGACGAGCAGCACCGCCTGCGGCGGCACCGCCTGCGGGGCGGGCCTGCGCAGCACCCACAGGTGCAGGGGGATCCCGTACGGCGGGGCGCTGCCGGCCGGGAGCGCGATGACGGCCCGCAGGGCGCCGCGGCGCAGCAGGTCGGCACGGATGCGGCGGCCGGAGCGGCGGGCGGCGACGGCCGGCGGCATCAGCAGGACGGCGGTGCCGCCCTCGCGCAGACGGGCCAGGGCGTGCTGGACCCAGGCGAGTTCGGACTCGGTGCGGGCCGGGAAGCCGTACTCCCAGCGCGGGTCGTAGGCCAGCTCCTCATGGCCCCAGTTGCGTTCGTTGAACGGCGGGTGGCAGAGCACGGCGTCTACGGCGTCCTCCGCGAAGGCGTCGGCGCGCAGGCTGTCGGCGGCAGCCGCGCGGACCTGCCCGGAGCCGTTCAGGGCCAGGCGCAGCGCGGTGAGGGCGGCGAGTTCGGGCGAGGAGTCCTGGGCGTGCAGGACGGTGGCGCCGGGCAGGACGCGCAGCAGTGTGCCGGTGCCGCAGGCGGGGTCGAGCGCGGTGCGCACACCGGGGCCGGCGAGGGCGGCCATGAGCCGGGCGAGGCCGTCCGGGGTGAGCGTGTACTGACGGGGGTTGGCGTCGAGGTGGCGGCCCAGCAGGAACTCGAAGGCCTTGCGGGCGCCGACCTCGGCGGCGAGTTCGGCGGCGGCCCGCAGCAGCGGCATCGCGGTGCGGCCGGGCCGCACGGACTCCAGGGGGTGCCCCGGCCCGAGGCGGGCGCCGAGCACCTGGTCGAGGACGGGGCGCAGCAGTACGGCCATCCGCTCGTCGGAGACGGCGGTCAGCTCCAGCCAGTCGGCGGGCCGGTCCCGTACGACGAGCAGCGCGCAGCCCGCCTTGACGAGCGCGGTGACGGGGCCGCCGGGGTGGGCCGCGACCTGCTGCCAGACCCGCTCGCGCAGCGGCACTTCGGCGAGCTTGCCCTGGGCGCGCAGCCACCGCTCGACCTCGGCCAGGGCGAAGGAGGGGCTGGTCTCGGTGCCGCCGACGGGCTTGGGGAAGTCGGCGTGCCGGCGCCTCCAGTTGCTCACGGCGGCGCGGCCGACGCCTGCCAGGCGGGCGACCTCGGCCGCGGTGACCTCTGCGCCTGCGGCGCTCTGCTCTGACATGCCGGGGAGCTTACCCGTACACACGACAGGGACCCCTTCACAGCGTGAACTCAAGAAAAGCTGTGAATCGTGTTGACTCGGTTCACAGACATCTGGTCTATTGATCGCGTCGAACGGCGAACGTCGCACAGCCACCGGAGAGGCAGGAACTTCCATGTCCCACACCCCGCGCAAGAGCTGGATCGCCCGTCACAAGGTCCTCACGGGCTGCGGTGCGGTCCTCGCACTCGTGGCGGTCGGCGCCTGCACCGGCCCCGACGACGCCAAGGACGGCGCCGCGCCGAAGGCGGCGGCCACGGCCTCGAAGGGCGGCGACCCGGCCTCGAAGCCGGCCGAGGAGAAGAAGAAGGCCGCGATCCGCGGCAACGGCACCGTCGAAGTGGGCAAGGACGTCCAGCCGGGCACCTACCGCACCACCGGCAACGGCGGCGCCGGCTGCTACTGGGAGCGGGCCAAGGACTCCTCGGGCGAGACGGACTCGATCATCGCCAACGACAACGTCGTCGGCGCGAGCTACGTGACCATCGAGGCCGGCGACAAGGTCTTCAAGTCCACCGACTGCAAGGACTGGGAGGCCGTCGACCCCAAGGCCGCCGGCGGATCCCCGAAGACCGAGTTCTCCGGCAAGGCGGGGATGCTCAAGGTCGGCACCGACATCGCGCCCGGCACCTACAAGTCGGCGGGCCCCGCCGAGGAGGGCGGCGGCTGCTACTGGGAGCGCGCCAAGGACGCGACCCACGGCATCGACGCGATCATCGCGAACGAGAACCCCACCGGCCCGGCGGTCGTGACGATCGGCGCCGAGGACGGCTACTTCAAGACCAACGACTGCGGGGACTGGAAGAAGTCCGGCTGACGCTCCCGGTCCGCCGGCCCACCGGTCCGCGGCCCACCGGTCCGGCTTCCCCACCGGCCCGGCTCCCCCGCCCGGTCCGGCTCCCCCACCGGCCCGGCTCCCCACCCGGCCCGGCTCCCCCACCGGTCCACCCCACCACACCTATCCGGAATGGCTTGCTCCGGATACCCTCACCACCGTTCCGCGTCCCCCGCCCAGAGAGTCCTGCCATGCGTACCGCTCACCGCCTCACCGCCACCGCCGCCCTCGTCTGCGCCGCCGGCCTGGGGCTCACCGGCTGCTTCCAGTCCGGCCCGTTCCCGGACCTGACCGGCTCCCAGGTCGCCGACAAGTCCGTCGACGCCCTGCGCGGCGCCTCCTCCCTCACCGTCAGCGGCAACGTCTGGGACGAGGGCAAGCCGCTCCAGCTGAACATGGCGGTCAGCAAGAGCGGCGACTGCAAGGGCACGATCTCCAGCAAGGAAGGCTCCTTCGAGCTGATCCGCAACTCGGAGGCCGTCTACATAAAGGCCGACGAGCCCTTCTACCGCGCCCAGATGACCGACCTGCCCAAGGACCAGGCGGACGCGGCGGTCAAGCAGCTGGCCGGCCACTGGCTGAAGACGAAGGCCTCGGACCCGGACATGAAGGACCTGGCCGAGCTCTGCGACCTGAACCAGCTGCTCAAGGAGTTCGACGACAGCAAGGGCGCGCAGAAGGGCAAGACCGCCACCGTCGACGGCCAGGAGGCGCTCACCCTGACCACGAAGACCACCGAGGGCACCGAGACCCTCCTGGTCGCCACCAAGGGCGAGCCCTACCTGCTCAAGGCGTCCATCGACGGCAAGGAGCCGGCGGACGTCACCTTCAGCGGCATCAACAAGCCGGTCCAGGCCGACGCCCCGGCCGGCAAGGACGTCATCGACGCGGACGCGATGGGCTGACCCGGCCCGGGTCCCGCGAAGTCCCCGACACACAGCCGCCGGCGGAGGCCGGGCCCCCGCGGGCCCGGCCTCTCCGCGCGTCAGGACCCGAGGATCGTGGTGAGGAACTCCCCGGTCCAGGCCAGCAGTTCCCGCCCGAGCAGCGGCTTCCCGCCGACCTTCGCCGTCTTCGGGCGGGGGATCAGCACCTGCGAGGTGGCGGGCTTGAGCACCGCCCCCGGGTAGAGCCGCTTCAGGCGCAGCTCCTGCGATTCGCGCAACTCCACCGGCCCGAAGCGGATGTTGGGGCCCTGGAGGGTGATGTCGGCGACCCCGCACGCGCGGGCCAGCATCCGCAGCCCGGCCACCAGCAGCAGGTTCTCCACCGGCTCGGGCAGCTTGCCGTAGCGGTCGGTGAGCTCCTCCCGTACGGCCTTCACGTCCGCCTCGGAGTTGGCGGAGGCGATGGCCCGGTAGGCCTGGAGGCGCAGCCGCTCGCCGGGCGCGTAGTCGTGCGGGACGTGCGCGTCGACCGGCAGCTCGATCTTGACCTCCAGCGGCGGCTCCTCCTCCACCCCGCCTTCGACGGCGGCCCGGTAGTCGGCCACCGCCTCGCCGACCATGCGGATGTACAGGTCGAAGCCGACGCCCGCGATGTGCCCGGACTGCTCGCCGCCGAGCAGGTTGCCCGCGCCGCGGATCTCCAGGTCCTTCATCGCCACGTACATGCCGGCGCCCATCTCGGTGTGCTGGGCGATCGTCGCGAGCCGCTCGTGCGCGGTCTCGGTCAGCGGCTTCTCCGGCGGGTAGAGGAAGTACGCGTACCCGCGCTCGCGGCCGCGGCCCACGCGGCCGCGCAGCTGGTGCAGCTGCGAGAGGCCGAAGTTGTCGCCGCGCTCGACGATGAGCGTGTTGGCGTTGGAGATGTCGATGCCGGACTCGACGATCGTCGTCGAGACGAGGACGTCGAACTTCTTCTCCCAGAAGTCCACGACGACCTGTTCCAGAGCCTGTTCGGACATCTGCCCGTGCGCCGTCGCGATCCGGGCCTCGGGCACGATCTCGCGCAGCTTGGCGGCGGCCCGGTCGATGGACTCGACCCGGTTGTGGATGTAGAAGCACTGGCCCTCGCGCAGCAGTTCGCGCCGGATGGCCGCGCCGATCTGCTTCTCCTCGTACGGGCCGACGAAGGTGAGGACCGGGTGGCGCTCCTCCGGCGGGGTGGTGATCGTCGACATCTCCCGGATGCCGGTGACCGCCATCTCCAGGGTGCGCGGGATCGGGGTCGCCGACATCGTCAGCACGTCCACGTTGGCGCGCAGCTTCTTCAGCTGCTCCTTGTGCTCGACGCCGAACCGCTGCTCCTCGTCGACGATGACCAGGCCCAGGTCCTTGAACTTCGTCTCCTGCGAGAACAGCCGGTGCGTGCCGATGACCACGTCCACCGAGCCCTCGCGCAGCCCCTCCAGGGTGGCCTTGGACTCGCTGTCGGACTGGAAGCGGGAGAGCGCCTTCACGTTGACCGGGAACTGGCTGTAGCGCTCGGAGAAGGTGCCGAAGTGCTGCTGCACGAGCAGCGTGGTGGGGACGAGGACGGCGACCTGCTTGCCGTCCTGGACCGCCTTGAAGGCGGCCCGCACGGCGATCTCGGTCTTTCCGTAGCCGACGTCGCCGCAGATCAGGCGATCCATGGGAACGGACTTCTCCATGTCCTCCTTGACCTCGGCGATGGTGGTGAGCTGGTCGGGGGTCTCCGCGTACGGGAAGGCGTCCTCCAGCTCGCGCTGCCAGGGGGTGTCCGGGCCGAAGACGTGACCGGGGGCCGCCATGCGCGCGCTGTAGAGCTTGATGAGGTCGGCGGCGATCTCCTTGACCGCCTTCTTCGCGCGCGCCTTGGTCTTGGTCCAGTCGGCGCCGCCGAGCCGGTGCAGGGTCGGTGCCTCGCCGCCGACGTACTTGGTGACCTGCTCCAGCTGGTCGGTGGGGATGTAGAGGCGGTCACCGGGCTGGCCGCGCTTGGCGGCGGCGTACTCGACGAGCAGGTACTCGCGGGTCGCGCCCTGGACGGTGCGCTGCACCATCTCGATGTAGCGGCCCACGCCGTGCTGTTCGTGGACGATGTAGTCGCCGGCCTCCAGGGTCAGCGGGTCGATCGTCTTGCGCCGGCGCGTCGGCATCCGGCCGAGGTCCTTGGTGGCGGTGCGCTGGCCGGTGAGGTCGGTCTCGGTGAGGACGGCCAGTCTCAGCGCCGGGTCGACGAAGCCGTTGTCGATCGAGCCGCAGGCCACGTGCACCAGGCCGGGCTCCAGGGCGCGCAGGTCCGGCTCCAGGCGGGCGGCGATGCCCTCGCCGGAGAGGACCTCGACGGTGCGGGCGGCCGGGCCGTGTCCCTCGGTGAGGTAGACGGTGTGCCAGCCGTCGGCGATCCAGCCCTTGGTGTCGGCGAGCGCCCGGGCGGTGTCGCCGCGGTAGGCCTCGGGGGCGTGCATGCCGAGCTTCAAGGTGTCGCCGCCGGCGGTCTCGTCCGCGGCGAAGGGGGAGACCGACCACCACATCATGCCGAGCTCGCGGGCGTGCTCGCGGACGTCCGCGATACCGCGGAGCGAGGCCGCGCCGACGTCGATGGGGGCCTCACCGCCTCCCGCGGTGGCCGCCCAGGAGGCCATGAGGAACTCCTGGGAGGTGGCCACCAGGTCGGCGGCCCGGGTCCGTACGCGCTCGGGGTCGCACACGACGGCCATCGCCCCGGCGGGGAGCACGTCGATGAGCAGCTCCATGTCGTCGACCAGGACCGGGGCGAGGGACTCCATGCCCTCGACGGCGATCCCCTCGGCGATCTTGTTCAGCAGCTCCCCGAGCTCGGGGTGCGCCTCGGCGAGGGCCGCGGCCCGCTCGCGCACCTCGTCGGTCAGCAGCAGCTCGCGGCAGGGCGGCGCCCACAGGCCGTGCTCGGCGATCTCCAGCGACCGCTGGTCGGCCACCTTGAAGTAACGGATCTCCTCGACCTCGTCGCCCCAGAACTCGATGCGCAGCGGGTGTTCCTCGGTGGGCGGGAACACGTCGAGGATGCCGCCGCGCACGGCGAACTCGCCGCGCTTCTCGACGAGCTCGACGCGTGCGTACGCGGCGGCGGCCAGCGCCTGGGTCACCTCGCCGAGGTCGGCGCTCTGTCCCTGCCGCAGGCCTACGGGCACCAGGTCCCCCAGCCCCTTGACCTGCGGCTGGAGCACGGAGCGGATCGGGGCGACGACCACGGAGACGGGCCCGGCGGCGGGGTCGTCCTTGCTCGGGTGGGCGAGGCGGCGCAGTACGGCGATGCGGCGTCCGACGGTGTCGCTGCGCGGGCTCAGCCGTTCGTGCGGGAGCGTCTCCCAGGACGGGTAGTCCACGACCTGGTCGGGCGAGGGCAGCAGCGAGCGCAGCGCCGCGGCCAGGTCCTCGGCCTCGCGCCCGGTGGCGGTCACCGCGAGGATGGTCCGCTCGGTCTGCCGGGCCAGCGCGGCGATCGCGAAGGGCCGCGCGGCGGGCGGGCCGACGAGGTCCACATGCATGCGGTTGCCGTCCCCGGCCGCGGTGACCGCCTCGGCGAGGGCGGGATCCCGGGTGACGGCGTCGAGCAGTCCGTGCAGGCTCATGTGGAGGCTTTCCGTCCGGTGAAGGGGCAACGCGAAGGACCCGACACGTCGTACGGGCCGGGGGTTCCCACCCTACGACGCGCCCCGCCGCCACGCGCGGGGGATTCGGGTCACCCGTGGGGGTGACCCCTGCACGGGTGACGAAACCGGCGCCGACCGGTCCCCGCCGGGGATGATGGGGCGGTGTCGTTGGTCTCCTGTTCCCGGAGTGTGCGCTTGGAAGCGACCCGACGTCATGACGTGGACGAGGCGGGCCCGAAGCTCTCCGAGATTCTGGAGCTGGTCGCCGCGGGCCACGAGGTGATCATCACCGAGTCCGGGGAACCGGTGGCAGAGGTGGTCCCGTTCTCGGGGGAGGCCCAGGGCGCCGAGCGCGGTTGAGACGGTCCGCCGCGGAACGGTCGGCCCCACCCCCTGGGCGGGCCTCCCCCGGCCGAGGGAACGGAAGGATGTCAAGATATCGGCGTACTGACCGTCTGAGCTCGCCGCGTCGCCCGCCGGAGAGACGCCACTGGCCCAGGGAGCACGAGTCCGTGACGAGCGATGCCATAGCCCGCCCCGCCCCCGCGGGCACCGCCGCCGCGAAGGCGGGCAGGGGCCGGTGGGCCGGGCCCTGGTCGGTGGCCGGCGGGCTGTTCGCCGTCTACCTGATCCTGTCCGTCGGACGGTTCCGGCGGATGGAGTGGGCCTCCTGGGACCTGGGGATCTTCGAGCAGGCCATCCGCGCGTACGCGCACCTGAATGCGCCCGTCGCCGATCTGAAGGGGCCCGGGGCGAACATCCTCGGGGACCACTTCAGCCCGATCATCGCGCTCATCGCGCCCGTCTACCGGATCTTCCCCGGTCCCGTCACCCTGCTGGTCGTCCAGGCCGCCCTGTTCGCGCTCGCCGCCGTCCCCGTCACCCGGGCGGCCGTACGGATCCTCGGCCATGCCCGCGGGGTCGCCGTCGGCGTCGCCTACGGGCTGTCCTGGGGCATACAGCGGGCCGTGGAGTTCGACTTCCACGAGATCGCCTTCGCCGTGCCCCTGATCGCCTTCGCCCTGGAGGCGCTGCTCGCCCGCCGCTGGCGGGCCGCCCTGCTGTGGGGGCTGCCGCTGGTCCTCGTGAAGGAGGACCTCGGTTTCACCCTCGCCGCGCTGGCCGTGGTGATCGCCTGGCGGGCCAGGAGCGCCGACCGGCGGGCCGCCTGGACCGCCCTCGGCGTCGCCGTCGGGGCCGTCGTCTTCGCCGTCCTCGTCTTCACCGTGTTCATCCCCGCCTTCGCCACCGCGGGCTACGGCTACTGGGACAAGCTCGACGGCTCGGGCAGCCCCCTCGCCGGCACCGGCACCAAGCTCACCACCCTGACCTGGGTGCTCCTGCCCACCTCCGGGCTGCTCGCGCTGCGCTCGCCGCTGCTGCTGGTCGCCGTCCCGACGCTCGGCTGGCGGTTCCTGTCCGGCGACGACCACTACTGGTCCACCGACTGGCACTACAGCGCCGTACTCATGCCCGTGGTCGCCCTCGCCCTGGTCGACGCCATCGACACCGCCCGGCGCAGCCGCCGGCCGCGGCTGCGCGCGTACGCCCTCCAGATGCCCACCGCCGTCCTCGCCGCCGCCCTCGCCCTGAGTGCGACGGCCATGCCGACCGCCAAGCTCGTGGAAGCGCGTACGTACGAGAAGCCGGCCCGTGTCACCGCCATCGAGGGGCTCCTCGACCGGATCCCCGACGGGGCGACCGTGGAGGCCGACACCACCGCGCTGACCCGGCTGACCTCCCGCTGCCGCGTGCTGTGGATCGGCGGCAGCAAGGGCGTGGTCCCCGAATGGATCGCCCTCGACAACAGCTCCAAGTGGGCGGGCGAGGACCCGACCGTCTACGCGGGCCAGCTGCACCCCGGCGAGCGGTACACGCTGGTGGGCGACGCCGAGGGCGTCGTCCTGCTGCGGCGCAGCTGAGACGGCGCCCCGCCGCCGCGGGGCCGCAAAGGCGCCGGCCCGGAACCTCCCCCGAAGGTCCCGGACCGGCGCCCGCCCGTAAGACACCCCCTAGTCGCTCGCGATCGCGTTCAGGACGTTCATCCGGCCCGCCCGGAAGGCCGGGACCAGGGCGGCGAACAGGCCCACCAGGGCCGAGCCGGCGAACACCCCGAGGATCGTCGGCCACGGGATCTCCAGCACCTTCAGGCCCTGGAGCGCGAGCAGCTGCTGCGCGGTGGCCCCCCAGCCCATGCCCAGCCCGAGGCCGAGCAGGGCGCCGAAGAGGGCGATGACCACCGACTCCAGGCGGATCATGCGGCGCAGCTGGCGGCGGGAGAGCCCGATGGCGCGCATCAGGCCGATCTCGCGGGTCCGTTCCACCACCGACAGGGCCAGCGTGTTCACGACGCCCAGGACGGCGACGATGATGGCGAGGGCGAGGAGCCCGTAGACGATGTTCAGGAGCTGGCCGACCTGGTCCTTCAGGGACTGCTTGTAGTCGGTCTGGTTGCGGACGACGTACTGCGGGTACTGCGCCAGCCCCGTCTTGACCGCCGCGTAGGCGGCGGCCTCGTCCTGCCCGTCCTTCGCGCCGGCCAGCAGCATGAAGGGGCGCGGCAGCCGGTCGGCCGGGACGTTCGCCTCGGCGACCGCCGTGCCGATGTACTTCATGCCCTTGTCGAGGTTGCCCTCGTCGCTGGTGATCGCGGCGACCTTCAGTTTGACGGTGCTGCCGCCAGTGAAGGCGACCGTCAGCTCGTCGCCGAGCTTGATCCCGTGCTTCGTGGCGTACTCGGAGCCGACCGACATCGCGTTCGCCCCGTACGCCGCCGCGTGCTCGCCGGCGACCATCTTGCGGCGGATGTCCTTCGCGTACGTCGGGTCGGTCGCGCCGAGCCCGTCGTCCTCGGTGGTGCCGTCGGGTGCGGTGATCTTGGCGTCGACCTCCCGGTAGGCCGTGACGTGGTCGAGGTCCTTCACGGCGCGCATGGCCTGCTCGGCCTGCGGCAGGACCGGCTGCCCGGTCTGGGAGCTGACGATGAAGTCCGCGCCGACCGACTTGTCGAGCTCGTCGGTCGCGGAGGCCACCATCGAGGAGCCGACCACCGACAGGCAGGCCACCAGCGCGAGGCCGATCATCAGGGCGGCGGCGGTGGCGCCGGTGCGGCGAGGGTTGCGCAGGGCGTTGCGCTCGGCGAGCCGGCCGACGGACCCGAAGGGCCGCAGGACGATCCCGGACAGCACCCGCACCACTCCCGCGGCGAGCAGCGGGCCGATCACGATGAAGCCGATGAGGGTGAAGACGACGCCCAGGCCCAGCCAGGCCGATCCCGGGCCGGCCTGGTCGGCGGCCGCGGCGAGGTAGAGGCCCGCGCCGCCGATGGCGGTGAGGGTGAGGCCGAGGCCGGCGCGGACGGCGCCCGCCTTCCTGTCGCCGGGCGTGCCCGACTCGCGCAGGGCGGCCATCGGGGAGACCTTGCCGGCCCGGCGGGCCGGGACGAAGGCGGCGACGACGGTGACCACGACGCCGAGGAGGATGCCCACGACCGGGGTGGTCCAGGCGACGGTGAGGTCGTCGGTGGACAGGTTCATCCCCATCTGGCCCATGAGCTTCATCAGCCCGACGGCCAGACCCACGCCCACGCCGACGCCGAGGACCGAGCCGACCAGGCCGAGGAGGAAGGCCTCCAGGACGACGGAGCGAAGGACCTGGCCGCTGTCGGAGCCGATGGCCCGCATCAGGCCGATCTCGCGGGTGCGCTGGGTGACCAGCATGGCGAAGGTGTTGAAGATCAGGAAGATGCCGACGAGGAAGGCGATGAGGGCGAAGCCGAGCATCGCGTACTTCATGACGTCGAGGAAGGAACCGACCTCCTTGCGGCCCTGGTCCGCGGATTCCTTGGCGGTCTGGAGCTTGTAGGTGTCGGCGCCGACGGCGGCGGCGATGTTGCCCTTGAGCTGCTCGTCGCTGACGCCGTCCGCGGCGATGACGTTGATGTTCGTGAACGTGCCGGGAGCGCCGAGCAGTTCGCGCTGGGCGGTGGCCGTGTCGAAGTAGACGACGGTGGCGCCCGGGTTGGTCACCTTGAAGGTGGCGATGCCGGAGATCCTGGCGCGGAAGTCGCCGGTGACGGCGATGGTGCGCAGCTCGTCGCCGATCTTCAGCTTGTGCTTCTTCGCCGTGTCGGCGTCGACCAGCACGTCGGTGGGGCCCCGCGGCTCGTGGCCGGAGGTGACGGCCATCGACTTGAGCTCGTTGTCGTTCCAGCTGGCGGCGATCGTCGGGGCGCCGGAGGTGGGGCCGACGTTCTTGTTCTCGGCGTTGACGACCGTGATGGACAGCGAGATGACGCTGCCCTGCGCCGACTGCACGCCCGGCACCGCGGAGACCTTCTGCACGGCGTCGGCGGGGAGGGTCGCGGGCCGGGCGTTGCGCGGGTTCTCCACGTCGTCGTCCGCGGATCCGGCCGGCTTGGCCGAGACCGTGACGTCGGCGCCGGTGGTGGCGAAGAGCTTCTCGAAGGTGGCGTTCATGGTGTCCGTGAAGACCAGGGTCCCGCAGACGAAGGCCACCGAGAGCAGGACGGCGATGGCGGAGAGCGCCATCCGTCCCTTGTGCGCGACGAAGTTGCGCCGCGAGGTCTTCAGGGTGCTGCTCATGAGGTCCGCCCGCGCGCGTCGAAGTCCTTCATGCGGTCGAGGACCTGGTCCGCGGTGGGCCCGTACATCTCGTCGACGATCGCGCCGTCGGCGAGGAAGATGACGCGGTCCGCGTAGGAGGCGGCCACCGGATCGTGCGTGACCATGACAATCGTCTGGCCGAGCTCGTCCACCGAGCGGCGCAGGAAGCCGAGCACCTCGGCGCCGGCCCGGGAATCCAGGTTTCCGGTCGGCTCGTCGCCGAAGATGATCTGCGGGCGGGCGGCGAGGGCGCGGGCCACCGCCACGCGCTGCTGCTGGCCGCCGGAGAGCTCGGTCGGACGGTGCTTGAGGCGGCCGGCGAGGCCGACGGTCTCCACGACCCGGTTCAGCCACTCGGCATCGGGCTTGCGGCCCGCGATGTCCATGGGGAGCGTGATGTTCTCCAGGGCGTTCAGCGTGGGCAGCAGGTTGAAGGCCTGGAAGATGAAGCCGATGCGGTCGCGGCGCAGCTGCGTGAGCTTCTTGTCCTTCAGCCCGGTGATCTCGGTGTCGTCCAGGTGGATCTGCCCGCTGGTCACCGTGTCGAGACCGGCGAGGCAGTGCATCAGCGTGGACTTGCCGGAGCCGGAGGGGCCCATGATCGCGGTGAACTGGCCGCGCATGATGTCCACGTCCACCCGGTCGAGGGCGACGACACGCGTCTCCCCGGAGCCGTAGGCCTTGACGACCTCGCGCGCCCGGGCCGCGACGGCTCCATGCCCTCCAGTCCCCCCGTGCCTGGTTTCGGTCATAGCCGTTGTCACGGTCTTTCTCCTTCTCCTGCTGTCACTGCTGCGGTGGCGTGTGTCGCCGTCGTGGCTGTCGTGGCTGTCGTCGTCAGGAAGTCTGTTGCCGGACGGGGCCCGGCGCGCTGGTGCCCGTGGCCGTATCCGTCCGGGGGTTAACCCCACCTCCGTGGGCCGCCCCGTCCCCCCGGCCCCTGTGAACCAGTTAAGGACGCGGCCGGCCCCCCGGCCTCATCCGCCGGGACGAACGGGCCCTGGCCCGTTGTGCGGAGCAACCCCTAGGGGTTCTCCGCCCTCAGGTGGAGGCGTCCTGGGGGATACCGCGGGACACAGGCGTGGTGAGAAGGTGTTCCCCGCAAGTGCGTGCAGGGGGAAGGAATCTTCGTGGGCTCAGGGGAGAGCACGGCCGGAAGCCCGGACCACATACCGGCGCGGCGCCCACAAGGCCCGCCGCAGGGACCTGTTTCGGCCAAACGCACCGCGCCGGGGGAAGCGGACGGCACGGCACCGGACGCGCAGGGCGCCGCGGGGGCCGGGCGCGGGCGGCCGTCCGCGCCCGTCGTCGCCTCGCTGATGCTCGGCATGGGGCTCGTCGCCCTCGACAGCACCATCGTCTCCACCGCCGTCCCCCAGATCGTCGGCGACCTCGGCGGCTTCTCCGTCTTCTCCTGGCTCTTCTCCGGCTACCTCCTCGCCGTCACCGTCACCCTCCCCGTCTACGGCAAGCTGTCCGACACCTTCGGCCGCAAGCCCGTCCTGCTCTTCGGCATCGGCCTCTTCCTCGTCGGCTCGCTGCTCTGCGCCCTCGCCTGGAACATGGCCGCCCTCATCGCCTTCCGGATCGTCCAGGGCCTGGGCGGCGGCGCCCTCCAGGGCACGGTCCAGACCCTCGCCGGCGACCTCTACCCGCTCAAGGACCGGCCCAGGATCCAGGCCCGGATGTCCACCGTCTGGGCCACCTCCGCCGTGGCCGGCCCGGCCCTCGGCGGGCTGCTCGCCTCGTACGCGCACTGGCGCTGGATCTTCCTGATCAACCTTCCCCTGGCCGCCCTCGCCCTGTGGATGATCACCCGTCACCTGACCGAGCCCGTACGGTCCCCCGGGCGCCGGGGCCCGGTCGACTGGGCGGGGGCCCTGGGCGTCTTCACCTGCGGCGGACTGCTGCTCTTCGCGCTCGTGCAGGGTGGGGTCGCCTGGCCCTGGCTGTCCGCGCCCTCGCTGGGGCTGCTGGGCGCGAGCGCGGTCCTGGCCGCGGTGGTGGTCCGGATCGAGCGGCGCGCCGAAGAACCGATCCTGCCCGGCTGGGTCTGGCGCCGGCGCACCATCGCCGCCGTCAACCTCGCCATGGGCGCGCTCGGCCTGCTGATGGTCGCCCCGATGGTGTTCATGCCCACGTACGCCCAGTCCGTGCTGCGCCTCGGGCCGATCAGCGCCGGGCTGGTCATGTCCGTGATGACCCTGAGCTGGCCCATCACCGCCGCCTTCAGCCAGCACGTCTACCGGCGCATCGGCTTCCGCAACACCGCGGCCGTCGGGATCGCCCTCGCCGCGGTGATCCTCTACTCCTTCACCCTGCTCCCCCACCCCGCCCGGCCCTGGCAGCCCGCGCTGATCATGCTGCTGCTGGGCGGAGCCCTCGGCCTCTTCCAGCTCCCGCTCGTGGTCGGGGTCCAGTCCACCGTGGGCTGGGCCGAACGCGGAACGGCGACGGCCTCGGTGCTGTTCTCCCGCCAGGTCGGCCAGAGCGTGGGCGCGGCGCTGCTCGGGGCCGTCGCCAACGCCACCATCGCCGCCCGCCTGGTGGACGCCCCCATGCCGGGACTCCCGGACAACCTGGACGACGTATCGAAGGCCCTCGACCAGCCCGGGCTCCTCCCCCAGGCCGCCGCCGACTACCTGCGCGAGGCCGTGGCCGCCGCCGTGGACCACATCTTCCTCGGCGCGACGGGCGCGGCCGTGGCCTCGCTGCTGGTGCTGCTGCTGGTGGCGCCGCGGAAGTTCCCGGTCCTGCCGGAGCAGCGCGAGCAGTAGGCGGCCGGAAGCAACGGCCTGCACCCCGTCCGGACTTGTCATGCCCAGCGCCCATGGGTAAGTGTCTGGCCAGGACCATTTCCGGGGGGACGGCACGACATGGCTTCCGCACTCTTCGCACTGGCGTTACTGGCGGCCCTGGCCGTGCCGCTCGGGCTGCGGCTGCGCCGCAACCCTGCGTTCGTCACCGGACGTGACGGCCGGCTGTCCACCTCGACGGCGCTGGCCCTGGCCTGGACCGTGATGCTGGTCTGGCTGCTGCTCACGATCCTCGTCTACGGGCTCACCGCGGGCGGCGGCGTCACCTGGTTCGCCGGCTCCGACGGTCCGCTGTCCCCGCTGACGACGGTGTACCTGCCGCTGCTCGGAGGCCCGTACGCGGCCCTCATCGGGGCGAAGACGGTCGTCGGCACGCGGCTCGAGCACGGCACCCTGGCCAAGCCGGCCCCGCAGCCGACGGCCTCGGGGCGGCGGCCGCTGCGGGAGCTGATCGCGAACGACGGCGGGCGCACCGACCTGGTCGACCTCCAGTACGTCACCCTGAACGCGGTCACGATGCTGTACGTGGCGCTGTTCTTCCTCTCGGACGTGGGCGAGGGGCTCCCCCGGCTCCCGTCCGAGATCTGGGCCCTGACGGGGGCTCCGGCAGGCGCCTACCTCCTGAACAAGCTCGCCACCCGGGCGAACCCGGTGATCACCCGGGTCAGCCTGTCCGAGGGACACCTCACGGTCGAGGGCGGCGGCTTCACCGAGCCCCGCGTGAGCGTCGACGGTACCCCCCTGCCCACCACCCCGGACCCGGCTGCCGACACCCTGACGGCCCCCCTCCCGGAGACCGTCCGCCCCCCGTTCACGGTGGTGGTCACCTCCCGCGGCCTGCGCAGCGACCCGTTCCGCTACGAGCCCCCGGCCCCGGCACCGGCCGTACCCCAGCGAGCGGCAGCGCCCGGTCGGTTAGGGCCGCCGCCCGGACGCGGGCCCCGGCCAGGGAACGGTCAGGCCGGGGTGCGCCCCGTCAAGGCGGCCAGGCTGGAGCGGATGTGGTTCATGTGGGCCCGCATCTCCTCCTGCGCCTCCGCGTGCTCCCGCAGGAGACGCTCCGTCTCCCGCCCCACCCGCTCCTCCCGCACCCGCGCCTCCGCCAGCAGCTCCGCGGCCGCCGCGTCGGCGTCCTCCTGGCCGTGCCGCGCCGACTCCTCCGCCTCCGCGAACGCCCGCCGCGCCTCCGCCAGCCGGGACTCCGCGTCCCGCTCCAGCTCCGCGTGCCGCGCCTCCAGCTCCGACTCCCGCCCCGCCAGCTCCCGTTCCGACGCCTCCCACCGCTCCGCCCGCTCCTGCTCGCGCTCCGCCAGCAGCGCCTCCGACCGCCGCCGCATCTCCGCCAACGCGGCCGCGCCCTCCGCCCGCCAGGCCTGCGCGTCCTCCCGCGCCTGCGCCCGCACGTCGTCCGCCTCCCGCTGCGCCCGCAGCAGCCCCTGCCGGGCCCGGACCTCCGTCTGCTCGCGCACCGCCTCCGCGTCCTGCCGCGCCAGCTCCGCCACCCGGTCCGCGTGCGCCTCCGCCGCGCCCAGCGTCGCCGACGCGTCCGCCCGCGCGTCCTCCCGTACGCACTGCGCCTCCTCCTGCGCCAGCAGCAGGATCCGGCGGGCGCGCTCGCTCAGGTCCTCGTACGTCTGCGGGGCCAGCGCCGCCACCGCCTCGCGCAACCGGACCGCGTCCTCCTCCATCCGCCGGGCCAGGACGGTCAGCCGTGCCACTCGCTCCCAGGCCTCGTCACGACTGCCGGAGAGCCGGGCGAGATACCGGTCGACCTCTTCGATGCGGTAGCCACGACCGCGCACAGTCGCAATGGGTGCACTCATCCTGGAAGCGCCTCTCTCGCGGGGATTCCTGTCAAGGATGCGTCATTTGCTCCCAGAAGCCGGAATGGCCGGGCCGAGACCCCGTTCGGGGGTCCGGGCCCGGCCATCCGACCGATCATCCGATCAGAGCAGTCCGTCCCACATCTGCTCCAGCAGCACCGACCACCAGCTCTCCGGCGAAGCCAGCGCCGCACTGTCGAGCCCCGCCAGATTCGCCTGGAAATCGACGGTCCAGCGGCCCGCCTGCTCCGGCGTCAGATGCTGGCGCAGCCGCCACATGTGACCCAGCATCGCGAGGGACCGTACGAACTGCGGCAGGCTCGAGTTCACGAACTGCGGCGGCACCGGAGCGCCGCCCGGACCGCCCTCGACCGGCACCGCCACGATGTGCGCGGTGCCGTACTGCACGCAGAGCGCCTTGCCGAAGTCGCTGCCCACCACCAGGTACGAACCCGCGTCCGACGCCGGCTGCACCTGCCGCTGCGCGGCCAGCTCGGCCAGGGTCGGCACCGGCTGGCCCGGCACCGCCTGCGCCCAGAAGAACGGCCCGAAATCGACCGGCAGCCCCGACCACACCAGCGTCTGCGCCACGATCTCCGGCACACCCTGGCGGGACACGGCCCGCTGGTCGTAGCGGAACACGCCCTGCGGGCCGAAGGCCCCCGCCAGCTCCGACGCGATCGCGTCCAGCGGGATCGCGGGCTGCAACGGCACCTGCGGCAGCGGCGCCCGTACCGGCGCCGGGCGCGCCGGGCCGTCCGCCACCTGGTGCAACTCGCCCTGATGGGTGAGCAGGTGACGCATGCCCTGCTGACGGCCGGCGTGGTCCTTGCCGTACGGGGCCACGCTCGTGATCCGCACCTGCGGCCAGGTCTCCCGGATCATCCGGGCGCAGTAACCGCCGGGCAGCTCACAGGACTCCAGCTCGGTGTGCAGCTCCAGCACCTGCTGCGGCGGCACGTTCATGGCGCGCAGCTCGTGCAGGATCTGCCACTCGGGGTGCGGGGTACCCGGCGCCGAGCGGCGGATCAGCTGCTGCTCGGAACCGTCGGGCGCGCGGTAGCGCAGCACTGCCTGGTAGCCGGGGCCGACGGTGGGCACGCCGGTGGGCGCCGGCGGCTGCTGCACGACCGGTCCACCCGGCGGCGGGCCGGGCGGGGCGGGCGGCCCGCCGACGACGGCCGGACCGGCCAGCATGGTCGCGGCGTGGTCGAGCCCCGCACCGGGGGCGCCGGGAGCGCCGGGCGCACCCGGCGGACCGGGCGGCTGCGGCACACCGGGACCCGCGAGCATCGTGGCGGCGTGGTGCGCCCCGCCACCGGGAGCCCCAGGCGGACCGGGAGGCGCCGGCGGCTGCCCCGCACCCGGAGCAACGGGCGGGCCGGGCGGCCCGGGAGGCGTGGGCGCGCCGCCGGTGACCGCCGGACCGGCCAGCATCGTGGCGGCATGGGCCAGCCCGCCACCCGGAGCCCCGGGAGCACCCGGAGCGGCGGGGGCGCCGGGAGCGCCGGGCGCACCCGGCGGACCGGGCGGCAGCGGCACACCCGGACCCGCGAGCATCGTGGCGGCGTGGTGCGCCCCGCCACCGGGAGCCCCCGGCGGACCGGGAGGCGCCGGCGGCTGCCCCGCACCGGGAGCACCCGGAGCACCGGGAGCGCCGGGAGCACCCGGGGCGCCCGGCGGGCCGGGAGGCGTGGGCGGCCCGCCGACGACCGCCGGACCGGCCAGCATCGTGGCGGCATGGGCCAGCCCGCCACCCGGAGCCCCGGGGACACCAGGAGCCCCGGGCGCACCAGGAGCCCCGGGAGTGCCGGGAGCCCCGGGAGTGCCGGGCACACCAGGAGCCCCGGGCGCACCGGGCGGACCCGGCGGCGCGGGCGTGGACGCGGCCGGCCGGCCCGCTCCGGGACCCGTCGGCCGGGAGATCTGGGCCTTGCTGGTCGGCGCGTCGGCGATGTCACCCGCGTCCGGTTCCAGCGCCGGCGTGACGGCCGTCTTCGGCAGCCGGCTGCCGCCCTCCATCAGCGTGGTCTTCGCCTCCGGCGCCACCCCGGACGACGGCGCGTCCTCCAGGTCCGACCCCGACAGCGGCGGCGCGAACACCGTCGCGGGCAGCGGTACGGACGCGTCGTCCGCACCGGGGTTCACATCCGTCCCGGCCCACGGCGTGGCCCCGACCGGCACCCCGTCGTTGGCCGTCGGCTCGTACGGGACCTCGCGCCGCAGCGGCACCGCGTCCACCGGCTCCGGCGACCCGGCACCACCCGGCTCGGCGGCCGCGGCAACGGGCTCCGGCACGGAAGGAGCCACCGGCTCGGGGCCGGCAGCGGCGACAGGAGCGGCAGCCGCCGCCGGGATCCCCGCCCGGTCCGCGGCCTCCTGCAGCCACTCCGGCGGGCTCAGCATGAACGAGGTCTGCTCCGAGTCGATCCGCGGCGGCGGAACCGAAGCCTCCGAAGCGGCGGCCGCAGCCGCGGCCCCGTACTCCTCCTCGTACCGGCGGATCACCTCACCCACCGGCAGCCCCGGCCACAGCGTCACCTCACCGCTGTCCCGCGCGATGACCAGCCGCTGCCGGCCGCCGCCCGAGACGGGGCCGGCCGCCCGGTCCTCCGCCCACACCACGAACCCGAGCCCGAACTCCCGTACCCGCACCTCCCGGTGCTGGTACGCGGGCACGTCCCCGTTGATCCACTCCTCGGCGCGCTCCTGCGCCTGCGCAAACGTCACCACGGCGCGATCAACCCTCCACCAGGACCGGAACCGAACGTGCGAATCCGCCGTCCACCATCAGACCGGCCACCGACTCCAGCTCCGGCGGATTACCCGCCAGCCGCTCCAGAAAGGCATCGAAATCACCGCCGCACGGCAGCAACAGCCGCTCCACGCGCTCCTGGACGGACCAACCGTCCCGGTCGCGCGCGTCGTCGTACGGAGAGAACCACACCGAGCCGATGCCCTCGCCCTTCACCTTCAGCGCGAGCAACCCGCCCTGCACGAAGGCCACGCACAGGTAGTCCTTCGTCAGGTGGTCCCGCAGACACTTGTTGACGTACAGCAGGTCGTTGACCGCCGCCTCCTCACGCACCGTGAAGAACGGCTGGTCCACCAGCAGCCCCAGCTCCACGTCGAGCCCCGCACCCACCGGCGCACAGCCGCCCGCGGCCTTCAGGAACGAGCGGTACGCCTCCGGCAGCCGGTAGCCGAGGTCCTCCTCGACGCCCTGCACCAGCTCCTCGGACACCGACACCACCGTCTTCGGCAGTCCCAGGTGCACCGGGCGCACCTCCTGCAACGGCCGCGTCCCGCGCTTCTCGTGGTCCACCGGAGCCGTCGCCAGCCCGGCATGGTGCCGCAGCAGCGCCTTCACCTCGACCGGGACCAGCTCCATGCGCCGGGTCCCCGACACGTGGTGCCAGGTCCAGCCGTGCGGGGTCGCCACCGGGCCGACCGTGTCCCACAGCTCGTGCCCCGCCGCCTGCATCGCGGCGTTCGCGGACACGTAGTCCGTCAGGCGCAGCTCGTCGACGCCGAAGCCCTCGGGCGGATCGGCGATCTCCACCGCCGCGCGCGCGTACGCGGAGAAGTCCGGATGCCCGTTGCCGTCCATCCGCACACCGTGGGGATGCCGAGCGGCCCGGACCGGGTCCGGGAAATGCACGACCTGCCCCGAGTAAGCGGCGTTGGGTGGCGCGGCCTGCTGCCCGAGCCGACCTGTCGTCATGGCGGTAGCCCCCTGCTGGATCTGGCTGGTTCACCACAGCCTATGTGCTCGGGCAAGGGGCTCACCCGCGCGCGACCGGCGCACCCCACCCATGGCCGGGAACATCCGAATTGATACGAATATTCGACCCCGCTTCCACACGACAGGTGACATTTGGCAGGCTGTCCCCGCAGCACGGGGGCGTGCGCACAGCGGCGACCACCGCGGCCACGGGAGGGAAACGCGACCATGCAGAACACGGCAACACGCACAGAACCGGCTGACACCACCGGCCGGGCCACCGCCTTGGCCATCACCTCGGCCACGGCCCCGGCCGCCGAAGCCGGCGGCCCCGCCGGCGACCCACGCCTGCGCTGGAGCAGCACCGACGGACGGCCCGCCGTCCCCGTCCTGCGCTTCCGCCGCGACGGCATCCTGCCCACCGTCGCCGCCGCCCTCTCCGTACGCGGCGACACCCTCACCGGCACCGCGGGCAAAGCCGACCAGCCGCCCGTGCTCCACCCCCTCGTACAGGACTTCCTCGACACGCTCACCAGCGGCCAGCGCGAACGTTTCACCGGCCGCTGTCCGGAGGCGATCCTGCTCTCCCGCCACCTCGCCGCCGTCGAGGGCGCCCGCTCCCGGCGCGCCTCACGCAAACCCCTCTCCGCGAGCGAAGCCCGCCGCTCCCTCAAGCACGCGAAGATCACCGCCCGCCACATCCGCGAAGACGGCGACCCCCTCCACGGCAGCTACGCACCACCCTGCCGCTCGTGCGACGCACTCCTCGCCCACTTCGGCGTACGCCCCGTCGACCTCACCCCCGCCGAGTAGCCATGACCACCTCAGCCTCAGCCGCCTCCGCGTCCTACGACCGCTCCTCGGCCACCCGCTTCCCCGTCGCCGTCGACTCCGCCCTGCGCACCGCCGGCTGGGAACCGGGCCGCTGGGACATCAAGCAAGCCGAATACTGGGCCGACGCCCTGCGCGACCACACCACCCCCGCCGGACACCGGCACACCGTCTTCCCCGCCGCCGTCGAAGCCTGGGCCGAATTCGGCGGCCTCACGATCAGCGCCCCCGGCCCCGGCCGGCAGATAGCGCCCACCACGATCCGGCTCGACCCGCTCACCGGACTCCACCTCGCCCGCACCTTCGCCGACCTGGGGCGCGCCCTGTCCACCCAGCTCAGCCCCCTCGGCATCGAAGCCGACGGCGGATCCCACCTCGCCCTCGACCGCGAAGGCCGCGTCTACGGCATCGACCACACCGGCGACTGGTACCTCGGCGCGAGCCTCGACGAAGCCCTCACCCTCCTCCTGACCGGCCTCCAGCCCACCCGCCTCACGACGGCCTGACACCATCCAGCCCCACGAGGCGGCCCCACCCAGCCCCGCGAGGCGGCCCCACCCAGCCCCGCGAGGCGGCCCACCCAGCCCCGCGAGGCGGCCCCACCCAGCCCCGCCGGCGTTTGAGGCGCGGGGTCCGGGGCGGAGCCCCGGCAACGGCGCCGCACCGAACCCCGCACACCGAACCCGGCACACCGCGCCCCGCCCAAGCCAGCGCTAGCGCAAAGGCAGGACGGCCGACACCTTGAATCCGCCCCCCTCGGTCGGCCCCGACACGAACACCCCGCCCAGCCCGAGCACCCGCTCCCGCATCCCCACCAGCCCGTTGCCCCCGCTCGGCAGCCCCGGCTCGGCGGATGACCCGTCACACGGCCCGTTCTCCACCTGCATCGCCACCTCCCCCTCCCGGTGCGCCAGCCGTACGGTCACCCGCGCACCCGGCGCGTGCTTGTGGCAGTTCGTCAGCGCCTCCTGAACCACCCGGTACGCCGTCTGCTCCACCTCCGCCGCGTACGCCGCCCCCTCGCCCTGCACCACCATCTCCACGGCCATCCCCGCCGCCCGGGACTGCCCGACCAGCGCCTCCAGCTCACCGAGCGACGGCCCGTCCTCCAACACCCCCACGACCCCGGCCGCCGCCACCGGCACGGCGGCCGACCGCACCGGCTTCTCCGCCGCCCGCAGCACCCCCAACATCTCCCGCAACTCGGTCAGCGCCTGCCGGCCCATGTCCCCCACCAGCGCCGCGTTCTTCGCCGCCCGCGCCGGGTCCTTCGCCGCCACCGCCTCCAGCGCCGCCGCGTGCACCACCATCAACGACACCCGGTGCGCCACCACGTCGTGCATCTCGCGCGCGATCCGCGTCCGCTCCTCCGTACGGGCCCACTCCGCCCGCTCCTCGGCCCGGTCCGCGAGCAGCGACAACTCCCGCTCCAGCGAATCCGCCCGCTCCTGAAGGCTCTCCATCAGCCGCCGCCGCGCCCCGATGTACAGACCGAACAGCACCGGCGGCACGGTCAGCGCCACCGCCACGAACCCGGACAGCACCACGACCAGCGTGTGATCGGCCTCGACGTCACCCCTGGTCCGCAGGTACATCACCACGAACGTGGCGGCCAGCGACATCGAAGCCAGCGTGGCGATGATCCGCCGGGGCACCTCGGAGGAGGCCAGCGAGTACAGCCCCACCACCCCGAGCAGGAACCCCATCGCGGCCGGCGACACGGCGATCCCCACCAGCACCACGGCGATCGGCCACCGCCGCCGCAGCCCGAGCACGGCCCCCACCGCGATCCCGAACAGCACCCCGGGAACGGCCGGAATCCCCGCCTCGGCGGCAAAGGTCACGCCCTCCCAGCCGCACTCGGCGGCGGACACCCCGCCGAGCACGACGTCCACCACGACATCCCGCCGCCGCACCCACCCCAAGGGCGGCCCAGCGCGGCCTTCCACATCCCCCGTACTGGTCATGCCGACCAGCGTACGCAGCGGCCCCGGCACGGAGGGCTCCGATATGTACCGTCGCATTGAGGGCGTCTGGTGCGGCATAGTAGGTGCCATCGACTAGATCACCGGACAGCAATGTCCGATTTAGTCGGTAATGTTCCCCTGTGGTGTAATTGGCAGCACTGAGGCTTTTGGTGCCTTATGTCCGGGTTCGAGTCCTGGCGGGGGAGCTTCGCGGTCCGGGTCCCGACCTCCACGGTCGGGACCCGCCCTCGTTTCCGGCTCGTGGCGCCCCGGTATCCTTCACGGGTCCACCCCCGAAGCCGAAGGGCACACCCGTGAGCGCCAACCGCCCGGCAGCCGTCGTCGTACTCGCAGCGGGTGAAGGCACCCGCATGAAGTCGGCCACACCCAAGGTCCTGCACGAGATCTGCGGGCGCTCGCTCGTCGGTCACGTCGTCGCCGCCTCCCGTGAGCTGGACCCCGCCCACCTCGTCGTGGTCGTCGGGCACGCCCGGGAGCAGGTCACCGCGCACCTGGCCGGCGTCGACGCCGGGGTCCGCACCGCCGTCCAGTACGAGCAGAACGGCACCGGGCACGCCGTCCGGATGGCCCTCGAGGAGCTCGGCGGGCCGGTCGACGGGACCGTGATCGTCGTCTGCGGTGACACCCCGCTGCTGACGGGGGAGACCCTGGCGCAGCTCGCGCGGACGCACGAGGCCGACGGCAACGCCGTCACCGTGCTCACCGCCGAGGTGCCGGACTCCACCGGCTACGGGCGCATCGTCCGGGACGCCGGGGGCGCCGTGACCGCGATCGTGGAGCACAAGGACGCCACGGACGCCCAGCGCGCCATCCGGGAGATCAACTCCGGTGTCTTCGCCTTCGACGGCTCCCTGCTCGCCGATGCGCTGGGCAAGGTCCGTACGGACAACAGCCAGGGCGAGGAGTACCTCACGGACGTGCTCGGCATCCTGCGCGAGGCCGGGCACCGTGTCGGCGCCTCGGTCGGCAGCGATCACCGTCAGATCCTCGGGATCAACAACCGGGTGCAGCTGGCGGAGGCCCGCGCGCTCCTCAACGCGCGTCTGCTGGAGCAGGCCATGCTCGCGGGCGTGACGGTCGTGGACCCGGCCAGTACGTTCGTGGACGTGACGGTCACCTTCGGGCAGGACGCCCTGATCCACCCGGGCACGCAGCTCCTGGGCGCCACGCACATCGCGGAGGGCGCCGAGGTCGGCCCGAACACGCGGCTGAAGGACACCACGGTGGGCGCGGGGGCCCGGGTGGACAACACGGTGGCGGACGGCGCGGTCGTGGGTGCCCAGGCGAGCGTGGGGCCGTTCGCGTACCTGCGCCCGGGCACGAACCTCGGCGTGAAGGCGAAGGCCGGCACGTACGTGGAGATGAAGAACGCGACGATCGGCGAGGGCACGAAGGTGCCGCACCTGTCGTACGTGGGCGACGCGACGATCGGCGAGTACACCAACATCGGCGCGGCGAGCGTCTTCGTGAACTACGACGGTGAGCACAAGCACCACACCACGGTCGGCTCGCACTGTAAGACGGGGTCGGACAACATGTTTGTGGCTCCCGTCACCATCGGGGACGGCGCCTACACGGCTGCCGGGTCGGTGATCACGAAGGACGTTCCGCCGGGCGCGCTGGCCGTGGCCCGTGGCCAGCAGCGGAATATCGAGGGCTGGGTGGCTCGCAAGCGCCCGGGAAGCGCGTCGGCGACGGCGGCCCAGTCGGCGGTCCAGGTGGACTCCGACGGCCGTTGAGGTGAACTGACCGGAAACGGGTACGTCGGGGACGGCGTACCGTGATAGGTGCACGCAATTCGGCTGGCTCACCGTGTGCGGGACGGACGCACATGGGGGCGAGCAGCTTTCAACACGTCTGAGGAGACAGTGCTGTGACCGGGATCAAGACGACCGGCGAGAAGAAGCTGATGCTCTTCTCCGGCCGCGCCCACCCCGAGCTGGCCGAGGAGGTCGCACACCAGCTGGGAGTCGGCCTCGTGCCGACCAAGGCTTTCGACTTCGCGAACGGCGAGATCTACGTCCGCTTCCAGGAGTCCGCTCGTGGCGCGGACTGCTTCCTGATCCAGAGCCACACGGCTCCGATCAACAAGTGGATCATGGAGCAGCTGATCATGATCGACGCGCTGAAGCGCGCGTCGGCACGTTCCATCACCGTGATCGTCCCGTCCTACGGGTACGCCCGCCAGGACAAGAAGCACAAGGGCCGCGAGCCGATCTCGGCGCGCCTGGTCGCCGATCTGCTGAAGACGGCGGGCGCGGACCGCATCCTGACGGTGGACCTGCACACGGACCAGATCCAGGGCTTCTTCGACGGCCCGGTGGACCACCTGTCGGCCCTGAACGTCCTCGCGGACTACGTGGGCACGAAGGTGGACCGTTCGAAGCTGACGATCGTCTCCCCGGACGCCGGCCGCGTGCGCGTGGCGGACCGCTGGTGCGACCGTCTGGACGCGCCGCTGGCGATCGTGCACAAGCGCCGCGACAAGGACGTCGCCAACCAGGTGACCGTCCACGAGGTCGTGGGTGAGGTCAAGGGCCGCGTCTGCGTCCTGGTCGACGACATGATCGACACCGGTGGCACCATCTGCGCCGCGGCCGACGCGCTGTTCGCGCACGGCGCGGAGGACGTCATCGTGACGGCCACGCACGGCATCCTGTCGGGGCCGGCCGCGGACCGTCTGAAGAACTCCAAGGTCAGCGAGTTCGTGTTCACGAACACCCTGCCGGACCCGTCCGACCTGGAGCTCGACAAGATCACGGTGCTGTCGATCGCTCCGATGATCGCGCGTGCGGTGCGCGAGGTCTTCGAGGACGGCTCGGTCACCAGCCTGTTCGAAGAGCAGCAGTAACAGAAGAGCAGCAGTAACAAGGGCCACAAAAGATCCTTTTGAAGTGCGGCCTCCCCGCCGGGTAGACTCCTGAAGTTGCTCGGCGAGGGAGGCCGCACTTTTGTGTGCGGGGCTCCGTTATCGACGCGCTCTTCGTAGCAGGCCGTTCCGGCCGGGTGACTGTCGTCCATTTCCGTCACCCCACGAGGAGTGAGCATGTCCGAGGTCAAGCTTTCCGCCCAGCTCCGTGACACCTTCGGCAAGGGCTCCGCCCGCCAGGCCCGTCGCGACGCGCTGGTTCCCGCCGTCATCTACGGTCACGGCAACGACCCGAAGCACGTCAACGTCGAGGGCCACGGCCTGCTGCTGGCGCTGCGCACCCCGAACGTCCTGATCCGTCTGGACATCGCGGGCGGCGGCACCGAGCTGGTCATCCCGAAGGCCGTTCAGCGTCACCCCCTGAAGCGTTCGATCTCGCACGTTGACTTCCTGATCGTCCAGAAGGGCGAGAAGGTCACCGTCGAGGTTCCGGTCGTGACCGAGGGCGAGCTGGCCGCCGGTGGCAACCTGCTGGAGACCCTGCTGACGACCATCACGGTCGAGGCCGAGGCCACCCACATCCCGACCGAGATCACCGTCTCCATCGAGGGCCTGGAGGCCGGTGCGACCGTGCACGCCTCCGACCTGGTCCTGCCGGCCGGCACCACGCTGGCCGTCGACGCCGAGACCCCGGTGCTGCAGATCGTCGCCCCGCAGGCCGAGGAGCCGGCCGCCGAGGCCGAGGCCGAGGGCTCCGAGGCCTGAGCCTCGCCTTCTCCCGTCAGCAGTTGCTGACCGACCGCCGTCCGGCTCCACTGGAGCGGGACGGCGGTCGTCTTCGTTCAGGACCCTGAGGACCTAAGGAGCTTTTGATGTCGGACGACGCGGCGCCCTGGCTGATCGTCGGCCTCGGGAACCCGGGCCCCGAGTACGCGGGGAACCGCCACAACATCGGTTTCATGGTGGCCGATCTGCTGGCGGAGCGGATCGGCGGCAAGTTCAAGGCCCACAAGGCTCGGGCGCAGGTGGTCGAGGGCCGCATGGGTCCGCCGGGGCCGGCCAACCGCCGGGTGGTGCTGGCGAAGCCGATGACGTACATGAACCTGTCGGGTGGGCCGGTGACGGCGCTGCGTGACTTCTACAAGGTGCCGGTGGAGCGGATCGTCGCGGTCCACGACGAGCTGGACATCGACTACCCGACGCTGCGTCTGAAGCTGGGTGGCGGGGACAACGGGCACAACGGTCTGAAGTCGATGACCAAGTCGATGGGTGCGGACTACCACCGGGTGCGGTGCGGGATCGGCCGGCCGCCGGGGCGGATGCAGGTCGCGGACTTCGTGCTGAAGGACTTCTCGTCGACGGAGCGCAAGGAGCTGGACTGGTTCGTGGACCGGGCCGCCGATGCGGTGGAGTGCCTGGTCCAGGAGGGCTTGGAGCGCGCCCAGTCGGCGTACAACTCCTGAGCGGCCGGTCTCGTACACCTCCCGCCGGGGTCCACGGGAAAGCCCCCGCAACGTCGCGCGTTGCGGGGGCTTCGCCGTGTCCGGGGCCGGCAGCCGGTCAGCCGGTGTTGCGCAGGCCGGCGGCGACGCCGTTGACCGTGAGGAGCAGGGCGCGGGCGAGCAGCGGGTCCGGTTCCTCGCCGCGGGCTGCGGCGGCGCGCTGGCGGGCCAGGAGGGAGACCTGCAGGTAGGAGATCGGGTCCAGGTAGGCGTCGCGGACGGCGAAGGTCTGCTGGAGGACCGGGTTGGAGCCCAGGAGCTCCTCGTTGCCGGTGATGCGCAGGACCTCGCGGACGGTGAGCTCGTGCTCGGCCTCGATGCGCGTGAAGACGTGCTTGAGGTTCTCGGGTACGAGGGTGTCGACGTAGTGGCGGGCGATCCGCAGGTCCGTCTTGGCCAGCGTCATCTCGACGTTGGACAGGAAGTTGCGGAAGAAGTGCCACCGCTCGCCCATTTCGGCGAGGACGTCCTCCTGGCCGGCTTCGCGCAGGGCCTTGAGGCCGGAGCCGACGCCGTACCAGCCGGGGACGATCTGGCGGGACTGGGTCCAGCCGAAGACCCACGGGATGGCGCGCAGGCCGTCGAGGCCGGCGCCGGAGTCGGGGCGGCGGGAGGGCCGGGAGCCGAGGTGGAGGTCGGCGAGCTGGTCGACGGGGGTGGCGGCGAAGAAGTACGCCGGCAGGTCGGGGTCTTCGACAAGGGCCCGGTAGGCGGAGTGCGCCGCCTCGGAGACGGTCTCCATGGCCGCGTCCCAGCGGGTGAGGGCGTCCGGGGACTGGCGCGGGGCGGTGTGCAGGGCGGAGGCCTGCAGGGTGGCCGCGACGGTCAGTTCGAGGTTCTCGCGGGCGAGGGAGGGGACGAGGTACTTGTCGGAGATGACCTCGCCCTGTTCGGTGACCTTGATCTCGCCTTCGAGCGTGCCCCAGGGCTGGGCGAGGATCGCGTCGTGGGAGGGGCCGCCGCCGCGGCCGACGGTGCCGCCGCGGCCGTGGAAGAGGCGCAGGCGCACGCCGTAGCGGTGGGCGACGTCGCGCAGCCGTCGCTGGGCGCGGTGGATCTCCCACTGGCTGGTGGTGATGCCGCCGAACTTGGAGGAGTCGGAGTAGCCGAGCATGACCTCCTGCACGTCGCCGCGCAGGGAGACCAGGCGCCGGTAGGAGGGGTCGGCGAGCATCTCGTCGAGGATGACGTCGGCGGCGCGCAGCTCGTCGGTGGTCTCCAGGAGCGGAACGATGCCGATCTTGGCCCAGCCGCTGTGCAGGTCGATGAGGCCGGCCTCGCGGGCCAGGACGGCGGCGGCGAAGACGTCGTCGGCGCCCTGGCACATCGAGATGATGTAGGACTCGATGACCTCGGGGCCGAACTTCTCGAAGGCGTCCTTGATCGCGAGGAAGACACCGAGGGTCTTGTGCCCGGCGGCGTCGAGGGGGGCCGGCGTGGGGGCGAGGGGGCGGCGGGAGCGGAGCTCCTTGGCGAGGAGCTTGCCGCGGTAGTCGCGCGGCATGTCGGCGTAGCGCCAGGATTCCTCGCCGAGCCGGTCGAAGAGCTGGCCGAGGGCGTGGTGGTGGGCGTCGGCGTGTTCGCGTACGTCCATGGTGGCGAGCTGGAGGCCGAAGGCGGCCAGCGTGCGGATGGTGCGGTCCATGCGGCCGTCGGCGAAGAGGGCGCCGCGGTGTTCGCGCAGGGAGGTCTGGATGAGGGTGAGGTCGGTGAGGAGCTCGGCGGTGCCGAGGTAGTCGCGGCCTTCCTCGTGGGGGGTGCCCTTGGCGAGGCGCTCTCGGGTGTTGAGGAGCTTCTGCCGGATGCAGGTGGCCTTGAGGCGGTACGGCTCCTCGGCGTTCAGCCGCTTGTAGCGCGGGCTGATCTCGGGGAGGCGTTCGAGGTCGGCCTGGAGGGAGGCCAGGAGTTCCTCGGTGGCGCCGGTGTAGCGGATGGAGTTGGACAGCAGTCCGCGCAGGAAGTCGATGAGTTCGAGGGCGTCGGTGATGCCGTGCTCGTGCTGGAGGATCAGCACGTCCCGGGTGACCTCGGGGGTGACGTTGGGGTTGCCGTCGCGGTCGCCGCCGATCCAGGTGCCGAAGGTGAGGGGGCGGGTGCCGGCGGGCAGTTCGACGCCGACGCGCTGCAGTTCCGCGGCGAGGTCCTCCAGGACGTCGCCGACGGCACCGGCGTGGAGCTCGTCGAGGTAGTAGATGGCGTTGCGCGCCTCGTCGGCGGGCTCGGGGCGGACGACGCGCAGTTCGTCGGTCTGCCAGACGAGGTCGATGTTCTCGGCGAGCCGCAGGTCGTGGCGGCGGCGGTCGCCGGCGCCGGTGACGGGCTCCTCCAGGAGGGCGGCGATGCGGCGCAGCTTGTTGAGGACGCTGCGGCGGGCCGCTTCGGTGGGGTGCGCGGTGAAGACGGGGCGGACGTTGAGGTTCCTGACCGTTTCGCGCAGGTGCTCGGGGTCGGCGTCCTTGAGCATGTCGGCGGTGCGGGCGAGGAGGCCGCCCTCGGCGGCGCGGTGGGCGCGCAGTTCCTTGCCGCGGTGCACCTGTTCGGTGACGTTGGCGAGGTGGAAGTAGGTGGAGAAGGCGCGCACCAGCTTGGCGGCGGTCTCCAGGTCGGTGTCGCCGAGCAGCGCGGCGGCGGCTTCGCCGTCGGTGCGGGTGAGGGCGCGGACGCGCTCGACGAGGTCGAGGAGGTCCTGGCCCTCCTGGCGTACGAGGGTCTCCCCCAGGAGGTCGCCGAGGCGGCGGATGTCCGCGCGCAGCTCTGCGTTGGCCGTGGCGGCGGGGGTGACGGGGGTGGCCTGGGCCTGGGCGGCCTGGTCAGCACTGCTCACAGGTGCGGCTCCTTGCAGTGTTCGAGCGCTACTGGGCTGTGGGCTCCCCCGGCCGTGTGCGGCGGTGCCGCGCCTGATCACAGCCCGGGCTGCCCGTGCGGACCGCGCTGTCCGACGGCACCAGGATAGGTGTCCGGGGCGTGTGCCTGGGCAAATGTCTCATCAGGCGGCTCGTGCGGTGCTCGTCCGGGTCTCGGCCGGGGCCTGTCCGGGTCTCGGCCAGGGCGTGTCCGGGTCTCGGCCGGGGCGTGTCCGGTGCCGGGGCGTGTCCGGGTCCGGTCGGGGCTTCCCGGGAGTTCGTGCGCTCCGCCCGCGCGCCCGCGCGCCCGCCGCGGCCGCGCTCCTGTTGCCGCGGGCTCCGGCTTTGCCATACTTACGATGCCGTAGGTTACGGTTCCGTAGGTCCGTGATCAGAGCGGCACCTCACGACTCCCAACCCCCTTCTCACCCCCCAGGGGACTTCCATGACCACCAGTCCCGATCTGATCGAGGGCACCTCCGCGCCCTCCGGTACGTCCAGTCCGTCGGCCACGCTCGGCGGCGAGAACAAGCGGTCCATCGAGCAGATCGCCCTTCTGCTGTTCATCACCGTTCCCTTCCTGGCGCTGCTGGCGGCCGTCCCGCTGGCCTGGGGCTGGGGGGTGAGCTGGCTGGACCTCGGCCTGATGGTCTTCATGTACTTCCTGGCCTGCCACGGCATCACCATCGGCTTCCACCGCTACTTCACGCACGGCTCCTTCAAGGCGAAGCGACCGCTGCGGATCGTCCTCGCCGTGATGGGGTCGATGGCGGTGGAGGGGCCGCTGGTGCGCTGGGTGGCGGACCACCGCAAGCACCACAAGTTCTCGGACCACGAGGGCGACCCGCATTCGCCGTGGCGGTTCGGCGAGACGCTGCCGGCGCTGTTGAAGGGCCTGTGGTGGGCGCACATCGGCTGGCTCTTCGACGAGGAGCAGACCGATCAGCAGAAGTACGCCCCCGACCTGATCAAGGATCCGGCGATCCGCCGCATCTCGCGCGACTTCGTCTACTGGACGGTGCTCTCCCTGGCGATCCCGCCGCTGGTGGGCGGGCTGGTGACGATGTCCTGGTGGGGCGCGTTCACGGCGTTCTTCTGGGGCTCGCTGGTGCGCGTCGCGCTGCTGCACCACGTGACGTGGTCGATCAACTCGATCTGTCACGCGGTGGGCAAGCGGCCGTTCAAGTCACGGGACCGCTCGGGCAACGTGTGGTGGCTGGCGGTGCTGTCCTGCGGCGAGTCGTGGCACAACCTGCACCACGCCGATCCGACCTCGGCCCGGCACGGGGTGCTGCGCGGCCAGGTGGACTCCAGCGCCCGGCTGATCCGCTGGTTCGAGCAGCTGGGCTGGGCCACGGACGTGCGCTGGCCGTCGGCGTCCCGCATCGACGCCAGGCGCCGGGAAGACGAGCCGACCCCGGCTTGACCTCTGCCCCTCCGGCAAGAGCAGAAGCCCCCACGCCCCGGACGCCGGGCGCGGCCGGAATACGAACGCCAGCACAGGCCAGAGCCTCACACGAGCAGTCACAGGCGAGGCTTCCACGCGAGGAGACTGAGATGATGGGGGGCGTGGCGATCGACGGCGGTAATTCCAGCAGTGACAAATCCAGGCGCGGCCGCCGGGTGAGGATGACGGGCGCGGAACGGCGCCAGCAACTGCTGGACATCGGCCGGACCCTCTTCGCGGAGAAGGGCTTCGAGGGCACGTCGGTGGAGGAGATCGCGGCGAAGGCCGGGGTGTCCAAGCCGGTGGTGTACGAGCACTTCGGCGGCAAGGAGGGCCTGTACGCGGTCGTCGTGGACCGGGAGATGCGCCAGCTGCTGGACGGGGTGACGGGCGCGCTGACGGCCGGGCATCCGCGGGAGCTGCTGGAACAGGCGGCGTTCGCGCTGCTGGACTACATCGAGTCGTACACGGACGGTTTCCGGATCCTCGTACGGGATTCCCCGGTGGCTCAGTCGACGGGCACGTTCGCCTCGCTGATCAGCGACATCGCCACGCAGGTCGAGGACATCCTGGGTCTGGAGTTCAAGGCGCGGGGCTTTGACCCGAAGCTGGCGCCGCTCTACGCGCAGGCGCTGGTCGGGATGGTGGCGCTGACCGGGCAGTGGTGGCTGGACGTGCGCAAGCCCAAGAAGGCGGAGGTCGCCGCGCACCTGGTGAACCTGGCCTGGCACGGGCTGGACGGGCTGGAGTCGAAGCCGCAGCTGGTGGGGCGCCGCAAGAGCTGAACCCCTGACGCGGGGGTGCGGGTACAGGACGCGACGGCGCCCCGTCACCGGAGGTCCGGTGGCGGGGCGCCGTCGCGCCGTGCGGGGGGTGCCCGGGCCGGCCGCTGCGGCCGCGCGCTGCGGGCTCCGCGCTCCGCGCTACGGCCGGGTGCCGTCGGGTTCCAGGAATTCCAGCCGGTTGCCCACCGGGTCCTGCGAGTAGAAGCGGCGGTGGCCCGGCAGGGCGTCGTCCCAGACGACCTCGGCCCCGCGTTCCTCCAGTCTGCGCGCGTACGCCTGGATGCCGGTCACCCGTAGTCCGGGGTGGGCCTTGCGAGCGGGCCGGAACCCCTCCTCGACGCCGAGGTGCAGCTGCACCGGGCCGGCGGCGAACCAGCAGCCTCCGCGGGCGGCGAGGACCCCGGGTTTGGCGATCTCGGTCATGCCCAGGACGCCGGTGTAGTAGGCGCGGAGCCGGTCCTCCGACCCGGGGGGCGCGGCCAGTTGGACGTGGTCGACGGCGGTCAGCACGGTCAGGCCTCCTTGCGGGCGACGGCGAAGATCCGGCGGAAGGGGAAGACGGTGCCGCGGGGCCCGGGCGGATAGGCCTCGCGCAGCCGGTCCCGGTATTCGGTGAGGAAGACGTCCGCGGCTTCCCGGTCGTCGCCGAGGGCGGTGAGGACGGGGCGCAGGGCGGTGCCCTTGACCCAGTCGAGCACCGGGTCGGGGCCTTGGAGCAGCTGGTGGTAGGTGGTTTCCCAGACGTCGACGGCGCAGCCGAGTTCGGTGAGGCGGGCGAGGTACTCGCCGGGTTCGAGGTGGTGGATGTAGCGGGCGCCGTGGCCGCCGAGGCGGGCCCGCCAGCGCGGGGTGTCGCAGAGCTCGGCGAGCAGGGCGTGGCTGGGGGCGGTGAAGTTGCCGGGGATCTGGAAGGCGAAGGTGCCGCCGGGCCGCAGGCCGTTGATCCATGCGGGGAAGGAGCCGGGGTGGCTGGGCACCCACTGGAGGGCGGCGTTGGAGACGATCAGGTCGTAGGGCTCCTCGGGGAGCCAGCCGGCGAGGTCGGCGTGCTGGAAGTCGAGGCTGCCGCCGCCGGCGGTGGGGCCGGCGTACTCCTGGTCGGCCCGGTGGAGCATCTCCGGGGAGAGGTCGAAGCCGGTGATGCGTGCCCTGGGCCAGCGTCCGGCGAGGAGGGTGGTGACATTGCCCGGGCCGCAGCCGAGGTCGGCGATGCGGCCGGGAAGGGTGGGGAGTTCGGGTATGCGGGTCAGGAGGTCAAGGAAGGGGCGTGTGCGGTGTCCGGCGTGCCTGAGGTACTGCTGGGGGTCCCAGGTGGGTGCGGCGGGGTCCGAGAGGACACCGGCCGTGGGGATCCTGGCCTGGGCGGTATCGGAATGCATGTTCGAGCCTCCCTGCTGGCGGGGCGGTCGGAAGCGGAACCTGTCTCGGCCCCCTCCATGCCCCATGGTCGTGCACTTTATATCTCGTCGTCAAGATACTTGTGATCGAGAAACTTGACATGAAGAGACTTCACATCGACAGACCCCTTACACTGATCGGCATGGAGGACGAGGTCGACCGACTTGTAGCGGCATGGCGGCGGGAGCGCCCTGACCTCGACGTGGAACCGCTCGAGGTGCTGAGCCGCGTCAGCAGGCTCGCGCGCCACCTCGACCGCGCCCGCAGGCTCGCCTTTTCCGAGCACGGCCTGGAGCCCTGGGAGTTCGACGTACTGACCTCCCTCCGTCGCGCCGGCGCGCCCTACCAGCTCTCCCCCGGCCAGTTGCTGACCCAGACCCTCGTCACCTCCGGGACCATGACCAACCGCATCGACCGGCTCGCCAAGAAGGGCCTGGTCGAACGGCTCCCGGACCCCAGCGACCGCCGCGGGGTCCTGGTGCGGCTGAGCCCCGAGGGCAGGGACCGCGCCGACCAGGCACTCGCCGGACTGCTGGCCCAGGAACGGGCGATCCTCGCCCAGCTCTCGCGGGGCCAGCGCGCGGATCTCGCCGGACTGCTACGCCAGTTGACCGCTCCGTTCGACAACATCCCCGGCTAGGTCCGCCGGCCGTACGCCCGCCCGCCGGGCCAGCGCCACCGCCGCCAGGGTCGAGTGCACCCCGAGCTTGCCCAGCACGTTCTGCATGTGGGTGCGGACGGTGTGCGGGGACAGGAACAGGCGCGCCGCCACGTCCTTGCGGCCCAGCCCCGCCACCATGCAGCGCAGCACCTCGTGCTCGCGCGGGGTGAGCGACTCGACGAGCCGTTCGCTGTCCGTACGGTGCTTGCGCGAGGCGGTCAGTTCGCGGAGCACCCCGGTGAGCAGCGCGGGCGGGAGGTGGGTCTCCTCGCGCAGCACCCCGCGTATGACGGCGAGCAGCCGCGAGAGCGAGCAGTCCTTCGCCACCCAGCCCGAGGCGCCCGCCTGGAGTGCGAGGGCGGCCCGCCGGGGGTCGTCGCGCTCGGCGAGGACGACCGTGCGGATCCCGGGGTGGGCCGCCCGTACCCCGGCCACCAGCGCGATGCCGTCCGAGGCGGGCGGTGGCGGCCCGGAGCCCGACTCCCGCTGGGCGGGCACGGCCGCGGCCGGCACGCCGAGGTCGGCGTCGACCAGCATGACGTCGAAGCGGCGGCCCTCGGCCACCGCGCGTTCGAGGCAGCGCAGGGCGGCGGGGCCGCTGCCGGCCGCGGACACGTCCACGTCCGGCTCGGCCGCGAGCGCGGCTGCGAGAGATTCGGCGAAGATGCGGTGATCGTCGACCACGAGAACCCGGATACGAACCACAAAACCCCCAAGGGTCGGGGAACGGACGACTGCGGGTACGGCGCCCGGACCGGGTGATCCGCAGCCGCCGCGGCCGCCGCCGTGACACCTCTGCACTACCCCGGACCGGACGACGTACCCGACTTGTCTCGACCCCTGATCCACACCGGCCCCCACCGGTGTCACGCATCAGCGTAGGGCCGGGGGCGGCCCGCGGTTGGCCGAATAGCAGAAGTTTTCCGGGCGATTTTCCGGCGGGAACCTGCTGAACCGCCTTTGTGCTGGCTTGATTTCGACTGCGCCGGAGGCCCGGATGGCCGCGTGGCGACCGGCCCGTGCCACGGGCAGTTGCACGGGGAGCATTTCACCCGGCGTGTGCACGCCGGGCGCCCGCGCGCAGCGCCCGGCCCCCGCGTGCGGCGAACGCGCGTGCGCCCCCCGCACCCGGGAGTGCGAGGGGCGCACGGGCCGTGCGGGTCGTGCGGTGGTTCAGGAGGCGTGCGTCCGCGCGAAGTTCCACGCGTCCCGGATGATCCCGGTGAGGTCGGAGCGGCTCGGGGTCCACCCGAGGCGCTCGTGCGCCGTCCGCGCGGAGGCGACCAGCATCGCCGGGTCGCCGGCCCGGCGCGGGGCGACGACCTCGGGGATCTCACGGCCCGTCACCTTGCGGACCGTCTCGACGACCTCGCGGACCGAGAAGCCGCTGCCGTTGCCCAGGTTGCAGATCAGGTGCTCCCCGGCGGTGGCCGCCTCGAGCGCGGCCAGGTGCGCCTCCGCCAGGTCGGCGACGTGGATGTAGTCGCGCACGCAGGTGCCGTCGGGGGTCGGGTAGTCCTCGCCGAACACCGAGATCGACTCCCGCTCGCCGAGCGCGACCTGCAGGACCAGCGGGATCAGGTGGGTCTCGGGAGAGTGCCGCTCGCCGAACCGCCCGTACGCCCCCGCCACGTTGAAGTAGCGCAGGGACACCGCGGCCAGGCCGTGCGCCACGCACTCCCCCGCGATCATGTGGTCCACGGCCAGCTTCGAGGCCCCGTACGGGTTGGTCGGCGCGGTCACCGAGGCCTCGGTGAGCAGGCCCTCCGCCGGCTCGCCGTAGGTGGCGGCGGTGGAGGAGAACACCAGCTTCCGCACGCCCGCCCCGCGCATGGCGGCCAGCAGGGCGAGCGTGCCGCCGACGTTGTTCTCCCAGTACTTGCCCGGGTTCGCCACGGACTCGCCGACCTGGGAGGAGGCCGCGAAGTGCAGCACCGCGTCGTAGGAGGGGTCCAGGTACCGGGCGGCGTCCTGGATGCGGCCCTCGATGAACTCGGCACCCGCGGGGACGCCTTCGCGGAAGCCGGTGCTGAGGTCGTCCAGGACCGTGACCCGGTGGCCCGCCTCCAGGAGATGGGCGGCGACCACGCTGCCGACGTATCCGGCACCGCCGGTCACCAGGTACGTGCGGTGGGACGTCTCGCTCACTCGCCTACTGCCTCTCGCGGGGGATGCGCACGCGGAGCTCCGCATGCCGCCCACTGGCATACCCGATTCCGCGCCCGTGGGGAAATCGGCACCGGCCGCGGCGGTCCCGCCTGCCGCGCCCGGGGTCAGTCCTGCGCCCGGTCCAGCAGGCCGGTACGGGCGGCCAGCGCGGCCGCCTCCAGCCGCGAGCCCACCCCCAGCTTCATCAGCACCCGCTGCACGTGCGTACGGGCGGTGCTCGGCGCGATCTCCATGCCCGCGGCGATGAGCCGGGTGTCCTCCCCCTCGGCGACCCGGACCAGCACCTCCACCTCGCGCGGGGTGAGCAGGCGCAGCAGCCGGCTGCCCTCGTCGTCGGGCTGCGCGGCGGGGTTCAACAGCTCCGCGAAGGCGCCTTGCAGCAGCTGGGGGGAGATCGCGACCTCCCCCGCCCGCGCCTTCGCCAGGGCCCGCTCCACGCCCTCGATGCGCTCGTCGTGGCGTACGTATCCCGAGGCGCCGGCGGCGAAGGCGGCCGCGATCCCGCGCGGGCTGGGCACCGGGCCGAGGACCACGACGGCTATCTGCGGGCGCTCCCGCTTGATCCGGACGACCGGTTCGAAGACCCCGGGCTCGGCGGGCGCGGCGGTACCGAGAAGGCAGACCTCCGGTGCGCGGCTGATGACGAGCTCGGCGGCGCCTCCGGCCGGGGCGGCGGCGGCCAGCACCCGGTGGCCGCGCAGTTTCAGGGCAGAGGCGAGCGCCTCGGCCAGCAGCCGGTGCTCGTCGACCACCACGACCCGTACGCCCATAGCGGCACCCACCCCCTCCCCTTCTGACCCGGCAAGCTACACGCTTGTTCGACGGTGCGCGGGGGTTCCGTGCAGAAGCCCCCGGAAGGAATGACCTTCCGGGGGCTCGTGCGGGGTGCGGGGTGCGCGGGGCTCAGCTCGCGGTGAACGAGACGAAGAGGTACTCCGGGTCGCTCTTCTCCGAGTACGGCTTCTTCACCGTCGTACGGGAGATGAAGAGTTTGCCGTTGTGGTAGCGGTATTCGGAGTACTCGGGCGAGAAGCCGCCCGTCTCGACGGCCCGGCTCGCCTTGTCCGACGGGTTCTCCATGAGGACCGTCTCCTTCATCGTCCTGCCGTCGATGCTGACGATCTGGCCGCCCTTGTCGTAGGGCGGCTCCTTGTAGGCGATGATGTTCGACCCGTCCATGCGCAGCGGGACCATGGTGTACTGCTCGCCCGCGTCCGCGCGGTCGGTGGTCTGCTTGCCGGTCTCCAGGTCGAAGGAGAGCAGCTCGTTGGTGCGGCCGTTGGCGGCCTGGCCCTGGTGCTCGTAGGACGGCAGGTAGAGCTTGCCGTCGCCGACCACCATGCCGGTGCACTTCTCGACCTCGGTGGCCGCGCACCTGCCGGCGAAGTTCCCGGAGGAGAGCGAGATGCGGGCCTTCAGCTCGCCCTTGGGGTCGACGACGAAGAGGTCGCTGACGCCGGTGGCGTTCTTGGCGGTCTTGCCGACGTCGGCCGCGACGACCAGGGGCTTGGTGGAGACGATGCCGGCGTAGTCGATGCCCGGGGCGAGCTTGTACGAGGACGTGGGCGCGCCGGTGGCGGGGTCCAGGACCTGGGCGTACACGCTCTGGTTCGGGCTGCGGCCGCACTTGCGGATGGCGGCGAGGGCCTCGCCGCCCGCGTAGCCGGTGTCGTAGCAGCCTTCGCCGTCGACCTTGGGCGTCCACAGGGACTTGCCGTCGGCGAGGTTCCAGGCGGCGCCGCCGGAGGTGCCGCCGGCGGCGACGGTCTGGCCGCTGATCGTCACCTCGTAGTAGGCGGCGGGCTTGTCGCCGGTGGTGGCGCCCTTGGCGTTGCCGGACCAGACGAGCTTGCCGGTGTTCAGGTCGATGACGCCGACCTCGGTGCACGGGACGTACTTGACCTCGGCCGTGGGCATGGAGGCCTTGAAGAGGACGGCCGTCTTGTTGTCGCTGATGTGCTTGGTCGCGCCGCAGAGCTCGCCGGGGAAGGGCAGCTCCCACTTCTTGCCGCCGTCGACGAGGTTGTAGCCGACGACCTTGGCCACATCGGACTTGATGTAGGTGGTGTCGGTGAGCCAGGAGCCGGCGACCGAGGTGACCTCGGCCGGCTGCGGGCTGGGCACGTTGACGAGCGTCTTCGACTTGGGGTTGGAGGGCGGCTTCTCGCTGCCCGGCGTGCCGGTCTTGGCCTTGTCGCCTTCGGCACCGGTACCGGAACCGCCGTCGGCGGTGTTCTGGGTGCCGCCGCTGCCGCCGTCGCCCGAGGTGTACCAGATGCCGCCGCCGACGATGAGGACGATGGCCAGGAGGGCCGCGCCGACGATCAGCAGCTGGTTGCGCTTGTCGTTGCTCCCGCCGCCGCCGGCCGCGGCGGCCGGGGGCTGCGGGGCGTACATGGGCGCGGTGGGCGGCCCGAACGGCGGCGGGGTTCCGGGCTGTTGCGGGTAGCCGTAGCCGGGACCGGCGGCGGGTCCGGGCTGCGGGTACCCGTACGCGGGCTGCGCGGGCGGCGCGGCCGGCGGCTGCTGCGGCGCCGGCGGCGGCACGGGCGGGCCCGGCGGGGCGAACCCTCCGGGCGGCGGGTCCTGCGGCGCTCCGAAGCCGCCGGACGGCGGCTGGCTGGGGGGCGGCGGGGTACTCATGCGTTGCTACTGCCTCTCGCTGGGCGGCTCGGTGGACGGGTTCAGTTGCCGAAGACCATGAGGAGCTTCTCGTCCTTGCCCTTGGCCAGCAGGCGGGAGGCGGAGATGAAGAACCGGCCGTCCACGTAGTCGACCTTCGGGGTGCTGAAGGAGCTCTCGACGGGGGCGGCCGGACCTGACGGGTTGCGCAGGAGCGCGGTGGGGGTGCCGCCGGCGGCGGGGATCGAGAGGACTTCGCCGCCCTTGTCGTGTTCCGCCTTGCGGTAGGCGATCAGCTGGCCGTTGGCCGCCTTGAGCGGCATGAGGGTGCGCTTGTCCCCGGCGGGGCTGCGCCACTTGGCCTTGCCGGTCGCCAGGTCGAAGGCGACGATCTCGTTGCCCTTTTCGTCGCGCGCGGTGGGCAGGTAGAGGGTGCCGCCGTCGGCGACGGCGGTGGAGCAGGTCGACAGGGCGCGGAAGATGCCGGTGTCGCCGCAGCCAATGGGGAACTTGCCTTCGGCGGTGAGGGTGGCGGTCTGCTTGCCGTCGGCTCCGATGACCACGATGGAGCGCTCCTTGGAGGCCTCGTTGCCGAGGTCGACGACGAGCGGGTCCACCGAGTAGACGCTGGTGACCTTGAAACCCTTGGGGGCGCGGAAGGTCCAGCTCTTCTTGCCGGAGACCGGGTCGGTGCCCTGGACCTCGGCGGTGTGGTCGTCGTCCAGGCAGGTGGCGAGGGCGACCATCTTGCCGTTGCCGGCCGTGTACGAGTCGGGCTTGCAGCCCTCGCCCTGGGTGCTGGCGAAGAGCTTGTCGCCGTTGCTGACCTTGAAGGCGCTGGCGGTGCCGCTGCGGCTGATGGCGACGGTGTCGCCGGTGATGGCGACGGTGGGGCTGGTGAAGATGTCGAAGAGCTGCTCCTTCGGCACCTCCTTGGACCAGACCTCCTTGCCCGTCTTGAGGTCGACGACGCGCATCTGCGTGCAGGAGGCGCTGTCGGACTCGCCGTCGCGGTACATGACGACGGTCTTGCCCTCGGCCGTGGTCTGGGGGGTGACGGCACAGATCGGGGCGGGGAAGGGAAGGGTCCACTTCTCCTTGCCGTCGGTGACCGCGTAGCCGGTGAGGTTCTTCCACACGCTCTTGACGACGGTGTCCCCGACGACCCAGTGGCCGTCGGCCTCCACGCCCATGCCGGGACCGTCGATCTTGGCGGTCTTGAGCCACAGGACCTTGCCCTCGCCCTGCTTGCGGCCGGCGTTGAGGTCGGCCTCCTGGCCGCCGTTGCCGCTGCCGTCGCCCTTGTCCACGGAAGCGGAGCCGGAGGGGGTGGCGTCGGTGGAGCCGGAGCCCTGCGCGACGGGCTCCTTGGGGTCCTTGTCGTCGCCCTTGACGAAGCCGAAGTAGCCCACGGTGGCGACGAGGAGGACGGCGGCGACGGCCGAGGCGGCGATCAGCGCGGTCGGCTTCTTCTTCGGCGGGAGGGCGGGGCCGGAGCCGGGGGGCGGCGGCGGGTAGCCGTAGCCGTAGGCGGCGGGCTGCTGCGGGACCGTCGGGGGCTGCGGTGGGTACTGCTGCGGCTGGGGCTGGGGCGCGGGCTGCTGGGCGTACGGGTTCTCGCCTTGCGGCGGGTAGCCGTAACCGGGCTGCGGCGGGCCGGGGAGGTGCCCGTAACCGGAAGGTGTCGGCGGCTGGTTCGGCGGCTGGGGCGGCTCGGTCATCAGCGCGTACCTTCAAATCAGGGGTCGGGGAGGATGACCTTTCTATCACTGACGCAGGCCGTGCGCCGGGGCCGGTCCGCCCCTGTTCCCAAGGGAGGACCGGCCCGTGACGCCGTCGTTATCCGGCCAGTTGACGGCCGGGAGCCGGGCGGACCGCCGGCGGAGCGGAACCGGACCGCCGGGCGGACACCCCTACGCCTCCTCGGCCAGCTCCAGCCAGCGCATCTCCAATTCGTCCCGCTCGGCGAGGAGTTCGCGCAGCTCTGCGTCGAGCTTGGCCACCTTGTCGTAGTCGGTGGAGTTCTCGGCGATCTGCGCGTGCAGGTTGCCCTCGCGGTCGGAGATCTTGTTCAGCTGGCGCTCGATCTTCTGGAGCTCCTTCTTGGCCGCGCGCGAGTCCCCGGACGAGGTGGACTTCGGGGCGGCCGCGGCCGGGGCGGGCGCCGGGGCGGCCGCCTCGATCATCCGCCGGCGGCGCTCCAGGTACTCGTCGAGGCCGCGCGGCAGCATCCGCAGGGTCGCGTCGCCGAGCAGGGCCATCACCGTGTCGGTGGTGCGCTCGATGAAGAACCGGTCGTGGGAGATCACGATCATCGAGCCGGGCCAGCCGTCGAGGAGGTCCTCCAGCTGGGTCAGGGTCTCGATGTCGAGGTCGTTGGTGGGCTCGTCGAGGAAGAGGACGTTCGGCTCGTCCATCAGCAGGCGCAGGATCTGCAGCCGGCGCCGCTCACCGCCGGAGAGGTCGCCGACCGGGGTCCACTGCTTCTCCTTGGTGAAGCCGAACTGCTCGCACAGCTGGCCCGCCGTCATCTCGCGGCCCTTGCCGAGGTCCACGCGGTCGCGGACGCGCTGCACGGCCTCCAGCACCCGCAGCGACGGGTCGAGCTCGCCGACCTCCTGCGAGAGGTAGGCGAGGCGGACGGTCTTGCCGACGACGACCTTGCCGGCGGCGGGCTGGGCCTCGCCCTGCGTGCGGGCGGCCTCGGCCAGCGCGCGCAGCAGGGAGGTCTTGCCGGCGCCGTTGACGCCGACGAGGCCGATGCGGTCGCCGGGGCCGAGGTGCCAGGTGAGGTGCTTGAGCAGGAGCTTCGGGCCGGCCTGGACGGAGACGTCCTCGAGGTCGAAGACGGTCTTGCCGAGGCGGGCGTTGGCGAAGCGCATCAGCTCGGACTTGTCGCGCGGCGGCGGCACGTCGGCGATGAGCTCGTTGGCGGCTTCGATGCGGTAGCGGGGCTTGGAGGTCCGGGCGGGCGCGCCGCGGCGCAGCCAGGCCAGCTCCTTGCGCATCAGGTTCTGCCGCTTCTGCTCCTCGGTGGCGGCGATGCGTTCGCGCTCGGCGCGGGCGAAGACGTAGTCGCTGTAGCCGCCCTCGTACTCGTGCACGTCGCCGCGCTGGACGTCCCACATGCGGGTGCAGACCTGGTCGAGGAACCAGCGGTCGTGGGTGACGCAGACGAGCGCGGAGCGGCGTTCCTGGAGGTGCTTGGCCAACCAGGCGATGCCCTCGACGTCGAGGTGGTTGGTGGGCTCGTCGAGGATCAGGAGGTCCTGGTCGGCGATGAGCAGCTTGGCGAGCGCGATGCGGCGGCGCTCGCCGCCGGAGAGCGGGCCGATGACGGTGTCGAGGCCCTGGCCGAAGCCCGGCAGGTCGAGTCCGCCGAAGAGGCCGGTCAGCACGTCGCGGATCTTGGCGTTGCCGGCCCACTCGTGGTCGGCCATGTCGCGGATGATCTCGTGGCGGATCGTGGCCGCGGGATCGAGGGAGTCGTGCTGGGTGAGGACACCCATGCGCAGGCCGCCCGACTGGGTGACGCGGCCGGTGTCGGGCTCCTCCAGTTTGGCCAGCATCCGGATGAGGGTGGTCTTGCCGTCGCCGTTGCGGCCGACGACACCGATCCGGTCGCCCTCGGATACGCCGAGGGAAATGCCGTCGAGCAGGGTACGTGTGCCGTACACCTTGCTGACTGCCTCGACATTGACCAGATTGACGGCCATCAGACGCGCTCCAGGGAAGGTTGAGGAATCAGCCCCTCAGCCTAACCCTCCGGGCCGTGCCGGACCGTTCCACCAGGAGCCAGCCGGCCAGTGCCATGCCGATGGCGAGGGGTGCGGTCACCGGGAGGGCGATCAGGGTGGCGCTGTGGCCGTCGAGGAAGCCGCCGAGGCCGGTCATGGACAGGCCGAGGATGCCGAGCAGGCAGAGGGTGATGCCGAGGGCGGCGCGGGGGCCGCTGCCGGGGGTGGTGACGGCCCCGGCCGCGGGGGCCTCGAAGCGGCGGAAGACGGTGACGAGCAGCGCGGTCAGGGCGGCCGCCAGGAGGATCCGTACGGGAACCTGCGCCCACCAGGCCGCGGTGGCCGGGGACGGGAGGTCCAGGCCCAGGGCGAGCTGGGCCCCGTAGACGCCGAGCATGGCGGTGAGGTGCCAGAGGAAGGCGGTCATGGCGATCCCGTTGGCAGCGACGACTCCGCGCCAGACGCGGGGGCGGCGCAGCCACGCGCCGGCGGGGCGGGCGGCCAGCTGGACGGCGCCGGCGAGCCACGTGCCGTGGCAGAGCAGGGCGAGGGTGGGCGGGGCCATGTTGGACACCTTCTCGCCCGGCATCCCCACCATGGAGAGCGGGTACGGGCCGTACGCCACCAGCAGGACGGCCCCCGCGAGGCCGGCGGCGGCGAGGCCGAGGGCGGCGCGGGGCGTGATCCGCCCGTCGGCGCGGAGGAAACCGAGCTGGTGGACGGCGAGCCAGACGAAGGCGAAGTTCAGGAACTCGACGTACGGGAGCGCGAGCGCGAAGCGCAGTACGTCGACGGTGGCGGCCGCGGCGAGGAGCGCCGCGAAGGCCCCCCAGCCCGCTCGCTCGTGCAGCTTCAGCAGCGGCGGGGTGAAGGCGACCATGGCGAGGTAGATGCCGATGAACCAGAGCGGCTGCGTGACCAGCCGCAGCGCGGCCCCGGTCAGCCCGCCGGCGCCGCGGCCGGCGAGCTGCACGGCGAGCGCGGCGGCGCCCCAGACGAGGACGAAGACGAGGGTCGGCCGCAGCAGGCGCTGGAGGCGGGCCCGCAGGAAGGCGGCGTAGACGGGCCGGCCGTCGCTGCGGCGGGCGAGGCTGCGGTAGGAGAGCGCGTGCGAGAACCCGCCGACGAAGAAGAAGACGGGCATGACCTGGAGCGCCCAGGTGAGCAGCTGGAGCGGGGGCACGAGGGCGAGCAGGTTGCCTATGCCGTCGCCGCTGACGGCGGCCATCAGCCAGTGGCCGGCGATGACGGTGCCGAGGGAGGCCACGCGGAGCAGGTCGATGTAGCGGTCCCGCTGGGGGGGTGTGGCGGCGGCGATGGCCTTGGCGGTCTGTCCCATGCGGTTACGCTCGCGCTTGGCGGCCACCGGGAACAGGGTGCGGATACTCAACTCGCGCCTGAGTACCGGGGCTCCGCCCCGGACCCCGCGCACCCAGGTCCCCGAGTGCGGCTCACAGCCCGGGGCTCCGCCCCGTACCCCGCTCCTCAAACGCCGGAGGGGCTGGATTTGGCTCCTGCCGTCCGCCTTCCTCGGCTCGGATGTGGCGCCCCCAAACGCCCGGCGGGGCACATCCAGCCTCGCCAGCGTTTGAGGCGCGGGGGTCTGGGGCGGAGCCCCAGGAGCGGCGCCGCACGGCGCACTCCAGCCCCGCCGGCGTTTGAGGCGCGGGGTCTGGGGCGGGGCCCCAGGCGCGGCCGTGCGCTCGACGGAGCTAGCGAGCCCCCGGCACGGGAGTGGCTCTCGGGGCCGGGGAGGAGGCCACGCGGGTGGCGCGGCACGTGCCCGAGGCGTCGAGGGCCGCCGCGACCTTCGCCGCCGATTCCGGGTCGCGGACCAGGAAGGCCGTGGTGGGTCCGGAGCCCGAGACCAGCGCGGCCAGCGCACCGGCGGCCGTGCCCGCGGCCAGGGTGTCGGCCAGTGACGGGCGCAGGGACAGGGCCGCCGCCTGGAGGTCGTTGGCCAGGAGGGGGGCCAGCGCGTCCGGGTCGCCCGAGGCCAGGGCCGCGAGCAGGGCCGGGGAGGCTTCCGGCTCAGGGACCCGCGTACCGGCCGTGAGCCGGTCGAACTCGCGGAAGACGGCCGGGGTCGACAGCCCGCCGTCGGCCACCGCGAACACCCAGTGGAACGCCCCGGCCTCCACCGGGGTCAGCAGTTCACCGCGCCCGGTGCCGAGCGCGGCGCCGCCGAGCAGGCTGAAGGGCACGTCGCTGCCCAGTTCCGCGCAGATCGCGAGGAGCTCCGTACGCGGGGTGTTCAGGCCCCACAGGGTGTCGCAGGCCAGCAGGGCGGCGGCCCCGTCCGCGCTGCCGCCCGCCATGCCGCCGGCGACCGGGATGTTCTTCGCGATGTGGAGGTGGACGGCCGGGGTGAGCCCGGCCCGTGCGGCCAGGACCTCGGCGGCGCGCGCCGCGAGGTTGGTGCGGTCCAGGGGCACCTGATCGGCGTCCGGGCCGGCGCAGGTCACCTTCAGTTCGTCGGCGGCGGTGGCCGTGACCTCGTCGAAGAGGGAGACGGCGAGGAAGACGTTGGCCAGGTCGTGGAAGCCGTCGGGGCGGGCCGCGCCCACCGCCAGCTGCACGTTGACCTTCGCGGGGACCCGTACGGTCACGGTCGTCGGGTGCGCGCTCACAGTGCGGGCCTCTCCGCCGCCGGCTTGTGCTCGGCGATCGCGGCGAACTCCTCCACGGTCAGCGACTCGCCGCGCGCCTGCGGCGAGACGCCCGCGGCGACCAGCGCCGCCTCGGCGCCCGCCGGTGATCCGGCCCAGCCGGCCAGCGCGGCGCGCAGCGTCTTGCGGCGCTGGGCGAAGGCCGCGTCGACGACGGCGAAGACTTCCGCCTTCGAGGCGGTGGTCTTGATCGGCTCGGTCCGACGCACCAGCGAGACGAGTCCGGAGTCGACGTTCGGCGCGGGCCAGAACACCTTGCGGCCGATGGCACCGGCGCGCTTGACGTGCGCGTACCAGTTGGCCTTGACCGAGGGAACTCCGTACACCTTGTTGCCGGGCTCGGCGGCGAGCCGGTCGGCGACCTCCGCCTGCACCATCACCAGGGTCCGCTCGATGGTCGGGAAGCGGTCGAGCATGGTCAGCAGGACGGGCACCGCCACGTTGTACGGGAGGTTGGCGACGAGCGCGGTCGGCGCCGGGCCGGGCAGTTCGGTCACCAGCATGGCGTCGGAGTGGACCAGCGCGAAGCGGTCCTTGCGCTCGGGCATCCGGGCCTCGATGGTGGCGGGCAGCGCCGCGGCGAGGATGTCGTCGATCTCGACGGCGGTGACCCGGTCCGCGGCTTCCAGCAGGGCGAGCGTCAGCGAGCCCAGTCCCGGGCCGACCTCGACGACCACGTCGTCCGGGCGCACCTCGGCGGTCCGCACGATACGGCGCACCGTGTTGGCGTCGATGACGAAGTTCTGGCCCTTCTGCTTGGTCGGGCGTACGCCGAGGGCGGCGGCCAGTTCCCGGATGTCGGCCGGGCCGAGGAGGGCGTCAGAAGGGTGGTCGTTGGGCTGCTGCTCTGCGGTGCTCACCGGTAAAGCCTACGGCCGCAGTGGGGCCAGGGACTCGCCCCCCGCTGCACGTAGAGCTTCTTCGCCCGGTACGTCTGTTCCGTGCCCGGGGCGTCCTGGGGGCGGCCGCTGCCGCCGAGGGACTGCCAGGTGCGGACGTCGAACTGGTAGAGGCCGCCGTACGTGCCCGAGGCGTCGGTGGCGCCGGGCCGGCCGCCGGACTCGCACTGGGCGAGTGCGCCCCAGTCCAGGCCGTCGGCGCCGGCCACGGAGGTCGGCAGCGGCTTGGTGCCGACCTTGACGAGCTGGGTGACGGGCTCGCGGACGATCTCCTCCGCGATGCGGCGGGGCTTTTGGCGGACGCCGTTGACCGTGCGGAGGCTGTAGGTGACCCGGCGCGCGCCGGGGCGCCCGGCGCGCTCGACGACCTCGGTCCCCGCGAACAGGGTGGCGTCCATCGTCTTCTCGGTCTCGTACGGGATGCGTTCCTCGCGGACCTCGCGGGTGCCGGTGATGCGCAGGACGGTGACGGTCTGGCCGTCGCGGGGGAAGGAGCCGGGGGGTACGGAGGTGGTGTCCTGGCCGTGCAGGGTGATGCCGGCCTGGTAGAGGGCCTCCTGGACGGTGGCGGCGTTGGTACGGATGGTGCGCTCGCGGCCGTCGGCCATGAAGGTGACGCTGCGTTCGGTGCGGACGCTCAGGGCGAGGCCGGCGCGGGGGACGGGAGCGGTGCGGGGGGCGGAGAGGTAGGCGCCTTCGGCGCGGATGCCGAACTGGCGCAGCGCGCCCTCGACGGTGCGGGCGGTGGTCCACACCTCGCGCCGCTGTCCGTCGAGGGTCAGCTGGAGGGGGCGGCCGTAGCGGACGACGACCTCCTCGCCGTCGTCGAGGGGCTCGCCGGGGGCGGGGGCGACGAGGTCGTGGGGCCCGATGCCGAGGCCTTCGGCGGCCAGCAGTTCGTCGATGTCGTCGGCGAAGGTGTGGAGGTTCCTAGGGACCCCGTCGACGGTGAGGCGTACGGACTTGTCGGCGGCGACGAAGGCGGTGGTGCCGCCGGCGAGGAAGGCGACGACGAGGGCCTGGGGGACGAGGCGCCGCCAGGTCCCTGCCGGGGTGAGGATCACGTCCGGGGCGGCGGAGGCGGTACGGGCGCGTGCGCGCCGGCCCGTGCCGGGTGCGGGCGTTGCGGGGGGCTCGGCGGTGAGGGTCCGGCCCCGGGCCCGCCGGCCCGAACCGGTCGCCGAGCCGGTGCCCGTGCCGGTGCCGGTTGCCGTGCCCGGGCCGGCGCCGGGCGGCATCGGCCCGGTGCCCGGGCCGGGGGCCCGGCGGCGGCCCGAGCCCGGCGCCGGGGGCGCGTCCGGGGCTTCGCCAGCGGCCCGGTCCCCGGCTGCGGGCTCGGACAGTGCCCCGCCCCGGCGGCGGCCCGGGCCGGGCGCTGCGGACGCGTAGGGCTCGGGGGCCGGGGGCCGGCCGGAAACCGGCTCGGCGGGGGAAGGGGTGGCGCGGCCGCGGGCGCGCCGGCCGGTGCCGGGGGCCGGCGGCGGGGCGGGGGCCGGCGGCGGGGTCGCCCGTCCGCGCGACCGGCGGGCGGCCCGGTGGTCGCCGCCGCGGGGGGAAGGAACCCCCGGGGCCGGCTCCGGGGGGAGCGGTCCCGCCCCGGGATCCGCGGCGCCGGCCGGCCACAGCAGCGGCTCCGCCTCCATGCCGCCGCCCGGCCCGGGCGACGGCTCCGACTCCTCGGCCTCAGCGGACCGCCGACCCGCCGGCGCCGGATCCGCGGCCTGCGCCGAACGCCGGCCCGCTGGTGCCGGTTCGGCGGCGGCCGACCGCCAGGCCGAGGGAGCAGCCGGATCCGCGGCCTCGGCCGACCGCCAAGGCGATGGCGCCGCCTCCGCAGCCTCCGCCGCCCCCCAGCCCGATGGCCCCGGATCCCCGGCCCCAGCCGACTGCCAGTCCCCTGACGCCGGGTCCGCGACGCCGGCCGACCGCCAAGCCGGTGGTGCCGGATCCGTGGCCCCAGCCGACCGCCAGGCCGGCGGCTCGGACTCCGGGGCGTCAGCCGGCCGCCAGGCCGGCGGCTCGGACTCCGCGGCGCCGGCCGGACGCCAGGCCGCTGCTTCCGGGTCGGCGGCGCCGGCCGGACGCCAGGCCGGTGGCGTCGTCTCCGAGGGTTCGGCCGGACGCCAGGGCGTCGGCGCCTGGTCCGCGGGGTCGCCCGCCCACACCCGGGGCGCCGGGTTCCCGGGGTCGCCCGCCCAGGCCGGCGGCGCCGAGTCCCCGGCACCGGCCGGCCAGAGCGACGGCTCCGGCTCCCCGGCAGCCGCCGACCAGGCCGCTGGCCCGGAGGCCCCGGCGTCCGCCGGCCAGGGCGGTGACGCCACCGAGGACCGCCCGGGCTGCGGACCGCCCGCGTCGGCCGACCAGGCCATGGGCTGCGGGACCCCCGCACCGGCCGGCCAGGCCATGGGCTCCGGGTCTCCCGCACCGGCCGGCCAGTCCAGTGGGTCCGTATCGGCCCGCCAAGGCGACGGGGCCGGTGTCCCGGTCGACCATGCCAGGGGGTCGGGCGGGCCCGGGACGGGGCCGCCGTGGCGGTGACTGCCCTGCGTATCGCTCACGACGCTCGCTCCACTGGTGGTCCGGACCCGCTGGTTCGGGCACGGCACCATAGCGGAGGAGTCGTCACCGACCAAAGTCAAGCCGCTACACAGCGTGTCGGCGGGAAGGTGACGGGAGCAGTGGACTCAGTAGGCGAAGGCGCGGGCCGTGTTCGCCGCCAGGGCGGTGGCCATCGCGTCCTCGTCGATGCCGCGGACCGCCGCCATGGCCCGTACGGTCAGCGGAATGAGGTACGGCGCGTTGGGCCGTCCGCGGTACGGCGCCGGGGTGAGGTAGGGGGCGTCGGTCTCGACGAGCACCAGGTCCAGCGGGGCGACGGCCAGGGCTTCGCGCAGCGGCGCCGCGTTCTTGAAGGTGACGGTGCCGGCGAAGGACATGTAATAGCCGGCGGCGGCGCAGACCCGGGCCATCTCGGCGTCCCCGGAGTAGCAGTGGAAGACGGTCCGCTCGGGCGCGCCCTCCTCCCGCAGGATGCGCAGCACGTCCGCGTGGGCCTCGCGGTCGTGGATGACGAGCGCCTTGCCCTGCCGTTTGGCGATCTCGATGTGGGCGCGGAAGGAGCGTTCCTGCGCCGCCATGCCCTCGGGGCCGGTGCGGAAGTAGTCCAGACCGGTCTCGCCGACCGCTTTGACGTGGTCGAGGGCGGCAAGCGCCTCGATCTCGGCGAGTGCGTCGTCGAGGGCCGCGTCTCCGCCGCCGGTACGGGCGCCCTGGCGGGACCAGCCGTCGGGGTCGCCGTGGACGATGCGGGGGGCCTCGTTCGGGTGGAGGGCCACCGCCGCGTGGACGTTCTCGTACGCGGCGGCGGTCTCGGCGGCCCACCGGGAGCCCTTCACGTCGCAGCCCACCTGGACGACCGTGGTCACGCCCACCGAGGCGGCTTTGGCCAGGCCTTCCTCGACGGTGCCGGACTGCATGTCGAGGTGGGTGTGAGAATCCGCCACCGCCACCCGGAGGGGTTCGGGCAGCGGCGGCAGGGCGTCCTTGGAGGCGGAGGAGGTGCTCATACGGCCGATCTTATGACCGGCGGAAGAGCCCCAGCAGTCGGGAGAGCGGGCCCCGGCGTTCCTCGGCGGGGTCGATGGCGACGGGTCCGGGGGCGTCGTGCGTCCGGGGCGCGTTGCGCTGCTTCGGGGTGCGGGGGACGTTCGCACCGGCGGGCACCGGTCCGGCGATTCCGGGCGCGATGCGGTGGTGGTAGAGGTGGTCGATCATGCCGAGCACCGAGGAGACCTGGCCGGCCCGCATGATGCGTACGACGTGGCCGCCGCAGTTCAGGCAGGTGGGGTTGGACAGGGGGGAGGGCACCCGCTCGCCGTTGACCGTGTACATGATGAACGGCTGGCCCTTGCCGTCGACGTGGTGTTCTATCGCGTACGCCTGCTCCCAGCCGTATCCGCACCTCATGCAGGCGAAGGAGTACGCCTCGTGCACGGTCTGCACGTCGGCGGCGGCTGCGACGACGGGCCCTGAGACGGGTACCGGGGTGTCTGCGATCTCACTCATGCCAGCTCCTCTTGTTCCACTGGTGCCATTGCCAGTGGACGCCTCTTCGGGCGGGAGCGCATCAGGCCCTGTCTACTGTTGGACGGTCTTTGGGCGACTCATGCCAAAAGCGCCCGGTGCGCGGTCTGAGCTTTGCTTTTCAGGTTAGCTCTTTACCCACTCACAGCACCTTTTGTGCCGCATTCTTTGCCGCCACGACCGCGTCGAAGACCTCGCGCTTGGGTACGCCGGCCTCGGCGGCGACCGCCGCGATGGCCTCCTTGCGCCGCTCCCCCGCCTCTTCGCGGACCCGTACGCGGCGTACGAGCTCCTCGTCGTCCACGTCGCCGGGGGCGGCCGCCGGGGCGCCCTCCACGACGACGGTGATCTCCCCGCGCACGCCCTCGGCGGCCCATGCGGCCAGCTCGCCGAGCCCGCCCCGCTTGACCTCCTCGTAGGTCTTGGTCAGCTCGCGGCACACGGCGGCCCGCCGTTCGGCGCCGAAGACCTCGGCCATGGCGGCCAGGGTGTCGTCGAGCCGGTGCGGGGCCTCGAAGTAGACGAGGGTGCGCCGCTCGGCCTCGACCTCGCGCAGCCGGCCGAGCCGCTCGCCCGCCTTGCGCGGCAGGAACCCCTCGAAGCAGAAGCGGTCCACCGGCAGCCCGGACAGGGCGAGCGCGGTGAGGACGGCGGAGGGCCCGGGGACCGCGGTGACCCGGATGTCCTTCTCCACGGCGGCGGCGACCAGCCGGTAGCCGGGGTCGGAGACGGACGGCATGCCGGCGTCGGTCACCAGCAGCACGCGCGCTCCGCCGGCCAGGGCCTCGACCAGTTCGGGGGTGCGCGCGGACTCGTTGCCCTCGAAGTACGACAGGACGCGCCCGGTGGTGTGCACGCCGAGCCCCTGGGTCAGCCGGCGCAGCCGCCGGGTGTCCTCGGCGGCGATCACGTCGGCCCGCTCCAGCTCGGCCGCGAGCCGCGGCGGGGCGTCCGCGAGGTCGCCGATGGGGGTGCCGGCGAGCACCAGGACGCCGGCCGGGGAGGAGGTGCCGATACCGCGGGGCTGGTCAGTTGTCACCCGCCCATCCTCTCAGCCCGCCGCCCGGAGTCCGCCCCGGAGGCCGCCCGCACTTCGCCGGGACACCCCCCGGCGCCGCCCGCCGCTGGGGCTCTCACAGGTCCTTTCCCTACGATGTGCCGGTGACCAGTACCGCGACGCCGCCGCCCAGCCCCGCGGGGGCCCCGCCCGCCCCGCCGGCGGGACGCGAAGAAGAGCCGTCCCCCTGGCTGCGCCGGCTGCGCGGCTTCGGCTACGTTCCGGGCGGTGCCGGGGCGCCGCGCACGGACGTGCGCACCCGCCTGGTGCCCCCGTACGCCAAGCCCTCCCCCCAGCTGTGGATGACCTTCGGCCTGCCGCCGACGGTGTGGGACACCTGGCAGCGCGTCCTGTCGTGGGTGGGTCCGCTGCTGGTGGCGCTGGTCGCCGGGGTGCTGCGGTTCGTGCACCTGGGCAGCCCGAAGGCGGTGATATTCGACGAGACGTACTACGCCAAGGACGCCTGGGCCACGATCAAGCAGGGCTACGAGGCCAGCTGGCCGAAGGACATCGACAAGTCGATCCTCGCCAACCCCGACGGGGTCTCCCTCCCGGTGGACGCGGGCTACGTCGTGCACCCGCCCGTCGGCAAGTGGGTGATCGGGCTCGGCGAGTGGATGTTCGGTTTCACGCCCTTCGGCTGGCGGTTCATGACGGCCGTGCTCGGCACCCTCTCGGTGCTGATGCTGTGCCGGATCGGGCGCCGCCTGTTCCGCTCCACCTTTCTGGGCTGCCTGGCGGGCGCGCTGCTCGCGGTGGACGGCCTGCACCTGGTGATGAGCCGTACGGCGCTGCTGGACCTGGTGCTGATGTTCTTCGTGCTGGCCGCCTTCGGGGCGCTGCTCATCGACCGGGACAGGGCCCGGGCGCGCCTGGCGGCCGCGCTCCCGCTGGACGACGAGGGCCGGACCCGGCCTGACCTGGTGATCGCCGAATCGCTGCGGCTGGGCTGGCGTCCGTACCGGATCCTGGCCGGGGTGTGCCTGGGCCTGGCCGCGGGTACGAAGTGGAACGGCTTCATCGCGCTGGCCTTCTTCGGCTGCCTGACCGTGGCGTGGGACATCGCCGCGCGGCGCACCGCGGGGGCGGGCTCCCCCTACCGGGCGGTCGGGCGCCTCGACGACCTGCAGGCGTTCGTGTCCACGGTGGGAGTGGCGGTCCTGACGTACCTGGCGTCCTGGTCGGGCTGGATCTTCAGCCCGGACAACGGCAAGGGCGGCTACCTGCGCGACTGGGCCGCCAAGAACGACCAGGACAGCGCGCTGTCGTTCCTGCCGGAGTGGCTGCGCAGCCTGTGGCACTACGAGACCGAGGTCTACCGCTTCCACGTCGGCCTGACCTCCGGCCACACCTACGAGTCCAACCCCTGGAGCTGGCTGGTCCTGGGCCGGCCCGTCTCCTACTTCTACGAGTCCCCCGAGCCCGGCACCGACGGCTGCCCGGCGACCGAGGCGGGCAAGTGCGCGCGCGAGGTCCTGGCGCTGGGCACCCCCCTGCTGTGGTGGGCGGGCTGCTTCGCGCTGCTGTACGTGCTGTGGCGGTGGTTCTTCCGCCGCGACTGGCGGGCGGGCGCGATCGCGTGCGCGCTGGCCGCGGGGCTGCTGCCCTGGTTCAACTACCAGGAGCGGACCATCTTCTACTTCTACGCGGTGGTCTTTGTCCCGTACCTGTGCCTGGCCGTGGCGATGATGATCGGCGCACTGCTGGGCCCGTCGGGCTCGTCGGAACGCCGGCGTGCGCTGGGCGCGATCGGGGCGGGGGTGCTGGTCCTGCTGATCGTGTGGAACTTCATCTACTTCTGGCCGATCTACACGGGCCAGACCCTCCCGATGGACTCCTGGCGCAGCCGGATGTGGCTGGACACCTGGGTCTAGCAGCGCAAAC